>JBBIPU010000336.1:0-12215 GCA_037442685.1 Draconibacterium sp. | reverse complement strand
GTGTAACATTAAAAAATACCGATGGGTGAGAAGGCAAACAGGGCTTTTTATTAGCATATGTATCAAGAACTATTTCATTAACATCCAATCCCGTTTGTTTTGCCAATAGTAATTTTAATACCGCTCTGCATATTATATAGCGGTTTTTATCATTACTAAAGTAGTATCTGTTTGCCCTGTTCTTCTCAAAAGGTGACAAAAACTCTAATAGACCTGAAACTGATTCCTGGAATTTGGATAACTCAATTTCGTAAAGTTTTATTCCCGGGTCAACTTCTATCCTTTCGTTAAAACCCTGAGTCCGGACTTCTAATGTTCCGCAAAATACCTCACTCATAATTTTCAGAATCATCGCTATCCATTATCTTTCGCAGAATACTGCCAACCTCCTCAACAGCAGGTGATAAAAACATTTCAGAATGATTTCCGGGTATAAGATGTTTTCGGATTCCCTTCAATGCAATGCTTTTCCAACCCAAATATTTATAGTCATGCGCAAAATAAATGTCTTCTGTTGATCTAAACAAATCTACTTTTATATCTTGAGGAGTTAAGTTATAACGGATAAATGCCAATGCATGCATCTTATCTATTTTTGAAGAGTAATTAAACTGTAATTGGTTCTGTTTTTCCCTGCCATATTTTATCCTTAGATACAATCCTGAAATTTTAAGTTTAAGCAAGTTCTTTCTGCGCTTAAAATTCTTCACGCTGCTAAACATGTTAAAAGCCATGAAAAATAGTTGACTAATGTTGTAAAGTGTTGATATAATTTTTTTTACTAAAGGGTTAGTATAATAATAATGAGGGTAAACATAGCTGTCAAAAAGGGCAACGATTTTTACTTTCTTCCCTTCGGCCTTCAATTGCTTTGCCATTTCAAAAGCAATAATACCTCCCATAGAAAATCCTCCCAATGCATAAGGGCCTTCCGGATTTATAGTTTTAATCTCCGAAATATAGTAAGATGCCATCTCTTCAACTGAGTTATGGGGCTCAACCTCTCCACTAAGCCCTTTAGCCTGCAAGGCATAAACAGGTTGTTCAACGTCAACATATTCTGCTATATTTTTAAAAATTAAAACGTTATGATTAGCTCCATGCACTATAAAAAGGGGAGGCTTACTCCCCTCTGGTTTTAAGGGCACCAATGAATCCCATGTAACATACTTTTTATCCAAGTATGCTGCTAGTTTTTGAACAGTTGGATGTTCCAGCAATGCGGATAGCGGCAACCTGTTTCCAGTCTGTTTCTCTATGAGAGCCATTACTTTTACTGCCAGAATTGAATGACCTCCCAATTCAAAAAAATCACTATTAACATCTATTTTATCAATTCCCAAACATTCTTTCCAAATACTCTCTATAATTCTCTCTGAATTAGTTTGAGCAATCGAAAAGGCAGATTTCGCATAATTAACTGATATGATTTCCTTTAAGGCTTTACGGTCTATTTTCCCATTTAGAGTGGTAGGAAATTCACTTAACAAATTAAACTTTTGAGGTACCATGTAAGCCGGAAGTATTTCTGTCAGGCTCCTTTTCCATTTATTTACAGTATTTTCCGAAAGACTATCTAATTGTGGTGAAATTATATTAGCAACCAGGCGTTCCTTATCTAAGATTACTACAGAAGAATGCACTCCTTCAAGCCTGTCAACAGCTTGCTCTATTTCACCAAGTTCAATACGATGTCCCCTGATTTTAACCTGGTTATCCATACGTCCCAGACATTGTACTTCACCTGTGTGGAGCAATTTACCTAAATCTCCTGTACGATATAAAATTGAGTTACTCTTTGATTCAAATGGATTCGTTATAAATTTCTCATCTGTTAAATCTGAACGTTTCCAATATCCTTTAGACACTCCGTCTCCTGCTATGCATATCTCACCAATTGTATTTGGAGCGGCCAGATGATTTTGCTCATTTAAGATATATAATTGGGTATTCGCTATCGGGTGGCCTATTGTGATTACATCATCTTCCATCAAAATTCTTTTAACAGAGGACCATATGGTTGTTTCCGTTGGACCATATACGTTCCATAGCTCATTTACTTTCACCAATATCTTTTTTGCCAATCTCATGGGTAGTGCTTCTCCTCCGCAGAGAGCCTTAACAGGTAAAGATTCCTCCCACCCGGTATCTAATAACATTTGCCATGTGGAAGGTGTGGCTTGCAAAATAGTTATGCTTTCCTTTTTTAACAACTCCAACATAAGACGGCTATCTTTAGCTGTTTCATCGCTGGCAATTACCACTGTTGCTCCTTTTAAAAGTGGAAGAAATAATTCCAGACCTGCAATATCAAATGATACTGTTGTTATCGACAGCAGTTTGTCAGTTTCCTTAATACCCGGTTCATGCATCATACTAAACAGGAAATTGACCAGATTTTTATGCGTTACCATTACACCCTTGGGCTTACCTGTAGAACCTGAAGTATATATTAAGTATGCAATTTCATGTATATCTACTGTTATATTCGGGGAATCAGTTGGATACTGTGCTAAATTTTGAAATATATCTTCTGAAAATAATACTTTGGACTTGTTGACAAACAATGATGAAAATACTTTTGTTGTGATTAATAATTTAGCCCCGGAATCTTCCAACATAAACTCTAATCTCTTGACCGGAAAGTTAGGATCTAAAGGAAGATAAGCCGATCCACATTCCATAATTGCAATTAATGTAATTACCAATTCAATTGATCGCGGTAATGAAACTGCAACATAATCTCCATTTCTAACTCCTTGCGCTTTCAAAAAATGCGCCACTTGGTTTATCTGTTTTTCCAAATCTTCATACGACAGTTCAGAATGCTGAAATTTCAGAGCTTGATTTAATGGGGTAATTTTAACCTGTTTTACAAAGAGTTCATAAAATGGTAATTGTGGATATGAGACCAAGGTACCATTCAATTTTGAATAAGCTGAATCATCAACCTTTATTATATCTCCTATCTTAACATTTGGATTAGCAACTATTTCATTCAGAACTTCTTTAAAAGAAGCCATCATTTGTTCTATAGTGTCAGATTTGAAAAGTGTGGTATTGTACTTCCAGCGGAAACAAGGCCCCTCGTCTGACATAAATACTTGTATTTCAATTTCAAAGGTTCCATAATTATTTTCATGATATAATTTTTCCGTTGATAGATTAAAAAAGTGGTGCTTAATATCTAAAGCATCATCTAATTGAATATTTATAATAACAGGAACCAAAGGAACTCTTGATGGATCCCGGGGAATATAAAGTTTTTCGAGAAGATGTCCGAAACTAATTGATTGGTTTTCGTAGGCATCAAATAATTGTGTGATTCTCAGTGTTAAATAATCTTTGAAACTTATTTTTGGTTCAACCTTACTGCGAAGGGGTAGTAAGTTAACAGTATGCCCAACCAAATGCATCATATTGTAATTGGCCCTACTTGAGCTAGCCAGTCCTAAAACCAAATTATTTTGACCTGTTTGTTGATATAAAAACACTTCAAATGCAGCAACTAAAGTGGTAACTATACTGGCAAATAAACCAGATTCAGCACTATTACCAATTTGTTTCAATGCATTTAAAAGACTTTGATCTAAAAGAAAATCCAAATGATGTTTGTTGTACGTTCGCAATTTAGGTCTTGGATAATCTATTGGCAACTCAAGCTTTGGAATCGATTCATGATACTTGTTTAGCCAAAACTCTTCTGAGCGTTTATATTCATCGCTATCTGCAAATTTATTTTCCTTCTCAGCAAACAAACTGAAGTGATCAGGTTCGCTGAGGTTTGGTATTTTATCCTGGCAAAAAGCAGAATAAAGAACACCAAGTTCTTCAAGTAATATGTCAATACTTAAACCATCGCAAATAGCATGATTAACTGTTAGTATTAATTCATGCTCCAGTTCATTTATTTTAACTAAATCAAACTTTAATAAAGGACCATTAACCAGATTGAAAAGATAATTAACATCATCATTGATTAAAGATTTTTTTGACTTTTTTTTCTCTGTTTCTCCCAGGTTTGAGATATCATGATATAAAATGTCAACATGAAAATCAGAATAAATATGCATGAATTGAAGGTCTTCACTAAAAGAAGATCTTAAGGATTCATGGCGTTCTACCAAAGATTGGATCGCCAATTCCAAAGCATCATATTTTAATTTACCTGCAAATTTTAAAGAGAGGGAAATATTATAAGCTCTTTTTGCATTATCGCCACCAAAAAAGCAGTCAGTTAAAATTTCAGATTGTGCTTTTGTTGTATTAATAACGAGTACTGATTTTTTTTCAGGTACAAAATTATTGTGTTGTTCTTGATTATTTATGTTACTGATAGAATCGGTAACATTTGCATTAAGAACATCAGAAATTGTTTCACTTTCATTTTCAACCTTCAAATTTTTACTCAGAAATTCGGCAAGCTGAGAAATTGTTGGAAATTGAAAAATATTGATTAATGGTATTTCTGCATTTAATCTTTTCCTTAATAATACTACCACTCTTTGAGCCATTAATGAGGATCCCCCCATTTCAAAGAAGTTATCTTCAACATCAATAAAAGGTATTTGAAGGAGTTCGCCCCATACCTTTGCAATAACTTTTTCAAGTTTAGTCTGTGGAGTTTTCAGGATAGTTCCAGAATCTGGTCTAACATATTCCGGACCTGGCAGGTTTTTTTTGTCAATTTTGCCATTTAATGTGATAGGAAAATCATCAACCCACATGAAAATTGATGGTATCATAAAATACGGAAGTAATTCTTCCAATTGTTGTCGAATAAATTTGGCATTACCCTTTTTTCCATTTGGTTGCAGATAGGCCACCAACTGAGTTTCTCCATTCAAGTGATTACTTGCCAGCACAACAGCTCGTTTAATTTCTGTAAACAAATTTAATTTCGATTCAATTTCACCTAATTCTATTCTATGTCCCCTTATTTTAACCTGATCATCTTTCCTTCCAATATATTCAATACTTCCGTCTGGTAACCATCTGGCAAGATCGCCTGAACTGTACATCCGTTCTCCTGCTATAAAAGGATTGGCAACGAATTTCTGGTCAGTCAACTCCGGCCGATTTAGATATCCTCTGGCTAATCCCTTACCAGAAATATATAATTCACCCACTACCCCTACCGGCTGAAGTTTTTTAAATTCATTCAGTATGTACACTGAAAGTGTAGGAATACAATTCCCTATGTTACTTATATTATTATCTATATCATATTTATCAATTTCTTTATAGGTAACATGCACTGTGGTTTCTGTAATACCATACATATTAATGAATTTCACGCCAGGATATTGATTGAACCATTTTTCTATGTGTTTTGGGAAAAGCGCTTCTCCTCCAAAAATGATATACCGTAAATTCAAACTAACTTCTGAAATATTTGTGCTCTCCACCAGGTTATAAAATGCAGAAGGAGTTTGGTTTAAAACAGTAATACCTTCTTTATCAACCATGGAAATAAATTGAAGTGGATCTTTAGCAATCAATTCTGAAACAATTATTAATTTGCCACCAAATAATAATGCACCATACATTTCCCAAACCGAAAAATCGAAACAAAAGGAATGAAACATACACCAGACATCATTTTCATTGAAGTCAAAAAGAGGAGTACTGTTAAAAAATAAACGAACAACATTTCGGTGCTCAATCATTACTCCTTTTGGATTACCAGTAGTACCAGATGTATAAATTATATAACATAAATTATCCGGACTTAAATTAATATTTTCTGGTTTATTTAAAGAGTAAGTATTTATATCATTAATAAAGTCATTTAGTAAAGAACTATTAATTGTTGTTTTACATTGACTATCATTTTGTATATATTCTTTTCTTTGTTCAGGGTAATTAGGATCAATTGGAATATAAGCAGCACCTGACTTTAGAACACCTAATAAGCATATTATAATCCATTCACTTCGTTCGAGCATTACGGCAACCAAATCAGTTGCATTTACTCCATGTACGTTTATTAAATAGTTTGCGAATTGATTTGACAACTTATCTAACTCATTGTAAGTAATTTCTTTATTTTCAAAAACTACAGCTATATTATCAGGATTTTTCTTTACTTGCTTTAAGAATAAATCTACTATCGTTTTCTCTTTTGGATAATCAACTATCTCACTATTAAGAGTATTTAGCAAAAATTCCCGTTCTTCATCCCTTATATAGTCAATTTCCCCAACACTTACATTTGGATTATTTATTAGTTCAGATAAAAGTTGCCTGTAATGAGAGATTATTTTCTCAATCATTTCAAAACCGTAAATATCAGAGTTGTAAGTTATTTCAAAGATGATCTGATTATCAACCTCTTCAAATGTAATTTTTATCTCAACTTCTGAAAACAATTTATCCTCATTATCCATCTCGCCGGATAAAACTTTGGGAGACAACATAATATTGAACAAATCATCAGGACTTAAATTATAAGCCGTTTTAAGGTCATCTATCAAATTTAAAAATGGGTAATTCTCGTATTTGAAATCAAGTAAAAAGGACTCTTTAACTTTTTCATACAGACTGCTAAAGTCTACTAAGGGATCTATTTCTGAACGAAGTAAAAGTGTGTTTTTCCATAACTTATTCTGGTTTTCCAAACCTGAATTGCTGATATGTGCTCCCAATAAGATGTCTTTCTGGGAGGTATATCTGTAAAACAGTACATTCCAGGATGTCAAAAGACAAATAAACAAATTACCCTCATGGTTAATAATGAAAGATTGCAGCTCTTTAGTTTGCTTCTCTGATAAAGAGAAACGAATACTTTTTGCACTATAGGTTTTAACTATGTGAGGTGACTTTTTGTTTGGCAGATTTACTATAGACTGTAATCCTGCCAACCTTTTAAGCCAGTAATCCTTTGGAAAATTATTAATTTTACTATTTTTGTTTGACTCTATCATTCAAACAATTAAATTTATTTAGTGATTATTTTTAATGCATCAGTAGTAAATTGCAAACATGAAATATATAAATGTTTTGTAACAGCTATAAAACTATTCTTACTTTTATTTTTAAGATGTCAACATTTTTCACATTGAATATTCCAGGTCAAAAGCAATCTGAATAAGAGGTCTTCCAGAATTCACCGAAAGACCTCTTATTCCATATAAACTTTATTATGAATTGCATGCCTCGCATGACCAAAATATAAATTTCTGATTATCGACAAAACAATTTTTTTATAATCTGTAAAGTGGAAAATAATCAGTGTTTGGAATTTTATCCTCAAACTTTCTTGCAACCAGCTCATTGTATGCCTGGGTGTTAACAATTTTTCGCCATACTTTAAAGTCATAAAAATCTTTTGAAAAACCGGATTTAAATTGAAATAAAGAGTCATCTTCTCCTCTATAACCACCTCCAAGATGACAATAACTGCATCCCATTTCATTCGCATAAATTCGGGCGCTATCAATTACTAATTTCAATGGGCTGAATTTTAGCATCTCATCTTTAGTTCCTCCAAGATGATATTGCATAATTCTATTACAAATAGTAAAAATACCACCAGCAATGATTTCACCATCCTTTTCAGCAACAAACAATACTGAATTAAAATCAGTTGCATTTATTAAATTACGAAAATAATTGGGTTTAAAGTAGTAGCCGGGATTTGCATTTACGCGTTGCATATTCTTATAATAAATAGCAATAAACCTTTCCAAATCTTCAAAGTTTGATGACTTTCTTATGAAAATACCATTTTTTAAAGCTCTGTTGATGTGCAATTTGGTGGTTTTATTGTAATTATGCCTCTGCAATTCAGCAGGTTGATTCAGGTTAATTGCAACAGTCTTGTTTATTGGAAGTACCTCACCACTATCTTTAAAAAGTCTTTCCTGAAAAGGAAATATCGGGTGAAGTCTTGAAAATGAAGAAACTATTTTTCTTTCCATAAAAAACGAATTCAACCTTTTATTAAACTGTTTGATCGCTTCAGATGGTAAATCAATAAATTTAATATTACTAACCGGCCCGCAATACCCGTAAACAGAAGTGCAATCCTGAAGATCGCTGTCAGGGATTGAACGAATGACGAATGGCATAGCTATAAAATTATCATCAAAAAAATAAACAAACAATACAGCTTCGTTTTCTTTTTCAAGTAAATGATACGATTGAGTATGATAAAAATCATACTGTAAAGCGTTAAAAACGATGTCATTCCATCTGGAATCGTCAACATCAATAACTAAAAACTTACTCATGCAATGTGTTTTTTTGACAACTTTAATCACTCTCCCCAGATTCCCCACAATAGAGTCAAAATCAGGCACATCCCTGATGATAACCGCACCTGCTCCTGCAACAGCCCACTTTCCTACTGTCACCCACGGAATAATAATTACACATGAACTAATATGCGCACCCTCCCGAATCGTCACTTCGCCGCAAAATACTGCTTAGGGTGATATTAGCTTGCTTTTTCAAAAGTTTAAATTGTTGCAACTACCTTCTGACTGATTCAACTTGTTCAAACATATTTCCTGTCAAATTTTAAAATCTCTGACTTGGACATCCCCATAAGAGATCTACATAATCACATATCAGACCTTATAAAATAATGGTATTTTTTATCTCCCTCACTTCACTGGTTAAATTCATTAATCATTTTTTTCAGACGGGTTCTTGCTTTACTTTCTTACCACAATATTTTTCATCTCAAAATAAAATGTCAATCTATTCATCATCAGTTCCCTTAAATGTTGGCATATTTAAATCAGCCTGACTATTTACACCTTCTTTTATGATTACCTTTTTTACGGTTAATAAGAATATTTTCATATCCAACAAAAAGGATATGTTTTCTACATACCAAACATCAAAAGCAAATTTTTCATTCCATTTTAATGCATTTCTTCCTTTTACCTGAGCCCAACCTGTAATACCGGGTTTTACATCATGCCGTTTTTTCTGCCAATCTTTGTACAGTGGTAAATATTGTATTAGTAAAGGTCTGGGCCCAATAAGACTCATATCTCCTTTTAGTACATTTATCAGTTGTGGTATTTCATCCAAAGAATATTTTCTTATAAAAGCTCCCATTTTTGTGACTCTTTGATCAAAAGGTAACAGATTTCCATTTTCATCTTTCTTGTCGTTCATGGTCTTAAATTTGATAATGCTAAATATTTTTTCATTTTTACCGGGGCGTTTTTGAAAAAAGAAGGGTTTTCCTTTATTTGAAAATAGCAAAACAATACAAACCATGATAAAAACAGGGGAAAGGATTAACAATCCCGATAAGGAAATTATTACATCCATCATTCTTTTTATTACGCTCTCATAAAGTTTTATTCTCATTTTAAGTGACTTTTAATTCCGATTTTGTTTAGTCCAGTTGTTTATTGTTTCTGCTATATAAGCCATATCATTTTCATTGTAACGAAAATCAACATGAATATTGAGCATATAGGACCAATCTGTCATAGCCTTACAGTCTGGCCATAAAAAAGAAGGATAAATATCGTGCGCAATAAGATATTTTCTTAATGAACCCCAAAGGTTTTCATCTTTAAGCAGCAATATTAATCCAAAGGATGTATGTTCATTTCTTTTAATAACCCTCATAAATTCAACATCCTTTAAATGCTGGTAGAGATAATTTAAATTGATTTGTTTATGGTTTAAAAAATCTATATTTAAATAGCTATTCAGAAGCTTCAAATCCTGAGCACGTAATTTTATGATTTCATGGTTTTTATCTAAAAAATCTTCTGTTTCATCAATAACTTTAAGATAATCTTCCTTAACGATTCTATATAATCCATTTTTATAAAGGGTTTTCTTTTTCATGGCCTCATGCAATTTATCAAAGGTTTCATAAAAAGAATTATCCACTATAAAGCGAGTTTCTGTATTTTGAAATTTTGAATTTGGTATCCACGCAATACCTCCTAATGGTATTGGCATTGACTTTCTTAATGAAGCAAAACAATAGTCGGCGTTACTATGAATACAATTGTTAGTCAACCATCCATGTGAATGGTCTTCTACTATAATTGGATATCCTGATCTTTTTGATGTGGTGTCGCTAAGCCCCCAATAGTTATTTATTAAAACTACATCTTTATTGGTTGCAAAAGCGCCAATATCTAAGATATGATCAAATTCAAAGGGATTGATATCATAAAAGTGTAAATTAGTATAAATTTTTTTTACCCATCTTGTCACATGCTGACAATAATAACCTGGCATCCATATTTTTTCAACGGGATGAGTCTCAGATATGATGTCTAAGATATATTTCAAGGCTTGTCTGCCTGTATAAAACAATTCATAATTAAACTCAATTTTAGTACTGTTGAAATGATAATCTTTCTGGTCTACCTCATGAAAAAGGGACCCAATACCTTCTCTCTTTTTTATATAACTATTTACTTCCATCTGTTAGTTATGCATTGTGTTTTTTTATATAAAGCAACCAGCGTTAATATCTGATTTAATTTACATTTTTATTTCTTATGAACTTTTTTGAATAATTATTTTTAAGCAAAGTCATCTAATTAAGCAACAATTAACAATTTATAATGCATATTTAAGATAAATCCACTTTGTGATTACCAACTTTTTCAGCTGATTTTTTAACCAGTTTTCTTTCCAGAAGCTCAGAGATTCTGAATACGTTTTTTCGATACTTGCAGAAACCCTGATTTTTTTCAGCAATATTGTATTAAATCAGCCATAAAAGGAAGCTTATCCAGTGTTCCATTTAAATCTAATGTTTTAGTAACCTCTAATGGATGAAGTACTTCAACGATATCACCTGTTTTTAATACATTCTTTTTTACCATATACTTGCTAAATGAATTAAATCAAATATTCGCTCTAATTAATACCTATAAAGAGGGAAATAATCAGTGACTGGGATATTAGCCCCAAACTTGTTTGCAACAAGTTCATTGTACGCCTGCATGTTTATAATTTTCCGCCATACCTTAAATTCGAAAAAATCATTTGAAAAATTCGTTTTAAAATTATACAGCGAGTCATTTTCATTACCATAACCACCGCCAAGATGACAATAAGTACATCCCATTTCATTCGCATAAACTCTGGCGCTATCAAACAGTAACTTCATTGGACTGAATATTAGCATTTCATTTAGAGTCGCGCTAAGGTGATATTGCATAATTTTATTACAGATAGTAACAACAACACCAGCGATAATTTCACCATCCTTTTCTGCCACCAATAAAACAGACAAAAAATCTGATGCATTCATAAAATTTCGAAAGTAATCACGTGAAAAGTAGTAGCGCGAATTTGCATTTACGCGTTGCATATTCTCATAATAAATATCAATAAACCTGTTCAAATCTTCAATGTCAGATGTCCTTCTTACCGTAATTCCACATTCCAAAGCTTTTCTGATATGCACCCTGGTGGATTTACGATAATTTAACCTTTGATTTTCAGCAGGTTGTTTCAAGTCTATTGCAACAGTCTTGTTTAATGCCAATACTTCACCAAAATCCTTAAAAATTCTTTCCTGAAAAGGAAACAACGGGTGAAGTCTTGAAAAAGAAGAAATTATTTTTCTTTCCAAAAAAAACGAGTTCAACCTATTAATAAACTGGTTGATTGCTTCAGGATGTAAATCATTAAATTTTATATTACTAACTGGCCCACAATACCCGTAAACAGAAGTGCAATCCTTCAGATCACTGCCAGGTATTGAACGAATGACTAATGGTATTGCAATAAAACTATCATCAAACTTAGAAACAAACAAAACAGCTTCCTTCTCTTTTTCAAGTAAATGATACGATTGCGAGTGATAAAAATCATACTGCAAAGTGCTAAAGATGATATCATTCCATCTGGAATCGTGAACATTAAAAACTAAATAATTACTCATACAATGTGCTTTTTTTCTCAGGTTACTTTTTATTCGGTATTTATTCTATCAAATGTTTCACTGGGGGTAATGTTAGTTTCTTTTTTTGTTGTTCCTATGGCCTGATAACCTGGTAAACAAAAACGAACACACCATTTCGATTCAGTAAACCAGTTGGTTTACATAACCTTCCAGTCTATTTTCGGAAAGTATTTGAAAGCCAGATAATAATATCTTTTATTTGAAAACAGTTGGAAGTTTATGCGGAAAACTATTAAATTAAATTGAATATCTGATGATTTACCTATTTCAAGTTTTGTTGCCTGATAATCAATTCGTTCACCCCGAA
>JBBIPU010000335.1:0-2029 GCA_037442685.1 Draconibacterium sp. | reverse complement strand
AGCGCAAAATGCCGTGGACTGAACTTACTTCGGTTGCCGCAATTGATGGTAAAATCTGGTTTGGTTCAACCTGGGGAGCAATGCGGCTGAACGACGACGGCAAATTCAGTTATTATGCCGGAAAACACTGGATTCCTTCCGACACAGTGATTCACATTGCACAAGGTCCCGATAATTCGGTGCTGATTCTCACAAACGCCGGTTTGGGACAAATCTGTTTCAAAGAGATGACTTTACATGAAAAGGCAATGTTTTACGAAAAACAGGTTCGCGAACGCCACATCCGCACAGGTTTTAACGGTGCTTTGGGCCGCATGACCGAAGGTGATGTTACCACCGGAACCCTTGAAAATTCGGATAACGACGGATTGTGGACATCGATGTACCTGGCTTCTCAGGCATTCAGATATTCTGTAACAAAAGAAGATGAAGCGTTGCAGAATGTCCGTGAATCGCTCGATGCCATGGAGCGCCTTTATACAATTAATCCAATGAAATCAGGATTCCCGTCACGTTCATTCCAACGTTCGGGGTATAATGCAAACGATAAACCCTGGCGTCCGACCGAAGACCCCGAGTGGGACTGGAAATCAACCACCAGCAGCGACGAAGCCATCGGACATATTTTTGCCTTTAGCGTAATTGCCGAATTGGTTGATGTTCCGGAATTAAAAGAAAAGTCAATTCTTCTGATTGACACTCTGATGTCGCATACTTTGAAAAATAATTATTACCTGATTGACTGGGACGGTCAGCCAACCCGCTGGGCACGCTGGAACCCGGAATATGTAAATTCCCGCCCCGAAATGGTGGGTGACAGAAAAATCAATGCTTCCAACTATATTGGCATGTTGCAAACAGCTTATCATTTCACAAAAAAGGAAAAATACAAGGAAGCTGCCTTTAAACTGATGAATGAACACGGCTATTTTACAAACATGATGCGCCCGATGAGCCAGATTGGCAGAGCGCCTGAAACTGCGGATGAACTAAGTAAAGAACTGTCGGATGGCTGGAATCACTCTGATGATGAAATGTATTTCTTAGGATATTGGGGACTGTATCGTTATGCTTTAAACGACACACTGAAAGCACATTACAAAAATCAAATTGTTGACCATTGGCAGGCTGAACGCCCTGAAAAGGAAGGTCTTTGGAATATCATGACCGGGTTGGTGGGCAACGAAGATTATGATTACGAAAATGCAGCTTGGTACCTCCGCACTTACCCGCTCGATTTGGTTGACTGGACCGTTCAGAACAGTCACCGCAAAGATATTGTCATGATGGAACCCAACTTCAGAAGACAAACCATTACTGAAGTTTTACCGGCTGGTGAACTCAGGGTTTCGCGACACAATGCCAACCGTTTCGACCTCGATAGTCATGGTGGCGGCCGTTCTGAAGAAAGCGCCGGCGACATCTGGCTGTTGCCTTACTGGATTGGCCGTTACCTGAATGTAATTGGCGAACCTGAATCAAAATAAATTAATCAATTACGATCATAGATTTTTGATTTTGATTATTTTAGAAGGCGTGTCCTGTTATAAATACAGGGTGCGCCTTCCTTTTAAAAAGTTTTTTTGAATAAAACCAGAAATGAATTATTGCCAATGCGAATCAAAGGTAGAATTGATATTTCCATTTTAACTTGTCCTGCCTTTCAGGCAGTTTCTTAAATTGATATTGTTTTCCGCAGGTCGTTGACCTGCGGTTATGAAAATCTGACTTTTTAAGTCAGTTATTAACTTGTCCTGAAAGGACTTATTTTCATAACCACAGGTTTTTAACCTGTGGCAAAAGGAAAGTAGAACCAAACTGCCTGTAAGGCAGTATTTTGAATACAAAATATAAATTCGGTTATTTCATGTTTTTACTCTTGATTCGCAGACCATTTTAATAAGTATAATTTGAAATCTTAAACCAATAATTATGAAAAGTATTATTACAGTTTTTTTAGCAGTGCTCGCTGTTTCGGTAGCTGCACAAAAACCCGGCAATTTTAATGGCATGGAAATGAACATGGGCA
>JBBIPU010000334.1:0-2029 GCA_037442685.1 Draconibacterium sp. | reverse complement strand
TTCATTTTTAAAACTGCTGTTTAATTGAATAAATTTCCTGAACATAGGTTTTGTATAAACTATAAGATCAATATCTGCAAATTTTCTAACTGAACTAAGTGCACTGGCTATTTTTAATTTGGTTTCCATTTTTTGGGCAAACGATTGAAAAACAAAATTATCATTTGTAACCACCAATAAATCAATATCACTGTCATTCTTTTGTGTTCCCATGGCATAAGAGCCAAAAAGAATGATTTTGTTAATATTTAAATTCATTAATGATGAATTAATATTGGCTATTATCTCATTTTTTGTCATAAAGCAAAAGTACTAAAAAGAAAAAGAAAAAGTGCAAAGCACTTTTATTTTGCAAACTGGCAGACGGATTACTAACCACGGATTTTATACCAAATTGATTAATAATGAAGTCCAAATGTCATCTGGTAAAATGCCGATGGATAGTAATGTTAAGTGCAATCGAGTATACGAAGATTGGACTAATACATTACTCCAATCGGTATTACTCTAACAACCCTTTGATTTTTGTGAGGATTATCTGAATTGATCTAATGACTAACAGGGCGATTCTGCAAATATGCAAGTTTAATTTTGGTATAAAAAGAATCCCGGCCACCAAGTAGCAACCGGGATTTTTGAGACTCTCCCAAACCCCTCCAACAGAGGCGGCTTCTGAAAATAAAGGCGTTTCGCCCGCTGAACGACAGAACGAAACGCCTGGTTTATTGATAAAAATAAGGGTCTTTATTTGGCTAAGAGCCAAGAGCCAGGAGCTAAGAGTCAGGCGCTCTGCCTTTGCCCTTTGCTCCATGCCCTTTGCCCTCTGCCTTAACCTATTCTTTCTTAAATACCGCTTTACCGTTGTACATGGCATCGCCCATGATTACACGGTAAATATACATACCGCTGATAACAGCGTTTGGCCTGAACTCGGCTTCATAGCTTACTCCGCTTTCAATCGGCTGTTCGAAAATGTTCTTTACCAGTCGTCCTGTCATGTCGTACAGATCGATGCGTGCATTGCACGATACCGGCGAAACAAATTCGAAACGCAGCTTTTCGTTGAACGGATTCGGGTAAACCTTCAGGATGAAATTTTGAGTAAGTTTTCAGATGTCACTGGCAAGCAATTCCTCCACCTGTTTTTTTAACAGTGGAATTTGTCTCGAAACAATTCCTCAAATCACAATATCATCAATTTTGTCGTAACCATGGATAACCCAATTTCTGAGGTCAACTATTTTTCTTGCATTATCGATTTTCAGTGTCGGGTCAATTTTTAAAAGACGGTTAATCGCTTCTCCAATTATTTCCAATTCCCTTTCAATTCCCCGGCGTAATAATTTATCATTTTGGTAAATGTTGAAATCGCGTTTATCTTTCAAGTATTGGTTGATTGAATCGATCGATTCGTTTATATCAAACAAAAATTTTTGTGCTTCAAGCTGCATAAATCAGTCGTTTTGTTTGTTCAATACCTTTTATGAAATATGGGTTCGAAAGCGACCTTTCTGTAAGCAAATCGATTTTACGGCCAAATAACTCCTGAAGTTTATAATGCAAATCGAAATAATTATCGGTGTACTGGTCAACCGACAGGTTTTCAAACGATATTAATATGTCTATATCGCTGGATTCATTGAATTTGTTGGTGCAAACCGAGCCAAATACATACATTGTTTTTACTTTGTAGATATTGCAAAGTTGCTTTAATTCTTCAATTTTATCTTCTATAATCCGGTTCATAAGAATTTAATATTTAAGCAAATATAGCAAAACAGATTTAAAACATGCAAAAGTAAGGCTGATGCATGGAAGCTTATCTGGCATTTGTTTAGTCCTAAAAACTGTCAATAATTTTGGAAAGGGAAGCCGAAAGACAGAAGTCAGTAGCAAGTAGTCGGAAGTTGACACTCTGCCCTCTGCGTAAAAAGAATCCCGTCCACTGTGCAGCAACCGGGATCTTTGAGCCTCCCCCAAAACCCCTCCATCAGAAGGGGCTTCTGAAAATAAAGGCGTTTCGCCCACT
>JBBIPU010000333.1:0-2047 GCA_037442685.1 Draconibacterium sp. | reverse complement strand
ATTATGAATGAGAATGAATTATCGAATCTGATTATTGGAAAAGCAATTGAGATTCATAGAGAATTAGGCCCGGGATTATTAGAGTCAGCTTATAAAGAATGTTTGTATTATGAATTAATTACTGCAGGTTTAAAGGTTGAGAAGGAAAAACCATTACCGGTTATTTATAAAGAAATTAAACTTGAGCAAGGTTACAGAATTGATTTATTAGTTGAAAACAAGGTGGTTATTGAACTGAAAACAGTTGAAGCATTTACAGATGTGCACATGGCCCAGGTTTTGACTTATTTAAAATTTGGCAAATTTAAATTAGGTATTTTGTTAAATTTTAATGTCAGTTTGTTGAAAAACGGAATAAAACGATTTGTAATGTAAATGGGCCGGAACAATTATTTTCAGTTTAAAAAATTCAGGATCAACCAGGAAAAGTCGGCGATGAAAGTCAATACCGACGGTGTTTTACTTGGAGCCTGGACTGATTTGACCAGTGTGAATACAGTTC
This sequence comes from Draconibacterium sp., assembly GCA_037442685.1. Lineage (GTDB taxonomy): Bacteria > Bacteroidota > Bacteroidia > Bacteroidales > Prolixibacteraceae > Draconibacterium. The sequence continues at coordinate 1,545 of JBBIPU010000333.1, read as the reverse complement.
TGGATATTGGCACAGGAACAGGAATGATTTCGCTGATGATTGCCCAGCGCTCCGCAGCAACAATTACCGGGATTGAAATTGAAAAGAACGCTGCCGAAGAAGCTTATATCAATGTTCAGCATTCGGTCTGGAACGAAAGGATTAAAATCGAACATGTTTCTTTTCAGGATTTTGCCGATCATTCAAATGACAGGTTTGATTTGATTGTTTCAAATCCTCCTTTTTTTTCAAACAGCGCAAAAAACAGGGAACCGCATGTTGCGATTGCCCGTCACAACCACAAACTGCCTTTTTCTGATATTTTATCGGGTTCACTGAAACTGCTCGCTGAAAGCGGAAAACTGGCGCTGATCTTACCTGCTGATTCTGCAGGTGGATTCATTGAAGAGGCACAGCAGAACAACCTTTTTCTTGCTCGTTTAACCGAAGTGCAACCTTTCCCCGGTAAAGAACCAAACCGGTATTTAATGGAATTCGGAAGAGAGCTGAAGAAAGTTCAGAAAAACAGGATTTCGGTTTATAATGAAACAGGAAAAGATTATTCGGAAGATTTTAAATTACTGGCGCGCGATTTTTATCTGAAACTTTGATCCGTCAAAAAAGGTAAAATCGTAATGTTTAATTAATTACTTTACAAGATTGAACAATTGTATTAAAAATGGGTTAAATCTCAGGAAATAAAAAATTAAAATAAAATACCCGAAAGTCTGTTATTATTTAAACTGCTATTTTTGCACAAATTTTAAAATACACCATGGAAACCGTTATGAAGACAGATTTACAAATAGATATAAATTATTACAAAGTTGAGGATGTCAGACAACTGACTGAAAATACCTTCGTGGTTTCACTGCCGAAAAGCCGTTTTAAGTTTGTGGCAGGTCAGCATATTTCTCTTTCGATCCTGGGCGATTACCAAAGTCGCGAATATTCGATCTACAGCGCCGAAGAGAGCGATCATCTCGAAGTGCTGGTTAAAGAAGTGGAAGGCGGTTATTTTTCGCCCAAACTGAAGCATCTGAAACCCGGCGACATGGTCGAAGTTCATGGTCCGTTTGGTAAATTCTGGCTCGATGAAAAGAAACGCGAAACACATCAGCACGTTTTTATTGCCAGCGGAACAGGAATTGCACCCTTTCACAGCATTGTAAAATCGAATCCCGGTTTGAATTATAAACTGATTCATGGAGTCCGGTATTTGAACGAAGCGTATGAAATTGGTGATTATGAAAGGGAAAGAGTTGCGGTGTGCACTTCTCGCGACAATAAAGGCGACTTTAAAGGAAGACTGACTGAATATCTGAAACAAACCGGATTTGCAAAAAACACTCTGTTTTATCTTTGCGGAAACAGCGATATGATTTTCGATGCCATGGAAATCCTGAAAGCCAAAGGATTCGGTCGCGAAAGTGTTACCGTGGAAGTATATTTTTAGAAATTGGAGGAGCTGACAAAAAGCCACTTCTTATCGTCATTTCGAGTCTTCACCCAATTTTATCGGGCACAATGAGAAAATGACAGAAAGCTGCATCAATGCTGTCATTT
>JBBIPU010000332.1:0-2072 GCA_037442685.1 Draconibacterium sp. | reverse complement strand
TTTTTTTAAAATCAAAATATATTTAAAGAATGATAACTTTTGTAAAGCTGACATTTTGAAAAGTTCATTACATTCGGACTTTAATAAAATGATTCAAAAATGACAACAAAATCATTGCACACTGACCCGGAAAAACGCCTGATTTCATTGGATGCACTGCGTGGTTTCGATATGTTCTGGATTACGGGAGGAGGTTACCTGGTTGAAGTGCTTTTTAAATACACCGGCTGGAACTGGCTTGGAGTAGTCAATGAACAGATGGAACATGTTCCATGGAACGGATTTCATTTTGAAGATCTGATTTTCCCGTTATTCATGTTTATCAGCGGAGTTGCAATTCCGTTTGCACTGGTATCGAAATTGGAAAAAAATATTCCGAAATCAAAGCTCGCCAAAAAAGCGATTGTGCGGGGACTGATTCTCGTATTGTTAGGTTGGATTTACAACGGTGTTTTCAGCAATGGTTTTGAAAATCCCAGGTTTCCAAGTGTATTAGGACAAATCGGTCTTGGATACATGTTTGCTGCTTTAATCACTATTTATACAAAAAACCTGAAACAACGACTGATATGGTTAGGAAGCATTCTTGTGGGTATCGGAATCCTGCAGTTGCTTGTTCCTGTTCCAGGAGTTGGAGCAGGTGTACTAACACCTGAAGGTTGTATTAACGGATACATCGACAGAATGATTGTACCCGGCAGATTACACGGACAGGTTTTTGATCCGGAAGGTTTGCTTTGCATTGTTTCGGCAATATCAGTTACTTTAATGGGCTCTCTTGCAGGGTATATTCTCAGGCACAGAAAAACAAGTGAAATGCAAAAAGTCAAAGTCCTTGCTTTGGCAGGAGTTTCAGGAATTGTAATTGCACTTTTGCTGAGCACATTTTATCCGATCATCAAGGCCTGCTGGACAGACAGTTTTAACTTGCTTACCAGCGGAATCGGATTTCTGTTGATCGCTTTGTTTTACCTGATTATCGATGTGAAAGGATGGCAGAAATGGGCATTCTTTTTCAGGGTAATCGGGATGAATTCGATCTTTATTTACTTGTTTCACAGATTTTTCGATACAGGAAGAGCTGCAGAACTGCTGCTGGGCTGGACCAAAATGTTTGGCGAAATAAACGAATTGTTTATTGCAGTTGGTGAAATAGCACTTGTCTGGCTGTTGATGTATTACATGTACAAGAAAAAAATCTTTTTGAGAGTTTAATACCTGCTTCGGTAAACCGACACCGAAAATTCAGGACCGGAAAGCATTAATTTTTCGTTATCCGAAAACCGATAAGCCAGGTTAAGATCAATCCGGTTTTTTGCATTCAGCTGGGTGAAAAATCCGAAATGTGGTATGAATGCGTTGTAAAACGAATCGCCACCCGATGTGTTGTTGATAACATATCCGGGTACATATTCAATCCCGAAATCAAGCTGGCTTTTAAGTTTGATGAAATACGACCAACCAATTTTCAATTCCCCCAGCATCCAGTCCTGTTTTTTATATGCGTTGTAGTTTAATCCGGCGCTGAAATTCCGGTTCCATTTTACATTACAGTACTTTGCATGGTCGAATAAAACATATCCGCCATAAATAAAATCGGGTTCAACATTGAAATAATTAAAAAATGGCCCGAACTCAATCCTGTCGCCATCGGAGCGTGGTATGAATTCTCCGGTTTCCCAGTCGTCTTCAATCCCTGTTACCGGGATGCGGAACATTTTTTTATTTAAAAATTCAAGTAACTGCTCTGTCTCGATATCGGTTTTATGTTCAGTTGAAATATTTCGCTGATTTTTTATCCGGCCGATTTCCTTTGCCAATTTTGTTATTTCAGTTACCGAGAAACTGGTGTTGCCATAATATTTTTTCAAAAGATAATCGGCCACCATAAAATGGTTCATCGGATTCAGTCTTCCAATTCCCCAGCCGGCTCTCGCACTTACGTTAAACCTGAATTTGTCCTCTTTCGTATTTTCCTTGAAATTGGTGACCACTCCATCCGAATCGGTTGAAATGCCGGTTGAATTCTGACGGTAAAGATCATATTGCGCCCAACCTTCGATCTGCACGAG
>JBBIPU010000331.1:0-2139 GCA_037442685.1 Draconibacterium sp. | reverse complement strand
CTGCTCGATTGCATTTGCACAACCATGATTGATGCAGCCAGGCGTTTACAACAGATTCAGAAAAAGTATGACGAACAGGCACCGGTCTTTTTTACGGTCAGTAATTGTCTGGTGAATATGGTTGACCCGGAGCTTTACAGACAGTTTCTCTTGCCTTTTGATACAAGGCTTGCTGCTGAATTTGGAACTATTGGCATTCACAACTGTGCCTGGAGTGCCACACCTTATCTATCTGATTATGCCCGGGTGCCAAATATCGGTTACCTCGATATGGGAATGGATTCTGATTTGGAAAGAGCAAAAAGTCTTTTTCCTGAGACCCGCCGTGCCATTATGTACACACCCATGGATGTGGCGAATAAAAGTTCAGCAGAAATAAAAGCCGATTTTGAAATGATTGCTGAAAAATATGGACCCTGCGATATTGTGGCTGCCGATATTGAATACGGAACACCGGATGAAAAAGTACTTGCTCTGTTTGAAATCTGCAGAGAGATATCTTATAATTTCAATACATTGTCGTGTGGATAACTTTGAATTATTGATAGTAATTTTCACCCTTCGACTACGCTCTGGGTGACTGTCAGATTGAGCGAAGTCCCCGCCTGAACGGACGGGCAGGGAAATCTGTTTTCCAAACTGAACGACTTTGAAAAGCAATCATTTAATAGTGACTTTTAAAATGAAACAAAAAATTTATACCATATTTTCCCTGATGTTTCTGGCTTTTGCAAACCTGAGTGCACAGGTTTCGGCAACCAGTTTTCTTCAGGATATCAAAACAGAAATTCAGTTACCTGTCGAAGCGGGTAAAAATGTACTCAGACTTTTTTCGTCAAAGCAGGGAGTGATTGCTGTTACTTCAAACGGAGTTTTCAGATACAAAAATGGCAATTGGAGTGGAAAGCCAAATGGTTCAGATTGGCGAACTGCAACAGTCGATAAAAAAGGAAATATCTGGCTGGCTGCGGCAAATTTTATTCAGGATGGAGCCGGAAAACAAAAATTTGAATTGCCTGAGCCATTGAAAAACGACACCATTCTTTTTCTTTTCTGGGAAGATGAAAAAACACTTCACGTGGGCACAACCGCCGGTTTGCTAGCCTGGAACGGCAAATGGAATATTCAGCCTGAAATAAAAGCAAGAGTTAATTCTATTACAATTGATGCACAAAAAAATCTCTGGGTAGCAACCGCCGACGGTCTTTGGCGACGTTCATCCGGACAGTGGGTCAACTTGGATGAAACCATGATGGACCCCGGAAATGTGCGAACTTATTATGTTGTTCGTCAACAAAAGGAGGGCGCTGAAATTTTGCTCGGAACACCTTTTACGGTTGGATGCATTTCCGAAACCGGCAACCATTGGGTTTTACGTGCTGCCGATGGTTTGCCTTACGGACCGGTAAAAGTAATCTCTCCTTTTGATGGAGGACTTTGGTTTGGCACTGAAAAGGGAGCCATCAGAAAAGATTCAGTGTGGCGCTATTATAACGGAAAACGTTGGTTGCCTGATAATAAGATTAATGATATTTTGCCGGTTGGTTCGGGAACTGTCTGGATTGCCACTCCTGCCGGAATCAGCCAGATTCAGCAGGTGGAGATAACGCTGGTTCAGAAAGCCGATTCGCTGACCCTCATTACAGAACTTCGACACAACCGCCGGGGACTGATTAACCACTCAAAACTGAAAATTCCGGGCGATTTGAGCAGCAGCCGGATGGAAAACGAGGACAACGACGGGCTGTGGACTTCGTGTTACCTAGCAGCCCAATGTTTCAGGTACGGCGCAACAAAAAATGCTGAAGCAAGGGAAATCGCCACCCGTACTTTTGAAGCACTCGAAAGGCTTGAAACGGTAACCGGCATCCCGGGTTATCCGGCACGTTCGTATGCTTTGGCAACCGACAGTGTGAAACAATCACGCTCGCCACACCCGAAACACTGGCACTTTTCGCCCGATGGAAAATGGCAGTGGCTCGACGATACAAGTTCCGACGAGATTGCCGGTCACATTTTTACCATTGCCCTCTTTCATGACCTTGTAGCCGATGAAAATCAAAAAGAAAAGGCGAAAAATCTGATTGAAAGGATTTTAAATCATATTGTGGATAACAATTTTCAAATGATAGATATCGA
>JBBIPU010000330.1:0-2151 GCA_037442685.1 Draconibacterium sp. | reverse complement strand
GCAGTAACATGGTTTTTCAGCAGGGAATGGAAATTCCGGTTTGGGGCTGGGCTTCTCCGGGCGAAAAAGTTACTGTCACCCTCGGCAAAACCAGCGTTTCGGTTAAAACAGGAAAAGATGGAAAATGGGCGGTAAAACTACCCGTGATGAATTACGGCGGACCCTACACGCTGACCGTAAAAGGAAAAAATCAGATAACTTTTGAGAATGTGATGATTGGCGAGGTGTGGGTTTGTTCCGGGCAGTCGAACATGGAATTTCAGGTGATGAATGCTAAAAATGCAGAAGCTGAAATTGCCGCAGCGAATTACCCGGAAATCCGTCTTTTTACTGTAAAACGTAGGATTTCGCAAACGCCGCAAAACAAGCTGGAAGAAGGAGAATGGGTGGAATGTTCACCCGCAACATCGCCGCGTTTTTCAGCAGTGGCCTACTTTTTTGGAAGGTCGGTGGCCGAAAAACTCAAAGTTCCGGTCGGGCTGATTAATGTTTCGTGGGGTGGTACAATTGCTGAAACCTGGACAAGCGACGATATGATTTCCAAAAATCCGGACTTCGAAAAACAAATGGCACAGTTGAAAAAAATCGACCTGAACGATTATGTCAGGAGCATTGAAAAGGAAGTAAAAGAGCGGGTTGGCGAATTTTCAACCGTTGACCTTGGTATGCAGGGCGAAAAACCCATTTGGGCCGCTCCCAATTTTGACGACAGCAGTTGGAAAACAATGCCGGTGCCCGGTTACATCGAGCAAAACGGTCTGGAAGGAGTGGATGGAATTATCTGGTTCAGAAAAGAAATTGTAATAAAACCCGGCGAAGAAAATAAACCGGCTACTTTGTTCCTTGCAAAAATCAACGATTCGGACCATACTTTTCTGAACGGAACTTTGGTTGGCTCAACCAATCAGATGGCTGATAAATCAAGGGTTTATACAATACCTGCCGGAATTCTGAAACCTGGCAGAAATGTTTTGACAGTTCAGGTGGAGGATGTTGGCGGTGTTTGCGGAATTTATGGCGATACTGCCACGCTTCATTTGCAAATCGACAAACAAAAAATCCCACTTTCCGGAAGCTGGAAATACAAAATCGGGATGGTGAAATTCAATTTTGCACTCAGCCCGAATTCTTACCCGACTTTGCTTTTCAATGGGATGATAAATCCGCTGATTCCCTTCGGAATAAAGGGTGCCATCTGGTACCAGGGCGAAGGAAATGCTTCTCGGGCAAAACAGTATCAGCGGGTATTCCCCGATTTAATTACCGACTGGCGCAACCATTGGAAACAGGGCGATTTCCCGTTTCTTTTCGTGCAATTGGCAAACTTTATGAAAGCCGATTCGGTTCCGGTGGAAAGTACCTGGGCGGAACTTCGAGAAGCACAAAGCAAAACGCTGGCGTTGCCCAATATCGGCATGGCTGTTACCATTGATGTGGGCGATGCGCTGGATATTCATCCCAAAGACAAACAAACCGTGGGAAACCGTTTGGCTTTAAACGCTTTGAACAAAGTTTATCATCAGGATGTAGAATTCAGTGGACCTGTTCTGAAAGAAATGAAAGTGGCAGGGCAGAAAATTGTACTGACTTTTGACCATTGTGGCACAGGCCTGAAAGCAAAAGACAAATATGGCTACCTCAAAGGATTTATCGTTGCCGGTGACGACAAAAAGTTTTACTGGGCTTTGGCTGAAATTACCGGCGAAAACACCGTGGAAGTTTCATGTCCTGATGTTAAGCATCCGGTAGCTGTTCGTTATGCGTGGGCCAACAATCCCGACGACGCCAACCTGTATAACAGCTCCAATCTCCCGGCTTCTCCCTTCAGAACCGATAGTTGGAAGGGAATAACCGAATAAAATAAAACGGATGAATCAATTGAATGCAAATATCAGGCTTGGTGTGATGTCATGTTCTTCACCCCCAACCCCCTATAGGGGGCTATTTACTATGAAAAGCAGTTTTGTTAATTACAACAGAAAAGTCCCCTTTAGGGGATTTAGGGGTAAAAAGATAGATACCAAATTATACAGTTTCTTATGTATATTTCTATTCTTATTCTCCTTTATCGCCTTGGTTTCGTGTAAACAAACCAATCACGAAAAACTGACTGACTGGGTTGACCCGTTTATCGGCACCGATGAGGATGGC
>JBBIPU010000329.1:0-2154 GCA_037442685.1 Draconibacterium sp. | reverse complement strand
TTAAATATTCTGATTGAGTGGGTCATAAATCAAATATGATCAACCTTTGAATATTTTCATTTTTTGCGTTTCTTCGTGCTTCCTGAAAATTGATGTTATGAGAATTAAGACAAGATGCACTCTTGAGTCGATAAAAATAGCAGGAATTTTTGTTTTGGTATTAACTGTATTTTCCTGTGGGCAAATTGGTAAAAAGGGAAAGCCTGAACCAATTGATCTTTTAAAAGAGCCAGTAATTAAATATGGTTTGGTTGTTGATTCTTTTATTATAGAAAATGGCGAAGTTGCAGCGGGACAGCATTTGGGAAGTATTTTAAGTGGTTATGGGGTAAGTTTGGGAACGATCGATACACTTGCCCGAAACTCAACGGGAGTGTTTGATTTAAGGAAAATAAAGGAGGGAAACACTTTTGCGGTTTTTAAACAACGCGATGTTTTAAAAAAGCCGAAGTATTTTGTATATGAAAACTCACCAATTCAATACATAGTTTTTGAATTGTCTGATTCGCTAAAAGTTTACCAGGGACAGAAAGAAATTAAATATCGTACAAAAACTGCACAGGGAATTATCGAATCTTCATTGTGGAACACAATAAAAGCGAACCGACTTGATCCGATGATGGCATTAAAAATGGAAGATATTTATGGATGGACAATCGATTTCTTTGGATTGCAAAAAGGAGACAGGTTCAGGTTGATTTACGATGAAATTTATGTCGATTCGGTTTCAATTGGTATCAATAACATTTATGCTGCGCAATTCGATTTATATGGAAAACAGATTTATGCTTTCCGTTTTAATCAAAATGATACAGTTGGATATTACAATGAAACCGGTGAGAATCTGCAAAAACAATTCTTAAAAGCTCCTCTGAAATTCTCCCGAATCAGTTCTTCATTTTCTTCTGCAAGGATGCACCCCATTTTGAAAATTGTCAGACCTCATTTTGGTGTTGATTATTCCGCACCTAAAGGAACTCCGGTGCTGAGTATCGGTGAAGGAACTGTAATTTCGAAAGGCTGGTCAGGCGGAGGAGGAAATACCATTAAAATCAGGCACAATTCGGTTTACTCAACTACATACATGCATCTTTCAGGATATGCAGACGGTATTTTTTCAGGAGCAAGGGTTCGCCAGGGACAAGTTATAGGTTACGTAGGATCCACAGGTTTATCAACCGGATCGCATCTCGATTTCAGGGTTTACAAAGGAGGTAGCCCGGTTAATCCATTGACTGTTGAATCTCCACCTGCAAAACCTGTTGATGCTAAGTATATTCCACAATATACTTTATTGAAAGATTCTTTAATGAAAGACTTACAAAAGATTGCCTGGAAAGGTTACAATTCTGCAAACTGATAATTTTTTTTCGTTTTATCATTTGTGTTGTCAAACTTTGCAAACAGCCTTATAATCTCAGTATTCTTTGTAGTTTGCCTTCATTATATTCAAGGTCGGTGCCAAGAATTGCAGGCGTTTTTAATGACAGCCATCTTGTTACCCAGTCGTCCCTTCATGTCGAGGTTTAATTCAAACCTGTCTCCATTTTTCCATTTTCGACATGTAGTATTATAAATTCCCGGTTGTATCCCATTTATTTTAACAGAAATCTGAATACACCGGCAGAAATCTGAGTGCGGTTGAAAATTCAATTTCTTTTTAAAAATTGACAAGAATTGTAATACAATTATCTTCGGGATAATTTGTTAGCCGGATGAGGGAAAACCTTTTATTTGCTGGTTTTTCGATTATAAAAGTTGAATCGGAAAAAAATATAAATACATTCAGTTTTCATTTGTTATGTAAGAAAAACCTGAATCATTGCAAAATCCAGCGAGCTATTTGAAATACAGTAATTGATGTTCATTCCGCTTTGTTATTTCAACGAATGATGTATTCTTTTAAAAGGTGCGTTTTTGTCAATTTCATCGAAATAAAATTTTATAGAAGCCGGAAGTGCATTGTAAAACAATTTTTCAGTCGGAACAGCAAATTTTGGATCGCTGGTTACCAGCAGAAGTGCAAAACAGAGTTTCATCCAGATAATTGTAACACAGGTTTTATGTTATGATAAACAGACCTGGTTTGATTTTCATTCCGTTGTACCAACATTCGAATGCAGAACCGGAACCCGTGATATTAATTTTAGTTTC
>JBBIPU010000328.1:0-2155 GCA_037442685.1 Draconibacterium sp. | reverse complement strand
AAAAATTATATTATGATACTCTTCAGAATTTTGATCACATAGTACTTAAACTAAATAATAATCATTCGTTACCAATTCATACATCCCTGTTAAATAATATACCCGATACAAAAAATATTCTATTAACCGTTGAAATCTGGGGAAATAAATACTTCCCTTATAATGAAATTGAACCTACTCAGGATATTATCAGTGGATTATACGATACAAAACTTCAACGTATTTATGAAACACTTTTAAGTGGGAAAAAAAACATTTTTGTCCGGATAAATCCTGAAATGGAAATTCCTGTCAGGTTTTTACCGTGGGAAAATAATGTTCATTATATTGAATCATTCCGATATATTGTTTCGAAATGGAAGAGTAAAAATCCGGCACTGAAATTCGTCTGGGGGCCTTCGGGTTTTATGGGAGCCGAAGAACTTTATCCGGGCGATGATGTGGTTGATGCAATAAGTATCACATTAAAAAGTGAGATTGAAAGTAAGTTCAAAAGATATCCTGATTATCCCGATGTTAGAAATGAAATTCACAGAAAGTTGCATCGAATGCGCTTTTTCAGCAAACCTGTTATTGTGATTGAAAACGGGAACAGAATTGACAAAAAGGCAATTTTTAATTTTGCAAATGATGAAATTGATACGATTTCCAAATACAGGAATATTGCATACAACGATAGTTTATGGATGAATTCAGATACAGTAATTCAACATGAAAAATTCATTTTTGGTCTTCATGATCCTAAACTGCTTCTGACATCTGATCCTGCTGTATCGTTGGAACATATTTTTGTTGATTTCGGGCAAATTCAATCAGGTGAGGCAAAAAAAATAATTAATGAAGTTTTTGCAAGAAACCATGATGTAATATTGACAGTTGAACCATGGCGGGATTTGAGCGGAAAAACAGATTCAAATGTTTTAATTCATGTGGTTGATGGATTGTATGATGATGTAATCAAACAGGTTTTCGAAGACATTTCAAACCCGGAACATACTGTTTATCTTCGTTTTGCACACGAGATGGAAATTCCGATTACGCGTTATGCATGGCAAAGCAAAGATCCACTTGACTATATAAGGGCTTTTCGTCATTTTATGAATTTTAAAAATCCGTTACCTGCAAATGTAAAAAGAGTCTGGGGGCCTGCAGGAGATCGCGGATCTCTCGATTTTTATCCCGGTGACGACGTTGTGGATTATGTAAGCTTCGCTGCATATGGATTACCTGATAAAAACATCACAGATCCGAATAAACAGGAGAGCTTCAGAAGTATTTTCAAGCGAAAATCGTGGAGTTTAAGATTTGTTAGAAAGTCTCTGTTTATTACAGAGTTTGGTGTTAAAGGGCCGGAGGATTATCAAACTGTTTGGTTGGAAGATGCAGCCAGAACATTAAATGAAAATCCACAGGTAATAGGTATTAATTACTTTAACATGAGCGATACCCCAGGAGCCTGGGGTGAAATAAAGGAGCCTGACTGGAGTATAACACCTGCTTCGTTACACAGATTCATGGAAGTTTTAACACGCGATGACCCATGAAATATAAACTTCTTATTCCTGAAACAGTTAACCGCAATAATTTTGATTTAATGCGTGTATTGCTTGCTTCATCAGTGATTCTTTGCCATTGTTCAAATTTGCTTTTTTTTTAAGCTGGAATCTGGTTGAAAGTCCTGCACTTAAATTAAAAAAGAAAAAGCTGATTTTCAGGAAATCATTGCAGCAAGCTTTAAAAACTTAAAAATTGATCTGTCTCAAAATTTCCTCCACTTTTTCTTCCATCGGCAACTGTCCATCAATCCAGTGAATCCTTGTCCCCCGTTTTTCCATACCCCTGAACCAGGTCATCTGTCGTTTTGCAAACTGGTGGATTGCAATTTCGAGCTGGCGGAACATTTCATCGTAAGTAAGTTTACCTGTCAGATGTAATGTCAGATATTTATATTCCAAACCATAATAAATAAGTTGATCCGGTGTCAATCCCGAATTTAACAATTTGCGCACTTCATCGAGCATTCCCTCATCAAGGCGCTGTTTTAAACGGGCAGAGATTCTTTGTCGCCTTAATTCCCGGTCAAAATCAATTCCGATATTTAGACTTTCAATCCGTGGAAAATACGAATCAATCTGATGATTTTCATTATAATATT
>JBBIPU010000327.1:0-2176 GCA_037442685.1 Draconibacterium sp. | reverse complement strand
TAGAAATTAATAAGGTTTTATAAAACATTTGAATTCCGGTGAGTGCATTCCCCGACAGCTCTGCTGCGGGGTTAGCGAACAAAACACTAAAAAGTCCTTGACGGAATCGGATTCCTCGTCAGCTTGCTGCGAGGAGTTTCAATTGTACATAAAGGAATAGTCACTTACATAAAGTAATTGATTTTGAAAAAGCGAAATCATTTTTGAATTCAGGCTTTCCCACAAGAATATGAAGTGATCCCAACTCATCGAACATATTGTCTTTTCTGAGAAAATGCTTTGTCAGTACTTAAAATTAAGTATTTTTGGAAAATTCAGAATTTTGGTTACTGGTGCAAATTTTTGAATATTATATGATTGCAAACCATCAGAATTACGAATTGTATTTCAGGTTTATTAAAACCTATTTACCTGCAGGATTTCAAGAAATTAACCGTCAGGATCCATTACTGCTTGAACTGGAAGAGATGACTGAAAACAACAGGCAGTTTTTCTATGTTGCAGATTTAATCAGGATACAAATTCTATTTACCAGTAAAAGGAGCGCCCAAATGATGGGGACCGAACCTGATAAATTTACGCCTGAACGACCATTCGAAGTCCGTCATCCCGATGATAAAGAGAAGCACGCGGTTTTACGTGGAAAATTATTTAAAGCAGCTCACGAACTGTATAATACAGAAAAAGGGGAAAAGTTCTTTTCATCCTGCACAAGAATTCTCAATCAAGAAAATAAATATGTTCCTGTATTATCACAAGCCTGGTTTTTTTATACCGAAATTCCGCATAAAACTGTTTATCTGCTCATGGTTTTCACCGAGGTTGATTCGTTTTCAAAATCGTGTTGTGCATATCATCACTATTTTGGAAACGACCCGTCGTACTTCAGATATCCTGACGAAAAACTAATGGAAACCGGTAACATTTTCAGCGATCGGGAGTTTGAAATTATTCAGTTACTGGCGAAGGGATTAAATACCAAACAGATTGCACAAAAACTATTCATCAGTCCGTTTACAGTAAACACGCACCGGAGCAATATCCTGCAAAAAACGGAGAAAACAAGTGTGCATGAACTGTTATCGTGGCTTACAGATCTCGGACGGATATAATCGATTATCTGCCTTTATTCGTGACTCTTTAAACGTTTCATTCCTTCAACCAGCGGGTGCCAGCCACAAATAAATTTAAAAACAAAGCCGTCAACTTTCAGGTCTTCCGGGTCTTTGTCATTGATGGTCGAAAGGTAGGCCACAATCATTTGCATATTGTCGTTTATCTGGTATCCCAACGTAACTCCCATACCCAAATTGCTAAGCGAAGTTCCTTCCACGCCATCCACAGTGGCTTTACCGCCTGAATACGAAATAAAATCAAGAGACCCCCAAAGTCCGTCCATAAAATCGCGGGTAAGATGCGCTTCAAGCTGAAACATGGGTTCTGTTTCCATGGTTTTACCCATAAAATCAGTATTATCAGAAAACATCCAAACGGCCGGAAGCATCTCGAAAGTGGTGCGTCTTCCCGGAACCCACGAGCCAAGCTGCCATACAACCGGCGCTCCAATACGCCCTGACCATCGATTTTGGCCCATGTTGACAGGACTTGTATTATCGTATTCCCCGATTGGCACACTGAGACTTCCGATAACATCAACAGAAAATCCGGGCTTGTACCTTAACATATCCGGAATATTCATCATGGCCTTAGGCCCGATAACATTTACCCCGAACTGCAACATCGGGTCGCCAAATCCCCTTGCTGTTTTGCTGTAATCAAGCCCATTAACCGAAATATTGCCCGATAAATTGCCCATCGGAAAAAGTACCGATACCATGCCTGAACGTTTGCCTATGGGCAGCATTTTAACATAACCTGCCATACTCATCATTGCATTGAAATTAGAACCCGGATAAACATTATGAGAAGGGTCGAGCGGATTTGCATTTCCCCCCAAAAAATTCGTAATTAACGGTACAGCGTTTGTTCCCATCAATCCTTTCCAGTAAAACCGGGCACCATCACCCTGCGCCATAGTGGAAATGGATGCGCAAAGCATAACTATAACTAACACTATCGAAATATTACCTGCACGCATGCTGATAAACTTTATATGGTTTTTCATGATTATTTCTTATTTAGTTCTTGTTTATTTCTTTAGGTTCGGCCATCATGT
>JBBIPU010000326.1:0-2190 GCA_037442685.1 Draconibacterium sp. | reverse complement strand
AAACCTATGGAGTTGCCTATTAGTTTCTTCTTTGATTATGCCTGGGATCCCGAGGCTATTCAGACAGAGGATTTGCCACACTATTACGTAAGATGGGCAAAGCAACAATTTGGCAACGAACATGCTGAAGAAATTGCTGAAATGCTTGGGATTTCTGTGGGAACATCGAAATCGAATCTGCACGATGCTCGTAAACAAATTAAAAATTTCATGAAAGAAGAGATGCGAAGACATGGATGAAAAATAACGATGAACATAACGAATTAGACCAGTTCCTGCGCGAAAAATTCGAAGGGCACACCATCGAACCGGGTGAAGAATTGTGGAAAGGAATCGAACAACGGTTTGCTCCGCAGGTTGTTACAATGCAAAAATATTCGCGTTTAAAGCTTGCATTGTACAGCAGTGCAGTTGTAATTGCCGGACTGGTTGTTATGCTTTTTGTACTGAATGCCGAAAAATCCAACCTTCCCGAAGAAGCAGCAAACCCCGTTGTTAAAAAATTACCTGAAAATAATTTGATTCAGACAGAAACCAAAAGCCCAAAAGAAAAGGAAGTTTTGCAAAATTCAATCACGGGTTTGCATAAACCTTCTTTTGCAACGTCGAAACAACAAACCGAAACCATTGAACCAAATACAGTATCTGAAAATACCACACATGCAGAAGAATCAGCCGGATTATATGAAAACAAAATGAGTTCCCTCGTTTCATTAGACTTTCGTTTTCCTGATTCATTTCAAACTGAAGAATTAACCGTTCCCGATTCTCCGGTTGTTTTAAAAAGTTCAAAACCCGCCAAAAGCAAAAAGCCTTCAAATGGCAAAAACAAAAACAATTATTCAGGCAATTCAAAGCGGAAACATATTTCGGCAAAAGATTATTATGCTCGTCAATCAAAATCAGGTGGTAGTATAAAACCAGGATTCTTTGACAATTTCGACCTAAAATTAGTCGCTACCCCTTCGTTTACAACACGTTCGCTCAATAACCTGCAAAATGTTCAGTTAATTGAGTACGACCAAAAATTCTTTAAGGAGATTGAAAGCCCGGGATTTGTTTTAAATGGTGGACTCGAACTGTCATACCAAATAAACAATAGGTGGAGCATGTATTCAGGCAGCAAGTTATTCTATTATTTAATTCATGTTAAAACCGATAACACCCAATACTCAGTTATTAATCAAAACCAGTTATCGGTTCCAACTTCTGCCGGAAATGTAACAATTAACGGAGAAGGTATCGGCAATCCGGTATATCCAATCACCTATTATACAAAACTGAAACTTCGTTATTTCGATATTCCCCTTGTTGCACGATATTATTTTAACCGGAATATTTATCTCGATGCAGGTTTAAAATACAGTTTCTTGCTTGGTGATAAAACACAAGTTTCCAGAAACGACTCGGATGCCAAAGTGCTGTTCGATAAAATTACCGGTCTGCAAAAAAATAATTTCGGCCTGGTTTTAGGAACTGGTTTCGAGCATGTAACCCGCTCGGGCATTAAATTTGGAGTGGGCCCTGAATTAACGCTCAATTTAAACAACATGAACCCAACCGCCGAAGTTATTGGCAAACCCATTTCATTTGGTATAAAAGCCAGTTTGTATTTACGCAGATACAATTAAATATAAACCTGTTTGTTATGGGTTTTTCAACTAAAAAACCAAAAATAAATACATAACCACCCAACCATTTTCCAAACCTGGGTTCTTACCATAAAAACAATATCACATTAAAATTGATACAATTATGAAAGCAAAAAATTTAAAAACAGTTCTGTTTAGTTTTTTCATCGTATTTGCAATTTCAAGTTGCAATAATGATAAAATGGGAGCACCCGGAGTTATTCAAATTAATGCTGTTTCACAAAGTGCAGGCGTAAAATCGGCAACCATTCAAACCACGGCTGGCGACATTCATCTTCAGTCGGCAGTGGTTGAAATCAAAAACCTTCAAATCGAAGAAAATTCAGGAAATGATAATGAAGGAAACAACCAGGATGGAAATTCTGACGGCGGAAAAGATAACGAAAAAGAAAACGGAAGCAAAGAAAACGATGGTGGAGACATTTTACTTCCCGGACCTTACGTTCTTGATATTACCGGAGGCACAGCAACTATCGACCAAATAGAAGCGCAACCGGGAACCTACAAAAAAGTAAATTTCGATTTTGTTGCCGGTACC
>JBBIPU010000325.1:0-2233 GCA_037442685.1 Draconibacterium sp. | reverse complement strand
CGGATTAAATGATTAACATGATTAACTAATTGGTAATTTGACAATAAACTCGGTCCTTTCTCCTTCTTTACTGGTTACTGTAATTTCGCCTCCAAGAGCTTTTACAATATCGTAGCTTAAACTCAATCCCAGCCCGGTTCCCTGACCTGTTGGTTTGGTAGTGAAAAAGGGCTGGAAGATTTTATCTTTAATTGATTCGGGGATTCCGGGGCCGTTGTCGATAACAGAAATAGAAGGCCCCCTGCCCCCCGTAGGGGGATTCCAGAAAGCTGTGCGTACTGTAACTGTAGGTTTATAATCTTTTTCCCATTCTTCGATTCCTCCTTTGGGGGTTAGGGGGTCAAATGACTTTGCCCGGTTATACACCGCATAAAACGCATTATTTATCAAATTCAACAACACCCTCCCAATATCCTGCGGAATAACATTTATTTTTGGAAGATTAGGGTCGAAGTCGGTTTTATAATCGACATAAAACGATTTGTCTTTTGCCCGGAATCCGTGATAAGCCAGCCGCAGATATTCATCGCACAAAGCATTGATATCGGTGGGTTCTTTCTGTCCTGAACTGGTCCGCGAGTGTTGCAACATGCCTTTTACAATCGATTCAGCGCGTTTTCCGTGGTGGTTGATTTTTTGCTCGTTTTCTTTGATGTCTTTGGCAATAGATTTTATTTCATCCAAGTTTCCTTTTTCAACTTCATCCGACAATTCATCAATTAATTCAGAATTCAATTCGGAGAAGTTGTTTACAAAGTTCAGCGGATTCTGAATTTCATGGGCAATGCCGGCGGTTAGTTCACCTAAAGAAGCCATTTTCTCGGATT
The DNA here is from genome assembly GCA_037442685.1 of Draconibacterium sp. Taxonomy (GTDB): domain Bacteria; phylum Bacteroidota; class Bacteroidia; order Bacteroidales; family Prolixibacteraceae; genus Draconibacterium. The sequence continues at coordinate 1,406 of JBBIPU010000325.1, read as the reverse complement.
GGATGAGTTGGGCCTGTGTGGATTTAAGTTGAGTCAAGGCATTTTCGACTTTATTTTTTTGTAACTCAATTTCTTTCTTTTGATTTTGAAGAAGGGTAAAAGCTCTTTGTTTATAAAGGTTTCGGCGCCATAACAAAAAACCAATCATCAGTAAAAAAGCTATAGTAATAAGCAGAACAATGGTATTAACCTGATTTCTATATTTAATTTTTGCTGTTTGTAATTCCTGTAGCTTAGTCTGCTCATTGAAAGTAAGATTTTGCATTTGTTTTATTTTTTCCTGGCTAAACAAACTGTCCTTAGCAGCAATCATTATTTCCTGATATTTGAAAGCACTGTCAATTAGATTTTTTGATTTATAAATATCTTTTAATAGTGAACTTGCTTCAATTATTATACTGTTGTATGAGGTTTTTTGACTTAATATAAGTGCCTTTTGGGCATAGAAAATTGTTGAGTCGGTAATTTTAATTTCCTTAAATACATTTGCCAAACCAATAATTCCTTTTATTGAATCCAAAGCAGGAATATCCAACCTCAATCCGGCACGGTAATATTCTATTGCATTGGTAAAATCTCCCTTTTTAAGTTTGATAGCCCCCATAAAAAAATAGGGAATACACCATCCGGTATTATTTTTAATGGTAAGGTCATACGACTTCTGCATATAGAATAAAGCTGAATCAATTGATCCCATATTAAAATATACTTCCCCCATAAATCCTAATACATAATCTTCCCATTCGTTTATTTTTTCTGATATAATCCGGGCTTTTTTAACATATGGCAGCGCCTTATTAAAATCGTTGGAATAATAATAAACTGATGCCAAATACCATAAAGCCTGTAGCTTTAATAAATCGTCATCAAGTTTTTCGCTCATTTCCATAGCCTTTAATTGTATTCTTAATGCCTCAGGAAAATTTCCTTTTCCAGAAAGGGCTTCACCTTGAGCATTTAGTAATTGAATCTGTAATTCAGTAAGCTTCAATTTTTCCGCTAATCTTAGTCCCTCGGGAGCATACCTTAGCGTGCTGTCAGGGCTCACCCATCTGTAGAAGTCGCAGATTTCTGCAAGTATTTTAACTTTGGCAGAATCTTGTTTTACCGAACTTATTAGGTTTTTTAAACTATCAATTTTATGACTGCTTTGAGTGTAGCCAGTGAAGCATAAAAAAACAAAAAGCAAAGTCGATTTAAATGTTTTCATACCATTAAATTTAAATTGGTAACTGAATTACAAACTCCGTTCCCTCACCCACTTTTGTCTTTACTCTCAACTCCCCTCCGTGCGCCTTCACAATATCGAAAAATGTCTGAACCATGATTTTCAGGATTAAATGATTAACATCTTAAGTTTCGCACATAAAATTTAATCTCTTTCAATCAGGTTGTTAGAAATTTGT
>JBBIPU010000324.1:0-2282 GCA_037442685.1 Draconibacterium sp. | reverse complement strand
CGTTGGCGAAGTAAAGATTGTTATTAACGACAGAATTGAGAATTTAATGATTCTGCCAAAAGGTTTAATGAAATTTTCCATATTGAAATTGATTTAGATGGTTAAAGATAACATTATTTAGTTGAATGGATGTTAAGGGTGAAGCGACAGGGAGTCGCGGTTTCTAACCGTGATTCTTTCGGCGGTTGGGAACCACCGCTTCGATTAAATAACCGGAAATTGAAAAGTTTCGCTCCAGGGTTGATAAACAAATCCATTTCGAAAACGTTATTTTTGTGATGTAGGATAAAATAGTCTGAATTAACAGATATGCCAGAAGGAAAAACAAAAATCAAAACAACAACCAAAACTCAGACCGAAGAAGCTATTTCTGATTACTATCTTGTTTGCCTCAGCCGTCAGCTCAGCATATTGGGCCGGCGCGAAGTTCATAACGGAAGGGCTCATTTTGGTATTTTTGGCGATGGAAAGGAAGTGGCGCAGGTTGCTCTTGCAAAAACTTTTCAAAAAGGTGACTGGCGCTCTGGTTACTACCGCGACCAGACTTTTATGCTGGCGTTGGGACTGCTTCAGCCTGAAGAATTCTTTTCGATGATTTACGGCGAAATCGACGAAGAAATGAATCCTTCCACAGTAGGCCGTAATTTTAACAACCATTTCAGCACACAAAATATTGACGAAAACGGTGAAATAAAAAATCTACTGGATCAATATAATTCAGCGTCCGATATTTCATCCACAGCCGGGCAAATGCCGCGTTTGCTCGGCTTAGCACAGGCTTCAAAAATAGTACGACGGAATCCTGAACTCCGTAAAATACTGAAGAACAATGTAAATGGAAACGAAGTGGCTTTTGGAACCATTGGCGATGCAAGCACTTCAGAAGGATTGTTCTGGGAAACCATTAATGCTGCCGGTGTGATGCAGGTTCCGGTTGTTGCTACCGTGTACGACGACGGTTACGGAATAAGCGTGCCTGTTGAACTTCAGACTACCAAATCGAGCATTTCGAAAGCATTGGAAGGTTTCAGAAAAGAAAAAAATACAAACGGGGTCGATATTTATACCTGCAAAGGATGGGATTATCAGGCTTTGACGGAGACTTTTAATAAAGGCGTTGCAAAAACAAGGGAAACACATATTCCGGCTGTTTTTCACATTCAGGAACTTACGCAACCTCTTGGCCATTCCACTTCGGGATCGCATGAAAGGTATAAAAGTGATGAACGGCTGTTCTGGGAACAGGAATTCGATGGTATTGTGCAAATGAGAAAATGGCTGATTGAAAGCGAAATTGCCGATGCCGAAATGCTCGACGAAATAGAAAAAAGCGCTGAAAAACGGGCAAAAGAAGCACGCAGAAAAGCATACCATCATTTTGTGGAAGGGTACCGGGAAGAAGAGGAAGAACTAAAGAAAATCATCAGAAAAATTGAAAATAAGGTACATCTGCAAAGCTATCGTTTACAGGATTTTGAGAAAATAACACAAAAAACACTTCTTACAAGGCGTTCTCATCTGAGTTTTGCAAAAGGACTTTCGTTGAAAATTCATCTTGTCAAAAAAGCTGAAAATGAAAGGGCTGAAATAAAAGATTGGATCAGACGATATGAAGAAAAATGCATCAGCGTTTACAATACCCATCTTTACCGCACAGGCATTGACTCAACGCTGAATGTAAAAGCCGTCCCTGCCGAATACGACGATGATTCGACGGATGTAAATGGCTCTGAAATCATCAGCAAAAATTTCGATATCCTTTTCGGAAAATATCCCAATCTGGTCACTTTTGGTCAGGACACCGGGAAAATGGGCGATGTAAACCAGGGGATGAAAGGGATGCAGGAAAAATACGGCGTTGATCGGGTTTCAGATGCAGGAATCCGTGAAGCCACAATCATCGGTCAGGGTATTGGCCTTGCACTGCGCGGATTTCGCCCCATTGCTGAAATCCAGTATCTTGATTACCTGATTTATGCACAGTCGCAGCTGAGTGATGACATTTCAACACTTCAATACCGTACAAAAGGAAAGCAGGCAGCGCCAGTGATTATTCGAACACGCGGGCACCAGTTGCAGGGAATCTGGCATGCAGGCTCGCCAATGCAAATGATTCTCGGCTCAATGCGCGGAGTTTACTTGTGTGTTCCCAGAAATCTGACACAGGCAGCAGGTTTTTACAATACTTTGCTCGAGGGAAATGATCCGGCACTTGTGATTGAACCTTTAAAAGGATACAATGTAAAGGAAAAAATGCCTTCGAATATCGGGAAATACAAAAT
>JBBIPU010000323.1:0-2306 GCA_037442685.1 Draconibacterium sp. | reverse complement strand
CGGTAAAATCTGAAACGCTTTCGGGGCATACCATGCACCGCGAAATGGTGATTATCCCGGAAAAAATCATCCGGTCGTTTTACGAAAATCCGAAGAAAATTATTGCTGTGGGAACCACTTCGGTGCGCTCGCTCGAAAGTTTGTACTGGCTTGGCGTGCAGCTTGAAAACGGTGTTTTTAAGGCTGAAAAGCCGGAGGTTTTGCAGTGGGAACCGTATGAAACTGAACCAAATATCAATCTGAAAAAAGCGCTCGGGAATATTCTCGATTACCTTGAAAAAAGAAAGTTGGATCAAATACAATTTTCAACACAGATTATCATTTTGCCAGGTTACCAATTTAAAGTTATCGAAGGAATGTTCACCAACTTCCACCAGCCGCAAAGCACTTTGCTGCTGCTGATTGCTGCTTTTTTAGGTGATAACTGGAAGGAAATCTATGATTACGCACTCAGCCACAATTTTCGTTTTCTGAGCTACGGGGATAGTAATTTGTATTTGAGGTAAATCAAATTTATTTCAATAACATTTTAAGCAGATTTCGACTTCGCTCAATCTGACTGTCACCCAGAGCGTAGTCGAGGGGTGATTGTGCAAAATTATCAACATAAATTCCAATCTTTAATAATCCCGAACGGGTATAATTTCTTATTGAATAATTATTTTTATACCCTATAAGGTATAATTTTATAAAAAATACTATTTTCGTACCCGAAAAGGTATAAAATACAATGTCTGAATCAACATTAAGTCAATTTATAAGAGAAAAAAGGAAACTGCTGGGACTTACCCAGGAAGAGCTTTCGTTTAAAGCCGGGGTGGGCCTCCGTTTTGTGCGCGAACTGGAAACCGGGAAACCGACTTTGCGCATGGATAAAGTGAACCAGGTACTCAAACTTTTTGGGTATGAGTTAGGTGCAATAGAAATAAACCGAAAAAAATTAGTCGATGAGGAAAGCTAAAATATTTTTTAAATCTGATTTGGCTGGAATCCTGACAGAGGATGAAACCGGATATCATTTTTGGTATGAACCTGAATATTTAAATAAGGAAAATGCCGAACCGGTTAGTTTAACACTGCCTTTATCGAAAGGTACCTACAGCGACAAAGTGCTGCTACCTTTTTTCGATGGATTGATTCCGGAAGGCTGGCTGCTTGAAATAGCCGAAAAAAACTGGAAACTTGATAATCGTGACCGGATGGGATTATTATTGGTAACATGTCGCGATTGCATTGGAGCTGTTTCGGTTGAACCTGCAAATGAATTATTATGAATACAAACAGATGTCTTTACTGTTACGGAGATTTACCTGCAGAAGAAACACGGAATGAAGCAGAAAAAGCTGGATTCCATGCAAAATGCAGCCGTAAAATGTTCGGGTCTCCGGTTCCACCGCTTCTTCCATATTCTGAAAACGACATGCTTGCGTTGGCCGAAAAGGTTGTAAAAAGTCAGAAAACGGTAACAGGAGTACAACCCAAACTGTCGCTCGGAATCGAGAAAATGAAAAAAAGTGAAACGCCGGGCAGACTAACAATTGTGGGCCTTTGGGGAGAATATATTTTAAAACCGCCTTCAAAAGATTACTCAAATCTTCCTGAAATTGAAGATTTAACGATGCATCTGGCAGAAATTGCAAAAATCCCGACAGTGCCTCATTCTCTCATTTATCTTCAATCTGGGCAGCCGGCGTACATTACACGCCGGGTTGACAGGGAAAAGGGTGAAAAATTGCACATGGAAGATATGTGCCAGCTCACCGAAAGGCTTACAGAACACAAATACCGTGGGTCGCATGAGCAGATTGCAAAAGCAGTTTTAAAGTACTCAGCCAATCCCGGATTCGATGTGGTTAATTTTTACGAAATGGTGGTTTTCAGTTTTTTAACAGGAAACAGCGACATGCACCTAAAAAATTTTTCGTTATTGAAAACCAACCGTACGGATTATAATCTTTGTCCGGCTTACGATTTGGTTGCTTCGCAGTTAGTTGTTAAAGGCGACGATGAAGAACTTGCCCTGACAATCAATGGCAAAAAGAAAAAACTGAAACAAAACGATTTTGTTATTGCCATGAAAAGCGCCGGGATTTCAGAAAAATCAATCAGCAACATTTTAATGAAATTTGAAAAAGCACTTCCACTGTGGCATAATTTTATTGAAATCAGCTTTCTGCCCGAATCTGTAAAAAAAGAATGCAAAACACTGATAGATAAGAAACACAAACAACTTAAAAACAATTAATTACAGCATGGACGGCCGCAACCGAAAAAATATACAGATTGGCGATTTGGTGGAAATTGTG
>JBBIPU010000322.1:0-2312 GCA_037442685.1 Draconibacterium sp. | reverse complement strand
CAGGATATTTCCGGTGGCTGTGGCTTCGGTTGGCCCGGCCAGCACTTCAATGCCTGTTGCATCTGCCGTGAGTTGGTTCATCATCGTGTTGTGGGCGCCGCCGCCGATAATGTGCAGCCGTTCAATTTTTTTTCCTGTGGCAGATTCAATCTGGCGAATTGTGAATTTGTACTTCAACACAAGGCTGTCGTAAATACAGCGGGCAATTTCGCCCTTGGTTTGCGGAACTGGCTGACTGGTTTTTTTGCAAAATTCCTGAACTGCTTTTGGCATATCGCCGGGGTTCAGAAACGAGGCATCGTCAGGATTGATGAGGCTTTTAAAAGGTTTTGCATTGTTGCTTAAAGCCACAATCTCGTGCCAGCCCATCGCGCTTTTGGCATCCCAAATACGTTTACATTCCTGAATGAGCCACATTCCCATAATGTTTTTCAGAAAACGGGTGGTACCTTCCACCCCTCCTTCGTTGGTGAAATTCATGGTCAGTGTTTGTTCCGAAACCAGCGGCACCGGGCTTTCAATCCCCAGCAGCGACCAGGTTCCCGAACTCAGGTAAGCCCAGTTTCCCTCTTTTGCCGGCACCGATGCTATTGCCGAAGCTGTGTCGTGACCTGCCACCGCGATACACGGAATGGCTGTGCTGCCTGTTTCTTCCTGTACTTCAGCAAGAATTTCACCGGTAATGGTTCCCGGCTGTATAATATCCCCGGCCAATTTCAATGGAATACCTGCGGCTTTGAATAGTTTTTCCTCCCATTCAGCTTTTCCTGGTTTCAGCAACTGCGAGGTACTGGCGATGGTATATTCGGTGTGTTTTTCCCCGGTAAACAAATAGCCAAGTGCATCGGGCATAAACAGAAAATTCTGTGCCGACTCGATGCCCTGCGACTTGTCGCGCACCGAAGCATACAACTGAAACAGCGTGTTAAACTGCATAAACTGGATGCCGGTCAGACGGTAAGTTTCTTCCTTCGGCAGCAGTCGAAAAAATTCTTCCATAGCGCTGTCGGTGCGGTGGTCGCGGTAGGCAAACGGCAATGCAGTAATCTGTCCGTTGTCAGCAACGACGGCATAATCAACACCCCAGGTATCGATGCCAATCGAATCGGGCTGAATACCAAATTCTGAAATACACTTTTTCAAACCTGTTTTCAGTTCATCAAACAGGCTGTAAATATTCCAATAATAATGACCGTGAATTCGGGTCATCTGGTTTTTAAACCGATGAACTTCAACCAGTTCAAGTTTTTTATCCTGAAGTTTTCCAAGTATGGCACGGCCACTTGAAGCGCCAATATCGAATGCCAGAAAGTATGATTTTGTCATTGAAGATTTTTGGTTTGAAAAATAACACTTTTCAATGAATTTAGGCGTCCTGTGATTCTCTGAAAAAGCAAGTGTTTTTGGTTCGTTAATGGAAAGGTTTTGTACTGATTGGAACACGAACTGAATCACTTCCAGTCTAAATCAATATCAAACAAATCTTCTTCCGGATAATCAAAATTATTAATCAATTCTTCCATTGTAAACTTTTGGTTAAAAGGGTCGATGAATAATGCCAGAATTGACTCTAATTTTCTTGCCTTCGATTTCAATGATTCCGAAATGTTTTTTGTTACAAGGTATGAGAAATAAAACGGATAGCTAATCTCCATAATGCCATCATTGTGATTAATTAGCTTATTCAGCTTTATATAATAACTAAGAAGATTGCCATAATTAAATTGCAGTTCGTCCAAAGATATTTGCACTTTTGAGGCATAAGCACTATCTACCTTTAAAATTGTATTGTCCATAATATTTATCAGCTTTTGATAGTCCTGAATTTGTCTGGAAAGTACAAAATTACCTGAATAAAAATCTTCAATAGCCTGCCTTTCATCCTTTATTTTAATTTCAGGAATAAATGCCCAAAGCAACGACAGAATCCGTTGTAGCCTGATAAATCGGGGATCGTTATATTTTTGCCTTTTAAACAACCAGTCTTCCGGTTCAGGAGTCATTTGGGTGAATTCAATAACAGTGTCAAGTAAATCGACAGCGGTGTATTTTTCAAGATTATTCATTACAATAGCTTTATTATAGTTTTCTCCATAAAAATTGATATTCTTACAAGCAGGTTCTCTGGATACAAATCTTGTAAGCTTCAGAATTGAGTTAGCGGGGATTGAAAGCGGGTAAAAACAGCCCAACCCTTATGATTTCAATAAAAACTCAATACTTGGTCCAAAGGTTACGGGGTCCATTTCCACGAAGAAATTCTGCACTCCGCCCACTTTAGCGGCTTCAAATAAGTCTTTCCAGTCCACCAC
>JBBIPU010000321.1:0-2318 GCA_037442685.1 Draconibacterium sp. | reverse complement strand
GTTAATTACTTCCGCCGAACCGGTAAACGATTCTTTTTTAGCGGTGCCGTAAGCAACAACCATTACTTCATCCACCCCGATGATGTCGGAATACATAACCACATTGTAAGTGTCGCTTTCAGTAACGGGAACCTCCACTTTTTTCATCCCGACAAACGAAAAGGTAAGCACCTGATTTTCGGGAACAGTTAAAAAGAATATCCCGTCAGAATTAGTGATTGTTCCGGTTGTGGTACCTTTTACACTCACCGAAACTCCGGGAACAGGCGAACCATCTTCAGCCGACGTCACCTTCCCGGAAATCTGCTTTGTTTGGGCAATGATCTGCGCAATGCCTATAAACAAAGTCAATCCAATAAGGAATAATTGTTTCATAGATTAAAAATTAAGGTTATACACATGTTAATCATTTCTGGGTTTTAATAAAAAAAAACTCCCGCCGGGGAAACGGGAGTTTAATACCTGTCAGCCGATCAGATATTTGCACTTTTACATTCTTTTTTGCTGTTTAACTATTTCTATGTAAAATAAGATGTGCCTTGTTTACTTTTCTCTTTTCCGTTTTTTCCCCGTAAAAACAATTTTCCCTGATGCAATTTCTGCATAAAGGCAATATTTATTGAGTTTTACCGGATAATGTTTGCCATTCCTGCAGAATGAATCCGATAAAGGTTATTCTTCCTAAAATACAATCACGACAAAAGCTTTCCGGCTCATTGATCAAACATAACGAATAGGAAATTGAGTTTTGAAAAATTTCAACTAATGACATTTTTAAGAATGCGAAAGGTATAATATTATGTACAACGCATTTATCTGTCGATTTTTTGCAGTTGACAGTTAAAAAACAGTTATTGACGGCAGGTACAATGGATTTGATAGTTAAAAAGCGGGAATTTATCTGCTCTTTTTAATTAAGCGGCAATCCCGGTAAAGGCTTTTTCAATTACATCGGGGTAGATATCTTTAAAATTTTCGTTACACCATAAATAAAGATCTCCGATCTGGTCTTTTTCAAGCCAGCCGATACATTTTTTTAACTCTTTACTGAATAACTCTTTGCTAAAGCTAACCTTTGGCAAAATTATTTTTGCATATTCCAACATAGCTTTATGGTTTTGAATTAAGGTTATAAAATTTGCAACATCAAATATGCCAAAATAACTAAAACGCAGAATAACAATTAATTATATCAGAAAATAATGAATAAATTTGCCCCGTACAGGGACTTCATTTTCCACATTATGAAAAGAAAAACTGAAAACTCTTTGTTAAATTTCTTTTTCTTTTTGAAATCTATTGATTTAATCAAAAACTTTTCAGAACAGAGTGGATAGGAAACTTTTCAGGAACGAATGAACAAGCTTTCAATAGTCAGGTGAAACGATACTTTTGACAAACTGTGAAATAGAATCATTTAGTTCTGATCCTGAAGCGATTGCTTTTACAAAAGCACTGCCAATAATCGCTCCGTTTGCATATTTGCAGGCATTTTTAAAAGTTGCCCTGTCGGAAATGCCAAACCCGATGAGCCGCGGGTTTTTCAGGTTCATCGATTGAATCCGCTCAAAATATTCACGCTGAAAATCTTCCACTTTTTTCCCCGAACCGGTGGTTGACGACGACGAAACCATGTAGATAAAACCAGTGCTGGCTTCGTCAATCTGCCGGATGCGGGTTTCAGAAGTTTGCGGTGTAATCAGCAGAATGTTGTGCAGGTTGTATTTTTCAAATATTTGCTTGTAAAAAGCTTCGTATTCATCGAGTGGCAGGTCGGGCAGAATCAGTCCATCGATTCCTGTTTCAGCGCATTTTTCGCAGAACTTCTCCACACCAAACTGGTAAACCGGGTTGATGTAACCCATCAGAATCAGAGGGATTTTAACGGTTTCGCGAATGTTTTTTAGCTGCTCGAAAAGCAGTTTCAGGCTCATCCCGTTTTTCAGGGCGGTTTCGCTGCTGCGCTGAATGGTTGGTCCGTCAGCTGTGGGGTCTGAAAATGGCATCCCGATTTCGATGAGGTCAACCCCATTTTTTTCGAGTTGCTGAATAATTTCCACCGTGTCGTTCAAATTCGGGTGCCCGGCGGTAAAATACACCGAGAGTATTTTTTCTTTTTTGTCTTGAAATAGTTTATTGATGCGGTTCATAATCTGATTATTAGCCCCCTGAATCCCCCGAAGGGGGACTTTAGAAAGCGATGTTTATTTCAAATGTTTATTCAATTTTATCTTTTTTTAAAGCCTCTCCCCCTCGGGGAGAGGTTGGAGAGGGGCTTCGCTTTTTCAATATCCAAAATAACCCAGATAGGTTTCCAT
>JBBIPU010000320.1:0-2344 GCA_037442685.1 Draconibacterium sp. | reverse complement strand
GCCCAGTTGATGGCGTTGGTAATATGTTCAATAATCAGTTTGTTCTGGAAAGCTTCGTGGGTGTGGCCAAAACCTGTGTAAAACGAGCGGATTCCGTTATTCTCCTGCCACCAAACAATCGGGTGGTCGCCCATACGGAAATCATTGTTATTGAATTTTTTAATGCTGTTTTCGTCTAAAGATGCAAGCACATGCACATTTTGCCGCGGATTGGCTTTGAAGGTGTACCACTCGTCGAGGGTGGTGTACGATTTCATTCCTTTAAAAGGCTTCATTGCAGGGTGATCGGTATTTTCAATCACAACCGTTGCCTCCTGCTGCGGCGGGTGAGTTTTAAAATGGGCTCCCAGAAGTTTGTCGTAATATTGCCAGTCGTACTCGCAATCGGCAGCCGCGTGGATACCAACAAAACCTTTTCCGCTGTTCATGAATTTTTCGAAAGCGGCCTCACCTGCTGCATCGATGGCATCGCCGGTAGGATTTAGAAAAACCACCACATCGAAATTTGCAAGGAAAGCATCGGTAAACAGACCGGCATTTTCGGTGGCTGTGATCACCCAGTTTTGTTTACGGCTCTGGTCGTAGAGCATTTTCAGCCCCGACGAGATTGATTCGTGCCTGAATCCCGAAGTTTTGCTGAAAACCAGGATGTTGATGGGTTTTTCGAACTCAGGTTTATCCTGTGCAGTGCAGGCAAACAGAAAAACTGTGAATACCGTAATTGTTAAAAGTAAATTCTTCATTTTTAAATTGATTTAGGTAAAACTAATGTTTTGCAAGGTTAAGCATTTTTTATGTGAGATGAAAACAAAAAACAGGTTGAACAGTGAAACCGTTTGAATTTGATATTTGCCGGTAAAATAATTCCTTCCGCAATGAATTAACATTTGGCAATCTACAAAAATGTAATTATTTTCATGGCAAAATCAAAATCACTTGAACAGCAAACCAAACATAAAACTCAATTACACAGATCACAACCAGAACCCGGTTGTAAAAATTCTTTTTGATTACAACGAAATCATCAGCAACCAGTTGCGGAAAACCACCCCTGCACAATGGAGCAATACACTGAAAAGCTGGTATATCAGGCGTGAAGATTTTAACCTGAATTCATTTTTTATCACCTTCAGCCCGATAGCCTGGATTGACTATTCGGAATTAAAAGAAAACCATGTTATTACGCCACCTGAAGCGGTAAAAGAACTTCGGGCCAAAAATGAACTAAAACAGAGGATATTAGCCGAAGAAACGTTGGAGCAAATTCACCGGTTTCGCGAATGGATGCAACAAAAACGATACAGCCCGAATACTATTAAGACTTATATTGAAGCAATCAGCACATTTTTTAAATATTTCCATCAGAAAACTGTTTCTGCAATAACCAACGCCGACCTGATCGATTTTAACAGCAATTACATCATTAAAAGAGGCTATTCAGGCGCTTATCAAAACCAGGTGATTAACGGTGTTAAACTGTTTTTTTCGTTTACACGCAGTCTGAAATTCGACGTTGAAAAAACAGAGCGTCCGCGCCGCGAACACAAATTGCCCAATGTACTGAGCAAACAGGAAGTAGCAGCCATTCTGGGAGCTCCGGCCAATGTAAAACATAAAACCATGCTCAGCCTGATATACGCCTGCGGATTGCGCCGCAGCGAATTGCTTAACCTGAAGCCTGAAAATATCGATTCGAAACGCCATTTACTCCTTATTTTGAATGCCAAAGGGAAAAAAGACCGTGTGGTACCTATTTCGGACAAAGTAATTGGGATGCTGCGCGAATATTATAAAGTGTTTAAGCCAAAGATTTGGTTGTTTGAAGGGCAGCAGGCAGGTGAAAAATACTCAGAAAGAAGTATTCAATTGGTTTTTAAACAATCACTGATAAAAGCAGGAATCAGAAAAATAGCGACATTACATTGGTTAAGACATTCGTATGCAACACACTTGCTCGAAGCAGGCACCGATTTACGATATATCCAGGAACTGTTGGGCCACAAAAGCTCGAAAACGACTGAGATATATACTCATGTAACAGAAAAATCCATTCAAAAAATTAAATCTCCGTTCGATGATTTATAAGCCAAAATATTTAAGTTTGATTTGGGAATTAAAAACTTCGCCTTTTCATCCAAATATGGAAATATTGGGAAGTTTTATTTCGTATATAAACGAGTTAGCACACAGTTTAAAACAAAAAGCATAGCAACCATGAAAAGCCACATTGACAACTACAAAGACGGCATGACTTACGAAATATTCATGCACAGAGCATTTAAAAGTTCTGACACTTCTAAACCAGGAATGCACTGTTCTATCATTGAGAACATGGTGAGAGTAG
>JBBIPU010000319.1:0-2395 GCA_037442685.1 Draconibacterium sp. | reverse complement strand
TGTCGCCATCGCTTACTGTTGAATGACAGTGCGTGTTTCCCTTGTACCATTTTGCTTTTTCACGGGCGCTGTTAAACGCACACAAAACAAATATGAGAATGAAAGTTGTTGCTATTAATCTGATTTTGTTATTCATAGAAGGATTATTTACTGACAGTAAAACATCTCATCATTAAAATAGTTTGTGATAACGCCCCATCCAATAAGGCAGCAGCCAGGCTGCGCCATCATCCTCGCCGGTTCCGTTTCCGGGGTAATCAAACAGAAAAGTGTTGCTGTTCCATTTGGTGATACCCCGCTCGTCAACCGGAATCGGGCGCGTGGCCTGTGATTTCCCGAAACGGTCGCTCAGCGGGTTTTTACGCAAATCCCAGCGGTGGTTGTTGTACATGCCCCACTTGATAATGTCCATCGGGTATTCCTGCAATTCTTCCACGGCAATATTCATGTCGCAGTCTTTTTCCAATCCGGCTGAAGAAATGATATTCCAGATGGGGATTCGGTCGTTCTGCTCTGCCTTCCAGCTTCTCAAAAGACTTTTTTCGTAGGTTTTTCTGAGTGCTGCATCTTTTGAATAGCGCATCAGGCAATAGTAGGGGAGAAAAGAAAGCTCATCGTCGGAGTGGTTGATTTCAAAAGGCGTGTACATTTTCTGCACCAGCATATTCTGGTCGTAATGATGTTCGTTGATGAGTTTTTCCCCGGCTTTTTTAAATTTCACATCTCCGGTTACAAAATACGCGCTTTCGAGAAACGACAGAATTTGCAGCGAGTTGATGCCTTTTTCGTACAGCCACTCTTTGGAACCGTTGAGCGAATCGGAGCTCCACACTCCCCAGCGTGTGGGTTTCCCGTCGAGGTCGATGAGGTGAAAATTGTTGTCAACAATGTGGTCCATCAGTTTTTGCACCACGGTTTTCACGCGTTCTTTCATTTCGCCTTTGGCCACCAGTTCGTAAAACAGAGGGTAGGCAAACATGTGCCCCACAATTTCGTCGCTGCTGGTGTCGCCTTTCCATTTCCATTTTCCGTCAGCCGAAACATGCCATTCCCCATCGTGACCGGTACTTTCGTCAATGGCAACATACGAACGTGCCACAAATCCCGGTATCGGGTTGACAGTCTGCAGTTTTTCCATCGATAGGAAAGTACGCACAGCATTGTCGTAAGCCTCTTGTTCACCGGTGGTTGCGTATCGGAAACTTTCGGCGGCGAGATAAATAGAAGTCCACAGACCATCGTTGTCGTTGGTGTGACAACTCCACGAAGCTGTGTCGCCGGGCGCTTTAAAATTGCAATCCGAAACCAGGTTGTGGTGCAGATGGCGCTGGTTCAGCCTTTTGTCAAAATAGGCTGCTTTCTGCACAAAATTGTAATTCACCTTTGCTATTTCGCTGATTCCTTTTGAGGTGGCAATCCAGACTGCATTTTCTCCAACCGGCAGAATATCGTTTACGCTGTTGTCGGGCAGCCAGCGTTTGCCGCCGAAGTAATGCCATTTTGCATCTTTCCGTATGGCGCCGTTAGAAGTTCCCATCCACAAAGCATTTTTGGTTTGAACAAGGGTGGTTACCGGACCAAAAGGCAACCCGTCTTCGCCTGTAAAATTCCAGTGGTCGCCGTCAGCCGCAATTTTACTGATGGCGTAAGTACTCCCGAAAATCACATCACCGGGTTTTTCCCCACTTGTGATACTGAAGAAATTACGTAGTAACCCGGCGTCCATCACATATTCGTTCAGGTTTATCCATTCACTGTTTTTCCTCTGAAACAGTCCGTCGGACGTTGCCAGCCACATTTCATTGTCCTTGCCTTTTGCAATTTGATTTACCTTGATATTGTTGGTTTTAGTCACTTTTTGCCACTGGCTATTCCAAATCCAGAGACCATTTGTGGTTCCGGCCAGCAGTGTTTTTTCGTTTTCGAAGAACAGGCAAAGCAGCGTGTCGTTTTTGGCTTCTGCCGGAAGTTCGGTTTTTTTCTTTTCTGTTAGGTTGAAAACAAAGCCTTTTCCGGCTAACCAGATGTTTCCCTTTAAATCGGTGGTGGCGGCGCTGCATTGAAAACTGAGATTTTCAGTGCTCCATTTTTTTCCGTCGAACCGGAAAACCTTGTCTTTTGAAAGGGCCACATTCGTGTTCCCTGATTGAAGTAAACGGATAATTTCAGGTTCGTTTTCGCCGGGGATTACAATGTCTTTTTTGATTTCCTGCAGGTAAGTTCCTGTTTTGAAGGTAGAATTTTGAGCAGTCAGGTTGAAGGAAATGCTGACGAGTGCGAATATTGCGATATGCGCTAAAAGTTGGTTTAAGATTTTTTTCATTCTATCAATCAGATTTTGTTTAAATCAATTTTTGTTTTCTCTTTTTTGTTGTTTCGGTTCTGTTCCGTCCGC
>JBBIPU010000318.1:0-2423 GCA_037442685.1 Draconibacterium sp. | reverse complement strand
TTATTATTATTTGACCCTTTCAGGGTCTTCATCCTTCTATCTTTAACTTCCTGATTCCTGATTCCTTATCCGATATTCCTTATTTTCTGGTATTCTGCAATCGTTAATCGTTAATCATTATTCTTCACTCCAAAATCTGATGGAGTATTTTGGTTTCTGCTTCCACCTCCGATTTTCCGGCTTTACATTTCATTTCTTCTCCAACGGTTGCCACCCCAGGTTGGAACCAACATTGGGATTATAATTCGGATTATCTGTAAGAATGTATTCGCCGTTATTATTGCACCACACATGATTGTAACCCGATGGCAATTCCACTTCGCGGCCTTCGTAAGGATCGAAATAACGGTCGATGCCGAGGATGTTGTCGCTGTGCATTTGTGCAACTTTATCGTAAACATTACTGCGCTTTTCGAACTGCTCCAACTGGTCGGCCCTCATTTCGTCGCTCATCCGGCTTAACATACGGCTCATTTCACCAACACTTCTGATACGCTGAATCTGCTGCTGTGCAAGGTATTCCACCATATTATTGTATTTGGCCTGCCACTTCGGATTGATTTTAAACGAAGAAGTTATGGTTTGAAATATTTTGGTATTTTCTTCCAGTTTACCTTCTTCAGCCTGGAAAGAAATCAGGTAATCGATATACCACAGGGTGTTGTAAGTAACGCCCATCATCGACTGTATCGGGAAAGTCAGTTGTTCTGTAACACCCCAGATTTCTTCCTCAATCGGCACACCATTCTTTGTCCATGTAATCCTTATTTTGGCGGCTTCGGCATTCGTTGAAAGCCCTGGTGTATTGTTATTGCCAATTCCGAGCAACTGCACCAGTTCTGGAAATTCCGATTCAGAAACCACGTTTAGTCCCGGCCTTTTCAACTCTTTCAATACCAGATTGTCAATCGCTGTAATAATATCCGCTGGTTTTTTTACAGTAGTGCCAAAATATTTCGATCCCGGGGGAAACATACCAAGCAGTTGCAGATTAGTAGTCCAGAAATAACAGTGGTTTGGAAATACCTCAAATGTTTCGTGACCCGCAGGATTAAATACCCTGATTGATGAATTGGCGGGCATGGCAGGCTGATCAGTCATCCACCAGATACCTCCCTCGAACTGCCAGTCGGCTGGCATCAGAAAGCTGAACGCTTCGAGTTGTGTACCCTGCTGGTCGGTATATACCATTTTTTTGAATTTCAGCATCGAAGTTTCGGGTGTTTTCGTTGTTTGAGCACAACCTTGAACAGTGGCTATTATAATAATTGAAATGGACAGGCTGATCATTATTAAACTATTGGTTTTCATGATAATTGATGATTAATTGGCAATTAAAAATTACGACAAAAACCAACATTACGCAACAGTTTTCCTGAAGATTTTTTTTGTACGAAAATCATGTTTATGCACCTTGCTTTCACCCTTCAGGGACGGGGTGAAAAAGTTGATTCTTTTTACGGATGCCAAAGGCAGCGCGCTGAACAGCGGGCAGGGGAATTGGGGAGCCTTCCTCACCGGGGGCTGCACCCCCGGTTACCAAAATATCGCTCCTACGGAGCTATCTGCAATTGTCGTGTTTCCTATCTTCCTCAATCACACATTTACCCATTTACTTTTCACTTCTTCCGACTCCGGTCTCCCGACTTCCGGCTCCATCCTCAATCACTCATTCACCCAACAAACCATTCACTTTTCTCAGCTCCACTCCGGAAACTGTGTTTTGTTCAAATCCAGTGTGGCGATGGTATCCAAATCTTTTTTGTCGAGTTCAAAATCAAAAATCTGCAGATTCTCGGTCATGTGTGCTTTGTTCTGCGACCGCGGTATGGCAACAACTCCCCGCTGGAAATGCCAGCGCAGGCAAACCTGTGCAATGGTTTTGTTGTGTTTTTTCGCGATTTCTGCCAATACGGGATTGCTGAAAATATTGTTCCTTCCGGCGGCAAAAGGCGACCAGGCTTCGTGTTGAACAGCTTTGTTTTTTAATACATCGTAAAGGTTGTTCTCCTGGAAAAAAACATGGGTTTCAATCTGGTTGATGGCCGGTTTTACCATCGCGTACTGCAACATCTCGTTCAACTGTGAGGGCTCGAAATTGCTTACCCCGATGGCTTTTATTTTTCCGGCTTTGTACAGTTCCTCCATGGCTTTCCACGAGCCTTTCACATCACCGCGGGGGCGGTGAATGAGGTACAAATCCAGGTAGTCAGTCCCCAGTTTATCGATGGATGTCTGGAAAGCTTTTTTTGTGCTTTCGTAGCCAGCAAAGTCAACCCAGAGTTTGGAAGTTACAAACAGCTCTTTGCGGTCGATTCCGCTTTGCTTAATCCCAGCCCCAACCGCTTCTTCGTTTCCGTAAACATGGGCAGTGTCAATCAGCCGGTACCCCACCGAAATGGCGTCGGCAACGCTACGGGTGC
>JBBIPU010000317.1:0-2426 GCA_037442685.1 Draconibacterium sp. | reverse complement strand
ATAAGGCGGTTCTTTTTGTCGATACGCCTGCTCCAATATCCTGCAAATTCGTATTTTAACTGCTCCGGTTGCCCGGTTCCGGTGGTGGGATGTTCTTGTAATTCTTTAAGAAAGACCTGTATTTTTTTGTATGCAGTTTTATTCCCTGATTTAAGGTACATGCGGATATGACTGTCTGCTTCAGGCAGCAACTTAACCTTGTACATCTTTTTCAAGATTTTTAAAGTAATTGTCCAAATCCTCTTTGGTTTCCAGAATTATTGAGCCTTCCCTGTTTTTTTCAGCCCTCTGAATCATTTTTACAAATTCAGGATCGTACGTACTTTTTTCTTTTTCAAAAGGGATTTTCAATGCCTTTAAAACCGATTTAATGGCTTCCAGTTGCTCTTGATTTTTTGGGTGAATTGTAATTGCTTCCATGTTATTATGCGTTGTTTTATTTTTTACCGTTACTGATTAATTTAAACCGGCTGTAATTCAAAATTTACCTTAGCATCCAGTGCCATGGCTATCTTGTTGATTGTTGCCAGAGTAAGGTTATATTTTCCGTTTTCAATTCGTGAAATTTGTCCTTTTTCAATCCCGGTTTTTTGGGCTAATTGTTCCTGAGTAAGGTTTTTCTTTTTGCGCAAATCCCTAAACTGGAAAGCCAGTATTTCGGCCTTCAGTTCGTTATCAGATTCAATCCTTCCGGGTGTACCAGGTTCTCCTGCAATATGGGTTAAAACTTCTATGTTTGTTATAGTTTTCATAATCCTAAATATTCTATATCAAATCGTTTCAATGTACAAATATATTTTAAGTTGTAATATATTACAATTTATTTATGATTATTTAGCTTCTCTTAAAACTGTCATTTGGGGCTCTTTTTTGGCCTGTAACATTTGTTTCGCATAATAGTCGGCAATTTGTTGCGCCGTGTCGATTTCTGATTTTCCAACATATTGCAGAAATTGTTTTTCGGTTCCATGAGCAGTAATCGACATTAACCAACTGGTTGGCATTTCGCCGTAATAATTTGTAGCATAAGAGCGGCGACAAACGTGCGAAGAAATTAATTCATGTTTGGGATAAATGCCGGAAACCTTGCGCCATCGGTGATCTTCTTTTTTTATTGCTTCGTTTTCCTCATCCAGATCAGTTAATACTGCACCTTTTATGGGTTCGTCAATCCCTGCCAGTTTGCATACATCTTTTATGTGAACGTTGAATTTAACATCTGAAATGTAATAAGGAAAATTGCCGTTTCTTTTTTCCAATATCGCTTTAACTTTCGGGTGTAAAGGAATTGCAACACGTTTCCCTGTTTTTATTTGAGTTAATTCAATTAATTCTAAACCGTTCCTTACTGTAACATTATCCGGTGTCATTTTCAGTAAATCAGAAACACGCTGGCCGGTATAACAACCAATGATTAACCAATCTTTTGCATTTTCAAGTGCTTCACGGTCAAATTTGGTATTTTCAATCTGTTCGAGTTCATCGAAACTTAAAAACACTTTGGCGGCTTCTGAGGAATAACCCTGAATTTGATTTAATTTCGGATTTGTCGGTATATCATGAAACTTTGCAGCCCACAAACAAATGGTTTTGATGTGTACCAAATGACGGCCAGTTGTATTGAGGCTTAACCGATCAGTATCAAGCCAGTAATTTTCGAGTTCATCCATGAATGATTTACCAACATCTTTAACCAATATTTTTTTACCTCTGAACTTTTCAAACTGTTCAATTTTGTTTATCAGCACTTTGTATTTTTTAATTGTTCCAATGGTTGCACCTCTCTTGCCTTTCGGTAATTTCTTTTTTGGCAAATAATCAATATAACCCTGAATACAATTTACCAATCTGTCGTAATCGGTTGTTTTTACTTTTCCCTGAATAGAATCTATTTGTTGTTGCAGCCAGTCGCCAGTAATTTCTTCGCCGGATGAGGTAGCAGCATTTAACCGGGTTTCAATCTCGGTTGCAAGATTTTTTAAATCAATCCTTAACTGTTTGTTTTCGACATCGTTTTGTTTTGGCAGATTGGTTTCATTACTCCAGTTATCAGGATTAATAATGTAACCAGTCTTTCTTTTATAAACTTGATTCTTAGCAATTGATAAACGAGCATAAATTGTAGCCGGATTTTTTGTACTTTGAAGAAAATAAGTGATTGTTGCCATGATATTAAAATTTGAGCACAAACAAATGTACATAATAAAAATATCTTAGGAAACATTTAGGAAACCGTTTTAAAATAATATTCAATAGTATTAAATCTCATTCAATCTCTTAAATGCTCTGTAATACCTGAATAATAAAGGATTTCAGAAATAATTTCCAGTTTTTTCAACGTGTTCAAAAGTGACAAAAAACGGGGGTTTGTAGTCTCTCCAGGGTCACAACAAAAAAGCCGCTTTTTGCGGCTTTTTTATTTCAGA
>JBBIPU010000316.1:0-2447 GCA_037442685.1 Draconibacterium sp. | reverse complement strand
ATCCGCAATTATTCGATCTTTTATAAAGACAGCCAGTTGTTTGCTTATTTCGAATATGTGGGTGAAGATTTTGCTGCCGACATGGCAAAAATGGCTGCCGATCCCACCACTCAGGAGTGGTGGAAAATAATGGACCCGATGCAGCAACCTGTTGAAAACCGTCAGCCTGGCGAATGGTGGGCAAACATGGAAGAGGTTTTTCATCACGATTAGATCAGGTTTTTTATAATAACTTTTACAAAGTTTTTGAACTTTGGAAAGTCAAAAACAGGATACAACAAGTTGAAAAGTATTATATATTATTTTAGTAAATTTGAAAATAATTAAAGATTTTGTGCAGATGAAAGCAGCATTGCAAATAGATTTAACTTTCGAGCAGGTACTTTCAGTTGTAAAACAGCTTCCACGACAACAAAAGATAATGCTTTCAAGAGAATTGGAAAAAGAATTCATTGACACTAAACTTACACGCTTATTAAAAATATTCAAGACAAAAGAACTTGACCTGAAAACAATTACGGAAGAAGTTGAAAACGTAAGACAGGAAATTTATGACAAACAAAAGCGTTAGAGTTATATTCGATACTAATGTTTGGATTAGTTTTCTGATTGGTAAACGTTTATCAAAAATCAAACAGCATATTTCCAACGGAAGTATTACGATTATTACAACCACGCAATTGTTAAGAGAAATAAAAACTGTAACAAGCCGTGAGAAACTCAGAAAATATTTTCCAAAAGAAGACGTAAAGGAGTTGATTGAACTTTTAGAAATCATTGCTGAAAAGTTTGAAATAAAACCTACTAATTTTATTAGCCGTGACCCGAAAGACAATTTTCTATTAGACCTGATTGATTATTCAAAAGCTGATTATTTGGTAACAGGAGACAAAGATTTATTGGAACACAATCCTTTCAAAACCGCACAAATACTAACACCAAAAGAATTTGAAATGCAAATTGAAAAATAAATAAACTGTGACAAATTGCTTAATTGAAATAGATGCAGATTCTTTTGTTTTTTGAATTTTCGCAACTCAATTAAATCTTTGATAACTAATTTAACCATTTAAATAAGTATCATTCAAATATGTTCAGGTTTCTGTTAGTTGTAATCCCCCTGTTTTCATCAATATTTTCAGTTGCCCAGCAGCTAGCAATCCTGCCAGCCATGTATTTTGGCGACACAGTCAGAACTGGTATCCCATTTTCCAAAGATCCGCATGTAATCTGGTTTCAGGGCAGATACCTGATGTATTATTCGGTTCCGGATTACACCGATAAAACGGGAATACAACATGGTTGGGGAATTGCAATCGCCAAAAGCAATGACCTGATTAACTGGCAACGGATTGGTGAAGTAAATGCCGATCCGGCAGCAGTTTACGAATCAAAGGGATTTGCTGCTCCCTGTGCACTTGTGGTTGGAGATAAAGTCCATCTTTTTTATCAGACTTACGGAAACGGGAAAAATGATGCGATATGCCACGCTACTTCAACAGACGGGATTATTTTTAAACGCGACAAGACCAATCCGATATTCAGACCCACAGGCACCTGGAATTGTGGCCGGGCAATCGATGCAGAGGTGATCCGTTTCGACGACAGCTATTTTCTTTATTTTGCCACGCGCGACACTGCCTATAAAATTCAGATGCAGGGAGTTGCAGTTGCCCCCGGTAAAACTGATTTCAGCCGGGGCGACTGGAAACAGGTTTCATTGGAAGGCCCGATTTTAAAACCGGAACTGCCCTGGGAAAAAGATTGTATTGAAGGTGCATCAGTAATCGAAAAAAACGGTGTACTTTACATGTTTTATGCCGGCGCTTATAACAATGCTCCGCAACAGATCGGAGTTGCTGTTAGCAAGGACGGAATTCACTGGGAAAGGCTTTTTGTAGAACCATTTCTTACCAATGGCGCTGCCGGTGAGTGGAATGCCAGTGAATCGGGGCATCCGCATATTTTTGCCAATCCGAACGGCGACGATTACCTGTTCTTCCAGGGAAATAATACCAATGGGAAAGACTGGTTTATTTCGAACCTGAAAGTGATTTGGGAAAATAATGCTCCGGTAATACGATACTAATATCAGTAAAACCTGCATTTCCGGCCACCCGGAACAAATGGTTATCAATAGGAAAAAAAGTCAAATTCTGCCAGTGACAAAAGTTTAAATTCCGAACTGAAACAGAATCATTTTCTAAAATACTGATTTAATGTCGTTTAAAGTAATTCCAAATATTTCTAATGTAATATCATTCAGTTGATCCTCGTTTCCCGAAATATGAAATATCCGCTGCGTGTGCGTTATTTCTTCACCCGGATTTAACAGCGCTGCAGGCGATGAACTTTCAATTTCGTAAAAAGGTCCCATTATTTTTCCATCGTCCGCGGGACCATCGTTGTAAGAATTCACGGCATCTCCTTTCAGCGGATCTTCCTGC
>JBBIPU010000315.1:0-2465 GCA_037442685.1 Draconibacterium sp. | reverse complement strand
TAGCCCGCTTTTTTACAAGCAGTTCAATAAACCAGGTGATTAAAACGGTTATACTGAAAATTCCGGCAAACCAGAACGGAAAGCTTTTTAGTGTTTGGGTCTGATAAATGGCAGTGGCAATATTCCCGATAATCAGCCATTGAACGATGTAAAAAACCGTGATGTTTTTGCCCAGCCACATCAAACCGTTTACAGGCCATATTTGTGGATATTTCTTAACCAGTAACCTGAGCAGCAGGCTCCATAATATTACAACTCCGAAAACCCACAGCGAAAACCAAAAAGTGTGGTGATAATATGCCGGCAGATTGACAGTGGTTTCGAAACCCTGTTTTGCAAAAACGGCCACCAAAATTGTTATTAAAACCAGCAGTATTGAAGTGAAGACTTTGTTGGATTTTATGAAATGAAAAAGGCTTTGTTCGAAATGAAAAAACGCGAACCCAGCCAGCGGGTAAGTAAGCCACGGAAACAGCGGAAAGTATGACCATGACCAATTTCCTCCGATAAACGGGAAGATATAATTCCGCTCCGGAACCATCAGCTTTTCATTGATGAAATAAGTAAAAACAGCAACGAGAAAAGCCAGTTCCAAAGCAATCAATGCGCTGTGATTTTTGACTGTTTTGAGTACTGAAAGTAGAATGATAGCCAACCCGGCAAAGTAAAAAATATCGACACCAAAAATATATTCGAGTGGATTTATCTGCCAGCCGGCAATTTGTATTTTCCATAGCAGGTGAAAATTAAGACCGAGATTGAGCAGAAAACCTGCCAGAAAAATTTTGATTCCCCTGAAAAAATCGGTAGCGAAAGGTTTCTGGTTTTTTGCAACAAAATAGCCTATCACAAGCATAAAAACCGGAACACCGAACGGGCCGCCCAGTAACAGCAGGGTTTTGCCAAACCAGCTTTCGCGACCCGGGAAATCGATAAAAGTTTCGAGAATGTGAACCGGAACAATCAGGAAAACAGCAAATCCTTTCAGTAAATCGGGTAATGGCAAGCGTTTCATTTCTATCTTTAATAACTTGTTTTCAATCAATATGAAAGAATCCGTATCTCTTAAAAAGAGACAAGTAAACAGACCTTTTTTAAACCATTAAACGCAAAGTTCACAAAGAAAAAACGCAGAGAACGCAAAGATTTAAAGATGAATTAAGAACTTAGCGAACTCTGCGTGTTCATCGCGAACTTTGCGGTAAAATCCGAAATTTACATCAGTTTTTACCTGAATAAATTCCACATTTATAGTCTCAATTCGCAAGAATTTTGTTATATTCTTCAACCGTTAAAACAGTTGGAGTGTAGTTTACTCCCTGTACTTTCAGCGCACTGGTAAAGGCTTTCAGGTGAAATTTTGAACCTCTCAGCAAATTTCCATACACTTTTGCAACAGTGGCATTTTGTGTTTCTAACAGGTGGCGCTGCAAATCGGCAATATCATATTCCTCAATAAATGCGCCCACTTTCAGCGCTTCAACCAAACTTACCGAACCTTTTGCGATAAGCTGGGCGTACAAATCGGTAAACAGCGGGTTGTTGAATTCTGTGGCTGCCGCAGGGGACGGGTCGGTCAGCCCAAAACCTTTAATCAGGTACAAAACAGCGCTGGTGTGCGCATTTTCGCTTTTGGCAATGTTGGCGAAAGTGCGGTAGTTGTATTTGGCATTCATGGCCAGGTACACTTCGCGGGCGAACTTTTCTTCTTCGCGCATCTCCATCAGGCTGGTAACTTCGGCTTCGGTAAGCGTACCTGTAAAATCGCATGTTCCGCAAAGGGCGGCCACTTCGGCACTTTTTTCATCTGCAGTTTCAGCAACAACGGCTTCATCAACCACATCATTGTCGTTTGAACACGAGGCAAATGCAAACGAACCAATTGCCAGAACCAAAAATAATTTACTTGTTTTCATGATTTAAAGTTTTAATTGTGAATACTATAGGATTTGAATCCCTGAAATTTGATTTTTATTAAAGATTTTAGTTTCTGAAACAGCCCTGATTGCGATGATTCCCGTTTCCAAAACCTTGTCTGCCACAGTTCCTGTTTCCGCGATTACCATAGTTTCCGGCAAACTGGCAATTACCATTATTTTGTCCGCCTCCCCTGAAATTTCCCTGTCCGCGTCCATTTCCGTAATTTCCGCGTTGTTGCAGTGCATCGAATTCTTTTTGCTGTTCAGCGGTCAGCAGCGATTTTACTTCATCGCGGTGTGCTTTTACATTTTTCAGCATCGTGGTGCGGATTTCACTTTTTTCAATGGTATCGGTGGTTGACTGTCGCTGTGTGCGCAATTCGTCCATTTTTGACTGGTGCTTTTCGTTCAGTGCTTCAATTTTCTGTTTCTGGTCGTCGTTCAATCCCTGAATCTGGCTGATACAGTGCTTGCCGGACCCGCCGTTGTAGCGGCAGTAATTGTTCCTGTTTTGTGCAAAAAGGGTGGTTGTTCCCAGGGCCAGGG
>JBBIPU010000314.1:0-2492 GCA_037442685.1 Draconibacterium sp. | reverse complement strand
TCTTTTTCCAGAACCGCAGCAGGAAATCAATATCGTCGAGTAACCATTTTCCTTCGCCTTTTTTCAAATACGGCAGTTTGTTTTTTCCCTTTTCAATACAATACAGGGCAAGTTCGGTCGAAATCTGTTCGGAGAAAAACAGGTTAAAAATATCGTCTTTGCTGTTGTTTACATCAACCCACGGATTGTTGGGCAGCGCAAATGCCCTGTTCAGGCCAAATGCAATCTCCACCCCGCTTTTCGGGTTGAAAAAAACCAACCCGGTATCGTCCATTTCTGCTATTTCCGGAAAACTGCCGTTTTTATCGCCAAAAAAACCGTCGGCCCGCGCCCTGTTAAGTGCCTGCTCCTTTTCCGCGTTGGTTAAATTAAGCGAAGCATTAAAATATGCGAGATAGTTACGTGTGAACTCTTCAATTTTGTTTGTTGGCAAAAAAGCCACCGGCAAGTTGTTGTTGAAACGTAAAAATGCTTTATACTGCAAATCGAGCGTGGTATTTACATCGCGTAAACCGTGGTCGAGAAAACTAACCTGTTTGCGGCTTTGCAGCGAATTTTTTTCGTCTAAAACCAGGTCGGCATTAAACGGGATTTGAATGGAAACACCCGAAAACCACCACTCTTCTCTCCACCTCACGATTCCGAGGTAAATGATGGTATCTGTTTCAGTTAACCCATGCCAGTGGTCGAATGACTTTTTGGTTAATTTGAATTTTTTCCCCGAAGCGATGTGTTCGATAAAAATATCGGAATTATCTTGTTTCTTGTAAAGAAAGTACCCCCGGATTGGCTGCGACATATTCAATAAATCGTTTCCAACCGGAAGATTGTTTCCAGTTATTTTTGCAGCCCATTCTTTACCGGTTATATTCATTAATCGCGTGTGTGAGTTGTGTATTATGATATCGCGGGCTTCCTGCAAATGGTGTAAAATGTTTTTGTCGTTGTGTTTTTCTAAGAGTTCACTTTCACGATTGGCCAGTTCTATTCCGGTATCGGTATAAAAAAGGTAAGTTTTAAAAAGGATGGCATCAACAAAGGTTCTTACTTTGTAAAAATCGGTTTCGTTTTTAACCGATTCATAAAACGATTTCAGAATTTTGTTTTCGGGTGCATAATCGTATTCATCGTCGAGCAGTAACATCACTCTTAACGCGATGTTTGTTAAAAATTCATTGTACGGACTTATAAATTTTTCATTCTGACTGGTATTCATAAAATACCATACGAGAAAAGTAACGTCCTGCAGGTTGATTTCACCGTCAACATATTCACCGGTATTATAAAACGGGAGTTTCTTTCCGTATTTTTCATAGTGCATTGAAACAAAAGAATTCCAGATGTTTGTGCCCGAAATGATATCCTCGAACCACGATGCCAGAAAACAGGAAAGTATATTGATTTCCTCTTCGGTGAGGTACATAAGTAAAATCAGTGAATCCTTTGACGAAAGGCTTTTTTTAATATCGTTCGAAAGTTTCAGGTAGTAGCTGTCGGTAGAGGTTTGACTGTTATACGGTTTTAATTCGAGCCACTGTTTGATGAAAATCTTTTGTTTCATATAATTATTTCTACTTTGACACTTTAGAAAAATCTGTCTGTTTTACCCTGAACCCTGAAGGGAACAGCCAGATTTTTCTCCTGACTCCCTTTAGGGTGGGGTAATTCAGGAGAAAAATCGATTTTCATTTTAATCTGTCAAATTATAAAAAACGACGATTGTTATGCAGAAAAACTGAGGTAAAAATAAATGAAATGCATCAATTTTCAATTCGGGCTTTGTGTCTTAACCTTATAGGCTCATGTTAATGGAGCGGGTTGCGGATTCTCATTTACGAGTTCAAAGTTCAAAGTTTCGGCATTGGAAGATGACTGCCTACTGTCGCTCTATACTTGTTTTTACCTGCTGCTTGTTGCCGCTAAGCTCCGGTTTCCGTTCCCCTTTTCAGTCCAACCAGCACCAAAATGCTGATAATAACCATGGCAATGGAAAGCGTAACAAGAAAAAAGGCAAGCACGGCTTCGGGCACCGGCGAACCTTCGGTGCCTCCGGCCATTACGCCCAGCATTTTGCCCGCATTAAAAACCGCTGCAAAAAGTAACCCGAACCAGTTGGCAAAGGTTCCGTACAACGCCAGCCAGTAAGTAATTTGTAAAGCCTTTACCGGCAGCACCAGCCGGGGCCAGACCAAACCCATTACAATCAGGAAAATTCCGTTCAAAACCCCTTCGATATGACTCGAAACTCCCAGCCGCGGATTGGCAAACACAGGAACAATCAACCCGGTGATTAAACCCAGCAGGAAAAGGAGAAATCCCAGAAACAACAAATTGGAGGCTTGTTTTTTCATTGCTTGTACGTTTTTCATAATATGGTCTTATTGATTACAGAATTTCTTTGTTGGCAGGGCAGTTATCTTTCTGCTCTTCAATACCATCACTATAATGAATTATCAGGCGATTTTGTTCACACAGGGGTGGAAAGAAGGATG
>JBBIPU010000313.1:1378-2523 GCA_037442685.1 Draconibacterium sp. | reverse complement strand
GATCTGGATAAGGTAGTCAGAAAGATCACTCAAAAACCCCTTTATGTGGTTCTTACTCATTTTCACCCCGACCATGCCGGAAACATTGCCTTTTTTGATAAGGTTTATATGCATCGTGGCGATACCTCACTGGTACGAATGATGCCCGTTCAGTTCAACGGAAAATTTGAATATGTAAATGATGGAGATGTTTTTGATCTCGGCGATAAAAAAATTAATGTGGTTTACACTCCCGGGCACACTCCCGGGTCCATTGTCCTATTAGACAAACAGGATGGGATCTGTTACACTGGCGATGCTTTCGGCTCAGGCCAGGTTTGGATGCAACTACTACCACATTTGCCAATTACCATTTATGCTGAATCGTGCCGGAAAATGGAAAAAATTATGGATGAACAAAAGATTACAAAGATTTACTGCGGTCACTATCCCTATGTCAAAAAAGCTTACGATAAAAGCTATCTCACAGATATGAGGAAGCTGGCTGAAGCACTGGTATACGGAACTGCACCCAAGGCCGAAAAATATAATATTAAAGTCGGAATCGGAACACAAAACCCGATGATTGTAACTTTGGGGCAGGCCGGCATTGTTTATGACCCGGATCATATTAAAGATTAATAAACTGAACTTAAGAAAGCCATGAAAAATAAGATTAGAAAATTTAATGTTTTTCTTTTTTTTATCCTCATTTCAGTTGCTGTATTCGCACAGTGGCCCGGTGCCGGAAGGATTGATTTCAAAACCATGCCTTCAAAAATACTGAACGAAGAACGCGAATTTGCCATTTACCTGCCCCGCGATTACGACAAAAACACCGGAAAATCGTACCCGGTTTTGTACCTGCTACATGGCGGTGGCGGCAGTCACAAAGACTGGCCAACCCGCGCACATCTTGCCGATGTTGCCAACAAACTGATTACTTCTGAAGAAGCCTGTGAAATGATTATAGTTTGTCCCGAAGCCGGAAAAACATTCATGAATTATTTCAATAGCGAAGGCTGGAATTACGAGGATTACTTTTTTACCGAGCTCATCCCGTTTATCGAAAAAAATTACCTCGTTGTTGCCGACAAGAAACACCGCGCTGTTGCCGGACTTTCGATGGGTGGCGGCGGTACTGTTGGTTATGCAACACGGCACCC
>JBBIPU010000313.1:0-1278 GCA_037442685.1 Draconibacterium sp. | reverse complement strand
GTTCCCGGTACAGCATCGGATGTTTATGCAGTTAAAGATGTGCCACACGGAATGATTTCAAAAGTATGGTATCCGTCGCCATCGCTCAATAAAACCCGCCGGATGTACATTTACACACCGCCCGGATACGACAAAAGCAAAGAAAAATACCCGGTTCTTTACCTGCTTCACGGTGCCGGTGGAGATGAAGATGCCTGGACAACACTGGGCCGCACGCCTTATATTCTCGACAACCTGATTGCAGCCGGAAAAGCAAAACCCATGATTGTGGTGATGACAAACGGAAATGCATGGTCGTCGGCAGCACCTGGCGAAGAACCCAAAACTGCTTCTACTCCTGATTACACTCAAATGGCCCGTGGTGGTTTTGAAAAAAGCCTCGTTGCCGATGTAATTCCTTTTGTTGAAAAAAACTACAGGGTTTTAACCGATAAAAATAACCGTGCCATCGCCGGACTTTCGATGGGTGGAATGCACACACAGAATATCAGCAATGCCAATCCCGGAATGTTTGGCTACATTGGCGTAATGAGTATGGGTTTGATGAACGACCGCCGGTGGGCAAATTACAACGAAGAAGAACACAAAAAACAACTGAAAGCACTGCAGGACAGCGGGGTTAAACTGTACTGGATTGGTTGCGGAAAGGAAGATTTCCTGATTGAAAGTGTGAACAACCTTCGGAAATTATACGACGGAATGGGTTTCAAATACGAATACCTGGAAACCACCGGTGGCCACACCTGGACCAACTGGCGGATTTATCTCGCTGAATTGGCACCGAAATTATTCAAATAAGGATTTAATTTTGATAAATCGCTACACGCCTTTTTTGTTCAGTTGGTTCCTATTTTAATATCATTTCGACGAGGAACGAGGAGAATTGAAAATCAGCGTAGCCAAATCTATTGTTACTGCAGATTTCTCCTTCGTCGAAATGACATCTGAATAGAGCTTTCCCAGCGACAGCGTCGCGTAATCTTTGTAGTAAATAAAATGGCTAAATAGGCCGAAGCCCAGTAGGGGCGAAATATAAAAACCTGCACTAAAACATTTTTGTATGAATCCAATTTCCAGAAGACAATTCATTGGCCGAACCGCCCTGGCAACCACACCAATATTATTTATTCCAGGAATTTCCCATGGTTTGAAATCACCGGCAACCGAATTCAAAATCATCGACACCCCATTTGGCAAGCTGCGTGGTTACACCGAAAACGGACTGAATATTTTCAAAGGTGTTCCGTATGCAGGCAGCGTTGCCGGCGAAAAACGGTT
>JBBIPU010000312.1:0-2541 GCA_037442685.1 Draconibacterium sp. | reverse complement strand
GTATATTATCTGATTCGGCAATCCCCGGGGATTTTGTTCCCGGGGATTTTGCTTATTTTATACCAAATTGAATAATAATGTAGTCCAAATGTCATCTGGTATAATGCCGAAGGATAGTAATGTTAAGTGCAATCGAGAATACGAAGATTGGACTAATACATTACTCCAATCGGTATTGGAAGAAACAATCCTGATTTTCACTGATCATTACATTCTGGCAATCATAAAATAAGTTTGGGAAAAGATTAACAAATATGTTATTTTTTTCGTATATTTCTCTAAGAATCAGAAATATACTGTTTAATACCGACAAATCAATGGTTAGCTTTTCCTCAGATGATGACCAGTTTTTAGAAAAGCTCAGGAGAATTGTCCTTGCACGCATGTCAAATACCAGTTTCGGAGTGTCTGATCTGGCCAGCGAAATTGGAATGAGCCGATCGAACCTGCTTCGCAGGGTGAAAGAAATTACCGGCAAGACCGTTGTTGACCTGATGTGCGAAATAAGGCTTCAGAAGGCAAGTGAGCTGATGAAAGAGGGAAAGCGGACAGTTGCAGAAATCGCGTACGATACAGGTTTTGGGAGTCCGGCTTATTTCACCAAATGTTTTCACGAATATTTTGGGTACGCCCCCGCAGATTATAGAAAAAAAGATAGTACAGATTCACATTTTCAAACTGATCATCAGGAAACAGAACAGGAAAATGAATCTGAAGTTCAGAAACTCCAATCATCTTCTTCACCTGGTCTGGCAAAAACAACCAGAAAACTCAATATCATTGTTTTCAGTATAATTTTAGTTGCAATTCTATTTGCTTTGTTGAAGGAAAGAATTTCAGAAATAAGATTTAGTGATGTTTCCGAAAAATCAATTGCCGTGCTTCCTTTTGAGTATTTGGGAGAAGACTCGGAAAATCAATTTCAAGCTGATGGGATAAGAAGTATCATACAAAGTCATTTATCAAAAATCAGCGATTTGATAGTCATGTCGGAAGAGTCGTCAAATCAATATAAAAACACACAGAAAACTGCACAAATTGTTGGAAAGGAATTGGATGTGAATTTTTTATTGAAAGGCAATCTGATGCGGTTTGGCGACGAGTTAAAACTCGTTTTAACTTTAATAGATGCGAATAATGATAAGATAGATTGGTCAAATGAATACAATGGGGACAGAGGTGCAGTTTGCAATGAACTAAGCAGTGTTGCGGAAGAAGTAGCCAATAAATTACACGCTAAAATAACCTCTGAAGAAAAGAAACTGATTCAGAAAACACCTTCCACTAATTTTACTGCTTCTGATTATTGTCAAAGAGGGAAAATTGAATTTGAAAAAGGAAGGAATAAAAGGACATATATAATCGCTCAGAATCTGTTTCAAAAAGCATTAAAATGTGATTCAGCTTTTTCTTCGGCATATTCAGGACTTGCAAGAGTTTACTGGGAAAAACATCATTTGGATTTAGATTTATCTGTCAGTTATCGCGACAGTGCCTTTCAATTGGCAAACCTGGCGATCGCTTATGATGAACATAATGCTGATGCATATTTAGTCCGGGGATGGTATTACAATGAGACAGGTCATGTTGATCGGGCGATAAATGAATTTGATAAAGCAATAAATTACGATCCCAATAACTGGAAAGCGCATTATGCCAGAATTTCTGTCGATCCAGGGAAAGGCGCCGGGAACTGGATCATTTATTTAAACGAAGTGGTAAAACGGTATCGAGGGGAAGACTTCCCATGGATACTGCAACAGATGGGTTGGGGCTATCTGAATTGCGGATTTCCCGAACAAACCAGAAAGATTTACAAGGAGGTGTTGGAATTAACACTGGATACGGCAGCCTATTTATATCGGATGCAGTGGTTGGAATTTTGCACCGAAAATTTTGAAGAAGCTTACCGGTATGCCAAAAAATGTTGTGAGTTTGATTCAACTTTTTTGGATGGCGAATCGATTATGTACTACACTTATGCCGGTCACCACGAGGAAGCTTACGAATATGCCAAAAAGTACATTGAGCATTGCAAAAAAACAGGACAGCAGCCCGATTATCTGCTTAATGTCGGATATGCATACCGGAAAGTGGGAAAAAAGGAAGAAGCAAAAGTTTTTTTTAACCGGTTTTTAGAACTTTTACAAAAGGAAAACAGTGAAAATGACGTTGAAAACCATATTAAATTAGATCATATATTGATATATCTCGCAATAGGTGATAAAGAGAAAGCTTTTAACTGTATGACCAAATTTAACTGTAAAACAGTTCAAAGTTTATGGATTTTAACGATGATAAAAAGCGACCCAATTTTTGATAGCATTATTGATGATCCCAGGTATCAGAGATTTGTCCAAGATTGTGAGGCCGTATTCCGGATTGAACATGAAAAGGCAGGAAAAAATCTTAAAGAGCATGGGATGCTTTAATTTTTCATTAAAAAGTGGTAAGATTTATTTTAAGTCAAAAATACCTTTTATTTAACAGGCTCAAAAGTTATGGCATCCCACATCAACTCCCCCGCTGATTTTGCAACCA
>JBBIPU010000311.1:0-2541 GCA_037442685.1 Draconibacterium sp. | reverse complement strand
CGTGTGCGCCATTTCGAAATGAAACCGTTTTGTGATCCTGATTTTTGGCATGAAATAATCTTACTTTGAAGGTGTGAAAGTACAGTTTTTTTGGGTGTCGCGAATTCCATTCCGCAATTAAAAATGGCGATTTGGAAATCGCCTCACCCAGATTTAAAAGTAAATCTGTGTTTGCAAAATAACCTGCCCTTTAGAACTTGTCCAAAGATTTTGATTGTCAACTTCAGTGTAAATTGGGCGTGATGAATATTGCAAAGTCCATTTAATATTGTGCCCGTACATCAGCCAGTTGATTCCGGCGTCGAACTGGGCAGAAGCTTCATCAAGCGCTTCGAACTTCTTAAAAGTAACCGCTCCGTAAGGTTGAAAACGGTTTTTCAATCCTTTACCCGGAAGCATGTACCCAAACTCGCCACGTACAATGTGGCCAGTCCCCACTTCCCACTGCGAATTGCCGGTTCCCTGAGGCAAAGCAATTTCAGCAGGCATTTTCGAAACATTCATCACACTCATCGAACGAAGATAATCCTTGCCAAAAAAGTTGTAATAATATCCGAGATAAGAAGTTACAGCGCCTCCTCTTTTGGTTGGCATGTCGAGAAAAACATCAACTGCAGCCAGAAAAATATCGCTGATTTGTGATGGATAATAATCAGCATAGTTGGGAAGTTTGTCGCTGTTTCCTGAAGCAATCAGCAGGGCGGCAATCCACGGATCAACGGTTGACAAGTCTTTTTCAGCTTCAACCAGCATTGCCTCGGGATGATAATAAAAACCAGCCCCGACATTCAGCATTTTTGCACGCCCGAGATTGTTCATCGTCATGTACGGGAAAAGTGTGTTCTCCTTGTCGAAAAACTGCCATTCGAAATATCCTTTCACCGCAAAGTTTTCATTCATCCTTTCGGTTGTTACCGGGGTTGAAACTGAATCCACTCCGTATTCAAAAGGTTTAACGACAGAAACACGGTAATCGAATTTTCCAAGTGTGCCTTTCGCATAAATCCCCAACTGACGGCCAAACCTGTCGAAAGTACCTCCAACCGGATAGGCAAATCCCGGATTATCGACCACAAGAAATTCAATTAATTTACAATTTGCGTAACGTGATATTCCGTTCCAGGTATTCAATCCAAATCCAACATGAAATTTATCTTTTTTCACAATGAATTCGGTCTGAGCATTGTATAAACTTAATGTGGGTTTTTGTTCTGCACGGTAGGTGATATTATCTGCCCCGATCTGGCTATAAACAAAAATCCTGTCCATCAGGTAAGTGTAAAAAATAAGCCTGCTCCGACGGATTCCCAGATCAATGTCGCCATATTGTTCAACTCCGTTGATGTCGGGATTATTCATAGTGTAACGGGTCCAAATCTGGTTTATCATTAACATTCCGGCATAAGAACTTTTATCTTCCGACAGGTACCAACGAAGATTCGGCATTTTCAGCTCGTTCTGCGAAAATAAAGGAAGAAAACAAATAATAAATAACAGGGAAATCGAGCCCTTTAAAAAATTGTTCATAATATTGAATTTCATTTATTTATTTATTCAGATTCTGGCTGGTGCCCTGAACAGACGGGTAAAAATAATATCTGATCTGTATTCAGAAATTATTTTAATGAAAAAAATACCTTTGATATTTGTCATGATAAATTCTAACCTGAAAATAATTCCTGTTCGTATTGGTTTCTCCAACTCGGTTTTGTTGTCGAACGGATCCAACTCAGTTCTGATTGACACTGGAGTCAGGGGAAACCTGCATCGTTTCAGACTTTTGTTCAAACAAGCCGGATTGAAGCCCGAAGATATCAGACTGATTGTTTTAACCCACGTTCATTACGATCACACAGGAAACCTGAAAGCACTTGCAGAACTCACCGGAGCTAAAGTTCTGGTTCATAAAAACGAACTTGAAAATTTGAAAAACGGTTTTATCAGAATTCCCAAAGGACTTGGCGGTTACACCCGTTATATTTCGAAAATCGGAAGAGCTTTTTATCCGAAATATGCATCGCCCAAACCATTTACCGCGGATTTAATCAACGCAGATGAATTTGATTTAAAAGACTTTGGAATTGGATGGAAAATCATTTCAACACCTGGTCACACCTTTGGTTCGCAATCGGTTTTAATCGGGAAACAACTTATTTCGGGAGATACTTTTATTAATTTACCAAACGGGATAATTTTTCCGCATTTTTGCGACGATCCCAAGACTTTGCTCGAAACCTGGCGAAAAATATTCGATGCAGGGATTGAGGAAATTTACCCCGGCCACGGAAAACCGTTTAAGTTGGAAAAAGCTTTGGAGGAGTTTGAAAAGTGGAAGAAGAAGATCGGTTAAGATTACAGAATCTGTTATTAATTTGCTTTAATCTCATCAAATTGAAAATCAGATTTTTAATTTGAATGAATCAGCCTTTTCATAATGTAAAAACAGCAAATTCTATTATTGACAATAGAAACTTTTTGGCAATTTTATTCATTCAGAATAGAAACTTTTGCACTATTTTATTCATTTACAATAGAAACTTT
>JBBIPU010000310.1:0-2569 GCA_037442685.1 Draconibacterium sp. | reverse complement strand
CTTTCCTGAGCAACAGCCAGATTCAGTAAAAATATTCCTGTTAATATTAATGCCAACTTATTTTTCATCTCATCTACAGCGCTGATTAACAAGCAATCATAATGTCTTTTTAAAATCTCCAATCAGAAAAACTATCCGGTTTATTTTTCAGTCATCGAAGGCGGGGTATCTTCGGGTTTTACTCCCCATGTTTTGTTAGGTTCGGGCCCCATTTCAAACTGCATTGCGGAGCCATTGCTGATTTCGTCGTGACTGAACCACGGTTTATCGTAAGATTTTCCGTTCAGCAATGCCGATTGGATGTATTTGTTGTTTGCTGAATTATTCTTTGTTTCGATAACAAACTTCTCAGCTTTGTAAAATTTCCTGTCAAGGTGAATAGTTACTTTGCTGAATTCAGGACTTCCGATTGCATAGACATTCTGACCGGGAGCTACCGGGTAAAATCCCATAGAACTGAGCACGTACCAGGCCGACATTTGTCCCATGTCTTCGTTGCCGCACAAACCGTCGGGACCAGAATGATACAATTCGTCCATCACTTTTCTTGTCAGGTTTTGTGTTTTCCAGGGTTCGCCTGCATAGTTGTACAAATAAAGCGTGTGGTGTCCCGGCTCATTTCCATGTGCATACTGACCAATCAAACCAGTTACATCCGAAACCGTTTCCTGCACTTCAGAACTCATGGTAAACAGCGTGTCGAGTTTGCTGACAAACTTTTCCCTGCTTCCTTCCAGGTTCATCAGTCCCTGAATATCGTGGGGAACAAACCAGGTATATTGCCAGGCGTTTGCTTCGGTGTAATGCCGCTGGTCGCCGTGGCCCACAAATGTGGGGTTAAAAGGAGTGAGCCAGTTGCCAAGGCTGTCTTTCGGGCGCGCCAGGCCAGTTTCTGGGTCGATGATATTTTTGTAATTCAGCGCCCGTTTTGAGAACATTTCGTAATCAGCAGTTTTATCAAGAGCCTTTGCCAATTGGGCAACACACCAGTCGTTATAGGAATATTCCAGCGTCCTCGATACTGATTCCCGTATTTTATTGTACGGAAGATAGCCGTATTTCAGGTAATCAATTAACCCGTCCCTGCCGTCGGAAGGATGGTCTGCGGGAGGCGTTTCCATCGCATTCTTTCTTACTGCTTCGTATGCTTTGTTTACATCGAAATCATTGATTCCCTTCATGTAAGCATCCAGAATCACGTCAACCGGATGGTCGCCAATCATATCGTTTGTGTAGCTGTTGCCAAACTGTTGCGGTGTTGGCAGCCAGCCACCCTGTTCGTACTGTGCAATCATTGTATTGATGGCATCAACATTCCGTTGAGGTTCAACAAGCGTTAACAAAGGCATTTCAGCACGGTAAGTATCCCAAAGTGAAAAATCGCTACGGTAGGTAAAACCTGTTGCCGTGTGCACGTTGCCGTCAAGACCCACATATTTTCCGTCAACATCGCCGAAGGTTGCCGGAAACAATAATGAATGGTACAGTGCGGTGTAAAAAGTCACCTTTTTGTCATGGTTGTATGTTTCTCCGTTTACTTCCGGGGTCTCAATTTCAATTTTGCCCAAAGCATCGTTCCATCTTTTTTCCGCTTTTCCTTTTACTTCATCGAAGTTCCAACCCGGAATTTCGGTTTCCAGGTTCAACTTTGCCTGTTCGATACTGGTGTACGAAATACCTACCTTCACTTCAATCACTTCATTTTCAGAAGTTGAGTAATTAAAAAAAGCGCCGGTGAACACCCCTGAATCTTCCTTCGAACCCTGTTTTATCTCGTTTCCGCTCCAGGTTCCGGATGTTTCGAATGGCCTGCTGAATTTTGCATAGAAATACACATTCTTGTTTTCGACAAATCCGTTTGATTTCCTGTGGCCTTCAACTTCGGTGTCACTCACAATTTTAATCTCGCTTCCGACACGGTAATTGTCACGAATACCGTGACCCGCATCGATAATGATATGAGAAGCACCGGATTTTGGAAACGTGTACCTGTGGAAACCGGCTCTTTCAGAAACGGTTAATTCAACTTTAACTGAATAATCTTTCAAGTTGACCGAATAATAGCCGGGTGAAGCTTTTTCTTCGGAGTGAGAAAACCGCGAGCAATAACCTTCATCCGGGTTCTGTTTGCTTCCCGGCACAACCTGAAGTTCGCCTGTAGTCGGCATCAGCAAAATATCGCCCCAGTCGCCGGCGCCCATTCCGCTGCGGTGCAAATGGCTGAATCCCATCACTGTGCTGTCGCTGTAATGGTAGCCCGAACACCAGTCCCAACCTTCAACGCCTGTGTCGGGACTTAACTGAACCATTCCACCGGGCAGGGCTGCACCTGGAAAAGTGTGCCCGTGAAAATCGGTCCCGATTATCGGATTCACAAATTCAGTGTAATTTGTTTCCTTTTTTTCAGTGCAACCTGTTCCAAAAACGCCAGCCAGTGTAATAAGGATAATGATTCTGAATGTATTTTTCATCTTATTTTTAAAGTCAGATTTTGTGTATTTCAAACTGCTTCTTCAAGCAGATTGGTTTCTGTTATTTTCTTTGATTTCAGATTGATTCTGATGGTTTT
>JBBIPU010000309.1:0-2578 GCA_037442685.1 Draconibacterium sp. | reverse complement strand
TCTTTACGATACAGCCTGACAAAGAGTTGTTTCCTGTCGGCGGAATATTTAATGGCATTTCCAATCAAATTCGAAAGGGCCTGTTTGATGGCTTCCGCATCAACATTTGCCACCACATTGTTTTCCTTTTCCACCAAAACTTCAAAGTTATTGATGTCGAGCCAGTATTTCATCTCTTCCATCACTTCGTCAACCAGCACAGAAAGGTCGGTTTCGCGGATTTTGTATTTCGATTTTTCGCTTTTCCTGACAGTATATTCCAGAATGTTATCGATTTTGCGTTTCAGTACTTCGCTTTCCTTCATAATAATGTTGGAGTATTTTTTACGGGTTTCCTCCGATTTGGCGCGGTCGAGAAAGATGGTTTCTGCAAACATGTTGATGGAGGTAAGCGGGGTTTTCAGTTCGTGGGTTACATGCGACACAAACTCCGATTGCATGTCGGCTATTCGTTTTTCGCGCTGAATATCCCTCAAAATCAGGTAAATTCCCAATGACATTCCACCAAGCAGCAATACAAGTGCAATCCCGTAAATCCAACTCCGGTTTCTGACAAAATTCTCAACGATTTTTTTATCGGCTGGTTTTATTACTATTCGATGAAACGGGAAATACGAGGACAACTCGGTTCGGATGGAAAGTCCGTCAGTACTGACATTTGAATTTCCTCCGTAGGTCAGTTCAATCAGGTACTCAGCCCTGTTTTCTGATGGAAGCTGATTAATGGCGTTCTTCCATAAATCGTCAAGGCTGACAATAAAACCGGCAGAATTATCATTTTCGGTTCTGAGCAAAATCAGTTCAGGATTTTCAGAATTCCCGCTGCTGTAAGCTTTGAAATTCCCTGTTTCAGGTAAATCGGACTGTGGATTGGTGTGGATGATACCCCTGATTCTGCCTGCATAACTTTCAATAAAACCGAGTCTTGATTCAATGATTTTCAACGATGACTGAAACTTCACGGATTCTTTTTCATTTATATTCAGTGCTGAAATCCATGCAGCAATTTCATCGAGCAATATTTTTGTGCCGGGATTCAGTGGAATTTCATTGTTTTCCAGTTGATTTAAAAAGGTAACAACAATCCCGAACGTTTCCCCCTGTTTTTCCGGCAAATTGATTTTCAATAACTGGCTTACGGCAAAATAGGAGTAAGGCACTCCTCCGGGACTTAATCCGGCACTCAAACGGGGGAAAAGCGAAGCATAAAATTTCCAGGTTTTTTCGGGTTGTCTCATTTTTGTTGTAATCCTGCCAAGAACATTGAACACTTTTGCAGAATCACCCGGATTTTTTGATAATCGTAATGCAGAAGTGTAATGGATAAATGCTTTCTGAAAATCTTCGCGCTGAAACTCGTCGGCTTCGCCATTGGTCAGTTCCTGCTGGACTGGAGAAGAAATCCTCGTTTGCATCATCTGACCGGTTTCCATAAACCGGGGGAAAATAAAGTTACCAGCGCCATCGAGTTGAAATGCCTGAACCGGAACATCCTGCAATCGTAAAAACAGCGAATCAGCAGGGTACTGTACTTCCCGCGATGACCAGTCCCTGCTGAACTCTTCTGTTATTTTTTGAAGTGTCTGGTTAAATTCGTCTGAAATTTGTGTGGCAATGTGCAGTTGGGTTTCTTGTATCCGCTTTTCCGTTAATATCCTGAAATTGGTAATGTTGTTGATGCTCAGATATGTAAGTATCACACCTGCAATAAAAACCATCAGGATAAAAAGGAGGATGAGCCTCGAAACCGGTTTTTTGCTATTTGCCAATTTATTTTTGAATTATATTTTCAACTGCCCAATACTCAGTAACTCTTGCTCCATTTTGCATGGTTAAATAAATATCGTTACCAACATTGCTGATTTTCAACCCTTCGGCTCCTTTAAACTCTTTGAGTTGTTCCGGCTTAAATAATTCCCGGACAGGTTCATTATTTAAGGAAAATGCTCCAAATGCCTAAACCCTTTTTTGAATCAGCCTTAGCTACATAAATTGTATTGCCATCTGAAGACCACCCAACTGGAATTCCACCAACACTTTCAAAGGTTTCGAGGTTTTTCATTTCACCGGTTCCATCGGCAGGTAAAACCCAAAGCGTTTTTTGAATCTGAACTGCAAGCGTTTTTCCGTCAGGGGATAATAAAAGTTTATCGACCCATTGGTCAAACTCTTTGATTATTTTCTCATCACCTGTTTTGACAGAACGGCTAATGATCCTTTGTTTCGATTCAAATCCATCTTGAGAAACATAATATTGCGTTTCTTCATCCGGTGAAAATTGCAGATATCTCCACTCCCATGCTGTATGTTTCATCGGAGTCATATAAGGTAATACCTTACCCGTTTGTACATCAACCTGAAAAATTCCTTTTAACCCGTCTTTGCTTTCTCCTTTAATTAGTATTGACTTTTCATCTTTTGTCCATTGCGGTTCAATCCACCAGAATAATGGGTAGGTTCCCAAATCGGTCGAGATTTCACTTTCTATGCCGGTTTGAATATCCTGAGTTACAAATTTAAGGGTGACTAACCTGCCCTCCTGAGAAAAGGTTTCCAATAATACTGCAACCTTTTTAAA
>JBBIPU010000308.1:0-2642 GCA_037442685.1 Draconibacterium sp. | reverse complement strand
ATTTAAATTGTTAGAACATTTTTAAAGCGGTGTGAAGTTACGACAAAAATCATAATCGGGAATCATCTGTACTGGCACTCTTCTTAAATTTAACCGAGTAATAACATCTTTTAACTGCTGCCGGCTAATAAACAACAGGATCAATTCCACTATTTTATATATCTATCAAAAAGTAATCTAAATAGAATGTCATTCAGAAGTTTATCACTCAATAATGAATAAAAGAATACTGAAAATGATATTTTTGTTCAGATCAAAATTTAAATCAAAACTAAACCATGAAGAATTTGGAGTGGAAAAAAATAACAATCACTTTTTTCAGAGTTGCCATTGGCTGGCATTTTTTATACGAAGGAATTTCGAAACTGCTGGTTACCAACTGGAGCGCTGCCGGTTATCTGGCTAACGCTACCGGTCCGTTTGCAGGATTTTATCATTGGATGGCAGCTTCTTCAGGATTAATGAAAATTATCGACCCGCTGAATATGGCAGGATTGATATTAATCGGGCTCGGATTATTCCTCGGACTGGCAATCCGCTTTTCATCCGTTTCCGGGATTGTGCTTTTAATGCTTTATTATTTTGCTTATCCGCCATTTGGTGGTGATTTATTTGGTGCTGCCGAAGGAAATCTTTTTATTGTCAATAAAAATCTGATCGAAGCGCTGGCATTGCTGGTTATTTTGCTGTTGAAAGATAAAGGATATGGAATTTATGCACTTCCTGTTTTCCGGAATAAAAAAAGTATCCCGGAACCTGAAGAATCAGAAATAATTACAGTACCTGTAAATTCACGAAGGGAAGTGCTGAAAAACCTGGCTACTATTCCGGCTTTGGGAGTAATCGGTTTGGGCGCTTTCCACGAGGCCAGCGAATTTGGAGTTGACACACTTTCAGGTGCAACTATTCAGATTGGAAGTGCGGATATTAAAGATTTAAAAGGCAATCTTCCGAAAGGAAAATTAGGAGAACACGAAATAAGCAGGCTTCTTCTTGGAGGTAACCTCATCGGGGGCTGGGCGCACTCGCGCGATCTGATGTATGTTCCTTCACTTTTCAGGGCTTACAACACCGAAAAGAAAATCTTCGAAACGCTGATGCTGGCGGAAAAAGCCGGAATAAACACGATCAACATCGGGTTTCCTACAATGGACACCATGAACAAATACCGGAAAATGACGGGCAGCAAAATTAAAGTCATTGTTCAGGTTGCTCCCGACATGGAAAAAGGAGACTATTTTGTCAATATAAATAAAGCCGTTGATCAGGGCATGGATATCATACAGTTACAGGGAAACTGGTGCGACTGGCTTGTGCGCGATAAAAAATACGATGTCATTTACAAAATGCTCGAAAAAATACGAAGTAATAAAATCACTGCCGGACTTGGCGCTCACACCATCGATTCGCTGATTGAAACCGAAACACAGGGAATTATTCCCGATTATTACATGAAAACCATGCATCACGATAGTTACTGGTCGGCACACCCCCGCGAAAACCGGTTCCCGTTCGAGGTTGACGGGAAAAAATACCTCGACCACAACCGGTTTCACGACAACTGTTTCTGCCCTTTCCCAGACAGAACCGTGGAATTCGTAAACCGGGCAAAAGTCCCAGTAATGGGATTTAAAGTGTTGGCGGCAGGTGCCATCACACCTGAAGACGGTTTTAACTGGGCTTTTCAGAATGGCGCCGATTTTATTTGTGTGGGCATGTTCGATTTCCAGATTGTAAACGATGTTAACATTGCCATCGACGTGTTAAATAAACTGAAGGGACGGGAACGGGAGTGGTACGCGTGAAAACACTGCGTCTCCGCGTCTCTGCAGTGAAAGAATTCTCTCGCAGGGACGCTGGGATACTTAAAAAATAACAATCATGAAAAAAATCTTCACAACCTTACTGATAGCATTTTTTGCAACCGGTATTTTTGCACAGAACGAAATCAAACTGTTAATCCGTGCCGACGACATTGGATCTTTTCACGCGGCAAACGTAGCTTGTATCGAATCGTATAAAAGCGGTATTGCCCGCTCGGTTGAACTGATGGTCCCGTGTGCCTGGTACCCCGAGGCTGTGAAAATGCTTAACGAAAATCCGGGTTTTGATGTAGGCATTCACCTGGTACTAACCAGTGAATGGAGCAATGTAAAATGGCGACCGCTCACTCATTGCTCCAGTTTGGTTGACAAAGACGGCTACTTTTTACCGATGGTGTGGAAAAATGATAATTTCCCGCCTGGCAGCTCCATTTCCGAAGCCAAATGGAACATTGATGAAGTGGAAAAAGAGCTGCGGGCACAGATTGAACTGGCGCTCCGGCAGGTTCCGCAGGTGTCGCACCTCAGCAATCACATGGGTTTTACCGGTCTCAACCCGAAACTGAAAGAATTAGTTGAAAAATTAGCCAAAGAGTACAACCTTTCTACCGAAATCAACGACCTGAAATATTTCAATGGTTGGGGACGAGATGTAAAACCCGAAGAGCGGATCGACAAATTCTGCGAAAACCTTGAAAAACTGGAACCGGGAAGTTACTTCTTTGTGGAGCACCCTGCTCACGACACTGACGAAATGAAAACAGTCGGGCACAAGGGATATGAAAATGTGGCCACCGACCGCGAATGGGTCACCCGCGT
>JBBIPU010000307.1:0-2686 GCA_037442685.1 Draconibacterium sp. | reverse complement strand
AATAGAAATTGTAACTTTCTATACAAAAATACTAACCGTCATGATTAAGTTAAATTATTTCCTGGAAATTGCGTTGCTGGTATCTGTTTCTTTTAGTGGTTACTCTCAGAGTGTAATATCAACCGCAGGTAAAAGTGCGACAGGTACAAATGTTCAACTGAGCTGGACTATCGGTGAACCGGTTATTAAAACCCTTACCGGTTCCGGTGTTATACTTACGCAGGGATTTCAACAGAGCTGGCTGATTGAAAACCAGCCACCGGTTGCCAATGCCGGACCCGACCAATCGGTCAATGAAGGAGAATTGATCACACTCGACGGCTCTGCCTCTTATGATCCTGAAGGGAAAGATATTACCTATATCTGGACTGCACCGGCCGGAATAACGCTGAGTTCCGACAATGTGGCGAATCCAACATTTACCGCACCACAGGTAGATAAAGACTCAGTCTTTACTTTCGAACTTGTGGTAAATGACGGAAATATCAATTCTTCCGCCGATCAGGTTGAGATTACGGTAAAAAACAGTGGAGAGCAAAACACGCTGACAATCAAACTTAAAACCGGCTGGAATATATTTTCGGGAAATGTTATTCCTGTCAATTCTGATATTGAGGAACTCTTTGAGCCTTTAATATCATTACTCAAACTGATTAAGATACAGGATGAAGCGGGAAATTCGCTTGAAAACTGGGGAATTTTCGGAGGATGGGTAAATAATATCGGTAGTTTGTCGTGCACCGAAGGTTACAAAGCAAAAGTAAATGCCGATTGTCAGATTACCATTACCGGAACACCGGCAGTGCGCCCGTTTGAAATTCCACTTAAAACCGGTTGGAACATCATTGGTTTTCCCCATTATCTTGAAATTGACGGAAGCGAGGTAATACAGCAATTAATCGACAGGGGAACATTGATTAAAGTTCAGGATGAAACAGGCAGTTCAATCGAAAACTGGGGAATTTTTGGCGGTTGGACAAACAATATCGGGAGTTTTATCCCGGGCAAAGGATATAAAGTGAAAGTGAATGCAAATGAAGTTCTTACCATTTACGAATCTTATCCAAGGTCAGCAGCGATTGCTTTAGTGGAAGAAAAACCGGTTCATTTTCAGATTGCAGGCGAAGGAAATGGTGTGGACCACATGAATATCAATCTTCATGGAATAATTCAGCAGAATCTGAAGCCCGGAGACGAACTTGCAGTGTTTGATGGTGAAATATGTGTTGGTGCAAAAAGAATAAATGGCACACAGATAAGAAACAAAAATATCAGCATTGTGGCACGGGCCGATGACGGCATTGGTGGCGAGGGATTTACCGAAGGGCATCAGTTTGTTTTGAAATTGTGGGATTCCTTTACCGGAAATGAACAGATTTTAGAGCCTGAAATCATAAGCGGAACTTTGACATTCCAAAAACACGAGAGTACGTTTGCAACTCTGTCAGAAAGTACAGGTAACAATCCGGCTGAAAACGTAACCGGCAATGGATTTTCTGCAAAATGTTATCCAAATCCGTTTAAGGAAGGAATTTCTGTTGAAACAAATCTTGAAGTGCCTTCAGAAGTGACCATCGAAGTTTCAAACCAGAATGGACAATCGATAAGCCAGATTTCTTCCGATGGAAAACTTGGTCAGGGTACACATGTTTTTACATGGGATGGCAGAAATCAAATGTTGCAGCCTGTTATCACAGGTGTGTATTATATTAAAGTGTCGGCAGCCAACAAACAGCTGATATTCAAAGTGATTCGTTTCGAATAGCGATTCTGCAATTCAATCATTTTAATCATCTGTGTTTAATAAATCAAAAATCAGAAAAACATGAAAAATACAGTTTTGTTTATCATAGCAATATGCATCAGTCTGGCGTTATCAGCCCAGGCTCCCCAGTCTTTCAGTTACCAGGCTGTTGTACGCGATTTATCAGGGAATGTGATTGCAAAT
The DNA here is from genome assembly GCA_037442685.1 of Draconibacterium sp. Classification (GTDB taxonomy): domain Bacteria; phylum Bacteroidota; class Bacteroidia; order Bacteroidales; family Prolixibacteraceae; genus Draconibacterium. The sequence continues at coordinate 738 of JBBIPU010000307.1, read as the reverse complement.
CAAAGTGTTAGTTTCCGTATCAGTATCCTGTCGGATAGTATTGCGGGAACATCAGTTTATAGCGAAACACATGAAGGTGTGGTCACAAATGAATTTGGACTGGCAGAACTGGAAATTGGAAAAGGCGATTCTGTGACAGGAACCTTTTCAGCAATCAATTGGGGAAGTAATAACTTTTTCCTTAAAGTTGAAATTGATCCTTCAGGAGGAACAGAATACCAGGAAATGGGCACAAGCCAGTTGCTGAGCGTACCTTATGCACTGCATGCCAAAACTGCTGAAACAGCCGATGATGCTGTAAAACTAACCGGCGACCAGACTATTGAAGGAAATAAAACCTTTAATGGGAAATTAATTGTAGCCACCCCTGTTTATGGTGGCCAGGCAACCAATAAATTGTATGTTGACAGTCGCATTAAAGACCTGATCGATAATTTAAAAATTTATTTAGGCGTAAGTGACATTGATGGAAATGAATATAATATCGTAAAGATTGGCAGTCAATTATGGATGGTTGAAAACCTGAAAACAACAAAATTTAATGATGGGACCTCCATTCCCAAGTTTTTATCTGGTGGTAAAGCTACCTGGGATAGACTACAAACTCCGGCTTATTGCTGGTATAATGATGATGCGGCATTGGGTGATTCACTTGGACCATTATACAACGGATACGCTGTGAATACCGGAAAACTATGTCCGAAAGGCTGGCATGTACCAAGTGTTGAAGATTGGACT
>JBBIPU010000306.1:0-2699 GCA_037442685.1 Draconibacterium sp. | reverse complement strand
GTTGAAACCCGGGGTTATTCAAATTTAACTCCTTCGGAGTTCATGCAGCTACAATTGAACCTTAATAAACAATAATCTTTTGTTTGGAAACACCTTCCCCCTGCGGGGGAAGGCCGGGATGGGGGCTAAATTTCCCACCCTTTCCGGTATTTCCTGTCAAGGTATTCGTTGGCTTTCTGGTCGTTTGTGATTTTCATCGCATCGGCATCGTATTTCAGCATTTTTCCCGAACGCAATGCGGCTGCATACAGGTTCACAGCTTCGGTTATCGGCCACGCCTGACGGAATCCACCATCAATCTGTTTGCCGGCTTTCACACCATCGATAAACCTTTTGATTCCCGGGATTTTTACGGCACCGGCGGCAGCCGAAACCTCTTCGGTTTCCTTCACTCCTTTCGATAATAAATAGGGATTTGTTGTGTGAAATCCCCGGGTCAGAATAATGTCTTTGTCGCCAACAAACATCATTCCTTCCGACGGAAATTCAACTCCCTGTTCGTAAAACTCTTTCAGCACAGGCGGGCGCATTCCGCCATCGTACCAAACCAAATCGATTGCCGGACGCCCTTCAACAGCCGGATATTTAAACCTGACAGTAGAAGAATACGGAAAACTGAAATCGTTGCGGATCTTGTATGCCGCACCTTTGTCGCTGATATCGCAAACACTGCTGAAGTTTGGTTCGATGATGGTTGGTTTTCCCAGTTTCAGTGCTTCAAAAACCGTCCACAAACTGTAGTGCCCCATGTCGGCCATCGAGCCGCCGCCAAAGTCGTACCAGCCACGGAAAACCATGTTGGTGTAATGCGGATGGTAAGCTCTTTCTTCTTCAGGGCCCAGCCACAAATCCCAGTCAAAACCTTCGGGTACTTTTGGCGTGTCGGAAGGTTTTTTAGCGTATTGCGGCCAAACCGGGCGGAACGACCAATTATGCACTTCTTTCAAAGTTCCGATTGCGCCGCTGTTTATCATCTCCATAATTTTTGGCATGTCTTCGCCATTCGAATCCCAGGGTAAAAGGTGCGTTGTGGCATCCGATTTCAGCGCCATTTCAACCACTTTTCTTCCTTCGAGCAAACGGTTCGAAAGTGGTTTGTGTACCGAAACGCCGATGTTTCTTTTTAAAGCAGCCGCACAGATAATGCCGTGCAAATGGTCGGGTGTCATCACCTGAACCGCATCGAGGTCTTTTTCTTTTTCAAATAATTCCCTGAAATCGGTGTATGCTTTGCAATTGTATTTTTTACCAGTCTGCTTTTCATAGTAAGCATCCACAATTTCCTTTCCGTTATCCAAACCTCCCGGAATTGTGTTGTTGCCCCCAGTGTTCCAGTTGGGTTTACCAATCAGTTCGCGCATTTCGTCACGTAATCCTGTCGGACTCCAATCATAGTAATTGATGGCTTTTCGTTGCGGGTCGCAAACGGCAATCATCTGTACTTCAGGCAACTGGATAATATCGGGCAACTGGCGTAATCCCTGGGTTCCCAATCCGATGTAAGCCACATTGATTTTGTCGCTGGGAGCCACAAAACCGGTGCCTCCCAAAACATGGCGCGGAACCACTGTTAATCCGGCTGCCACAGTAGCAACTCCGCCAATAAATTCTCTTCGATTGATGTTTCTTGATGTTTTTTCAGATTTCATTTTGAAATGGTTTAGTTTGTTTTTGAAAGTCTAAATTTAGCTTTCATTTTTGAAATAATCAATTTTGTCCAAATTTTAACAGATTGCCACAGATTCACAGATTTTATAAATTGAGCTATCTACGAAAAGTGAAAAAGTAAGAATTACCACGAAGGCACAAAGGCACTAAGAAACACAAAGTATTGAATATTAATATTTTAATCTTAGTGAAAACTTTGTGACTTTGTGGCTTTGTGGCAAAACAATAATTTTTGTAGTGAATTCAAAATTGAATTTTTTAATCTAAAGTGTAATTTAATTTTAAAACTATAAAATTGAGGGGCCTAATTTGTCAAAAACTCACTTCATGTATTGAATCGCTTCTCTGGCGGCTTTTAAAATGGCTTCGTTCGATAACGGTGAACCCACTGCCTGTTTCATCCATTCGTTGGGTGTGAGTTGGCCCAGCGCAAAAATGCGCAGCACTTCGGACGCCAGTTCGTGTGTTTTAAAATGCTCTTCCAACTGAAAATGAATGAGATGCCCGAATGCATAATTGGGCAGGTACATCGGCGAGTTGATCATGTGTGAGTAGATTCCTAAAATGGTCTGGTCTTTTTGCCCGAAAACCGGCGCATAATAACTGTTCCAAACGTCTTTGCTGATTTGCAGTACTGCATCTCGCAATTCAACTGCCGTGGCATTCGGGTTGGCGTACAGCCATTGCCACATTTTCATATCCACCAGCGAAACACCCATTATTTCGTACAGTGACCAGAAAATATCGAGTGTTTTCAGGTACTCTTTCTGCGGGTCGGTGTTGTTCATGTTCAGCAGGAAAAGGTCGCGTTCCTGGAAAACAAACGCCAGCGCTTCGGTGAAAGCCGTGTTTGGCACGCCGTTAATCATGTAATTCGGCACATCGTTCAGCGAAATGGTCTGCTCCACATTGTGGCCAAACTCATGAACCGCAATATTGTAGCCCTTGTAATTCATCCCGGTTTCGGGGATGCGGGTACGCAAATGTGCTTTTTCGCTTTTCATTTGTGCGCCCCAGGCATGACCCGAACC
>JBBIPU010000305.1:0-2715 GCA_037442685.1 Draconibacterium sp. | reverse complement strand
GATAAAAACGGGCAGCCGTTTACCGGCGATGTTTCGGTTCGCATGAAAAAGCACGAGTTTCCGTTTGGAATTGCTTTCGATTTTTACGAAGGCTCAGCCAGTATGGGCAACAGTTACAGTACATCATCCGTCATTCAGGCAAAAACCGATAAGGAAATTTACAAAACCGAACGCTGGAGCGCCACACTGGCCTATGCAATTCCGGTGGAGAAAGGCAAGGAATACAGGGTAACATTAAAATTTGCTGAAATATACCACGGCGCTAAAAATTTAAGGTTGTTTGATGTTACTGTTAACGGTCAGCTTTTTCTGGATAACTATGATGTTTTTGCTGCCGCCAACGGAAAAAATATTGCCGTTGATACAACCACAATTGCCACTTCCGATGATGGAACTATTTACATCGAATTAAATGCATCAAAAGACAACGTTGCCATAAAAGGAATTGTAATCGACGAAAAAGATGGAGCGAATGTCGTCAGGATAAACTGCGGTGGCCTGGCACTCACTACTGCCGACGGTAATAAATACAAAACCGAAACCGGCTATTTCGACCCCGAAGCAAACACAGTAGCCAGTAAGGAACAGTGGATGCAGTCGGCTATGTACCGGTATTTTAATTATGGTGTTTCGGGCAACTCTTTCAAATGGAGCGGAATACAGCCGCAACACACTGCGCCCAACTACAGCAATTTCGAAAATGCCGTGCGCTGGACCCAGAAAGTGGGCTGGGATTTGCGGGCGCACACCCTGCTTTGGGGCGGAAACGATGCGCACTCGATGCCCGACTGGGTGCGGTCGCTGCCAACACCAAAAGCAATTACCGACACCTGCAAAATGAGGGTGCAGCGCGAAGTTTCGCGTTACAAGGGAGTGATAAAAGAATACGATGTGATAAACGAACCGTTGACCGGCCATGCCGACTGGCTGCGAAAAACGGTGGGTGATTCGATTTTATGGAACTGTTTTAAATCGGCAAGGGAAGCCGACCCCGATGCCCAACTTTATATCAACGATTACAATGTGGAGTTCAACTGGGGACAGTCTGTTGAATATCGCGACCTGATTAAGAAAATCGTGGCAAATGGCGGCCCTGTAACCGGGGTGGGTATTCAGGCACATTTCTGGGATTGCTGCCGGCCCAACGTTGACGAACTGGTGAAAAACCTGAATATCATAGCACAGGCCGGTTTGCCCATGCGTTTAACCGAGTACGACTGGGGAACCAACCTCACCGAGAAACAACAGGTTGACGACTTTGTAAAAGTGCTGACCATCGCATTTTCTCATCCCTCGGTAAACGGAATGATTAGCTGGGGATTGAGCGATGATGGAGCGTGGCGCGAAAATACAGGGTTTTTTACCGCCAAACACAAACCTAAACTGGCTGCCGACACGCTTTTATACTACACCCAAAAGAAATGGGCCACCAATTTCGATGCAGCTTTAAATGGAGAAAATCCACTGAATTTCAAGGCTTTTTACGGCGATTACGAAGTTGAAGTGACTTTTGGCGACACGGTAAAAGTGTTTACAATTCCCTGTCTGAAAGCCAATAAAGATTCGGTTTTTGTGTTAAACGAAGCCGACGCCTTGTTAAAAGGCCCCGAATTAGTGAACAAAAAGCTTGTCAATCTGAATGCTGTGAAACTTGAATTTGATAAACCCATCAAAAGTGGTTCGCTGAAAAGAAGCAACTTCAAATTCTTTTCGAATACAAAAGTTGGTTTGACCGCCATTCAGCCCGACCCGGAAAATCAGAATGCTGTGATTCTTACATTAAGCGCGAATATGACCAAAGGCGATTATATCTCGATTTCGTATTTCCCCGGAAATTTAATGGCTGAAGATGGCAGCAAAGCTGAGGCTTTCGGACCTGTTGCAATATACAATCCTGAAACTCCGGTCGGCAATGCTGGAATCGACGAAAGAACATTGAATGTCTATCCGAACCCGGCAACCAGTGTGCTGAACATCGATTATGACAAAGCGCCGTACAACGTTTTGCTTTTCAACAGTGTTGGCGTTCTGGTACAATCCGAAGTTGCAGAAAATCCGTCGCACAAAATGAATGTCGGGCATTTGAATAAAGGCTTGTACCTGATTCGCATTCAGGATAATGAGAATAATAAAGTGACTAAGAAAGTTATTATTGAATAAAATAAACAAGAGAATTAAAGATTGAAAATGAATAGTTTCATATTTAATAAAAACTCATTCCTTCTACCGACGTAACGTCCCTATCTGCGCGCAGAGAGGGAGACGAGGGTGAGTCAATTAAGAACTGAAAAAATTTTGTCACGAAGAAAGTAATTATTGAATAGAAGAAACAAGAGAATTAACGATTGAAAATGAATAGCTTATTATTTAAACAAATACTGGTTTTTTATACTGCCGTATCGTCCCTCTCTGCGCGCAGAGAGGGAGAAGAGGGTGAGTCAATATAAACAGAGAATAACACAATCACCAAAAAAGTAATTATCGAATAAAAAATAGCATCACAATGAACTCAAAATCATTCGTAACCATGGCCGTTGTTTTGTTTTTTGCCATCACAGCAACAGCCCAAAACCCGATTATCAAACACATTTTTACAGCCGACCCGGCGCCGATTGTACACAACGACACGCTGTTTCTGTACACCGGTCACGACACGGCTTCGGTAACGGCACCCAACTATAAAATGCCCGACTGGCAGGTGTTTTCAACCACCGA
>JBBIPU010000304.1:0-2730 GCA_037442685.1 Draconibacterium sp. | reverse complement strand
GTAAAAATTGTCTCAAAAACAAAAGATACAATGTACAAAAAACTAAACCCCTGATATATTATAACAATCAAACAATAAAGCATTGTAGCATTAAAGCACTGTAGCATTAAAACATTCAAAATGAAAATCATAGAACTGAACAATCTGCACAAAGTTTACAACGGAAGCCCGGTTTCGGTGCATGCGGTGGATGGAGTTAATCTGTCGTTTGAGGAAGGGGAATTCACTGCAATCGTAGGTCCTTCGGGATCGGGAAAAACAACGTTGCTTAATATTATCGGAGGATTGGACGATGCAACCGAAGGCTCTGTGACAATCGACGGGGTGAACATCAATCAACTTTCGCCACGAAAACTGACCGACTTCAGAATGAAAAATATCGGTTTTGTTTTTCAGGCTTACAATCTGATTCCGGTTTTGACAGCCAAAGAAAACGTGGAATTCATCATGCACCTGCAGGGCAGAAACAAAAACGACCGCGAAGCCCGAACGGCAGAATTGCTCAGGGCAGTGGGATTGGGGGAAATGATGGACCGGCGACCATCTAAACTTTCTGGGGGTCAGCAACAGCGGGTTGCAGTTGCCCGTGCGCTTGCATCGAAACCAAAGTTCGTGCTCGCCGACGAACCCACGGCCAACCTCGATTCAAAATCGACCGAAAATCTGCTCGATATCATGGAAGAACTAAATAAAGAGGAAAAAATTACGTTTATATTTTCAACACACGACCAGCGGGTGGTAAACAAAGCAAGGCGTGTAATTACACTCGAAGATGGGAAAGTGATAAGCGATATAATAAAATAAATGCCATGAAAATCCGGGTAACTGTATTGTTCATCTGCCTGTCATTTTTAAGTTTTGCGATTGAATCCAAACGGGCAAATGTTTTGAATACTGCAGCCAATGCAGGTTACCTGACATCGTACGAAAAAGAGATTGTTTACGAAATCAATCTTTTCCGCTCCAATCCGGCTGAATACGCCGACAAATACATTGCCCCGCTGGCAAAATTGTACAAGGGGAAGTTGCTGTTTTATCCGGGCGACAAACCACTTCAGACAAAAGAGGGAGTTAAAGCCCTGAACGAATGTGTGAAAGATTTGAAAAAGGCTCAACCTGTTTCAATCGTTTATCCCGACAAAGGTTTGTCCGAAGCAGCTTCAGATCACGTTAAAGATCAGTCACGTACGGGTAAAACAGGGCATTACGGAAGCGATTGGTCCGACTCAAGAAAAAGAATAGAACGATACGGCGACTGGAAAACAAGAATTGGCGAAAATATTGCTTACGGAGGAATTTCTGCCCGCCAGATCGTTATTTACCTTTTAATCGACGATGGGCAATCGGACCGCGGTCACCGAAAGAACTTCCTCAGACCCGAATTTAAGGAAGTTGGCGTTGCCGCTGGAAATCATCCCCTTTACAACAACATGGTTGTGATGGATTTTGCAGGTTCGTTTGTTGAAAAATGAAATGAAGAAATTATCTGTCATTGTCATATTGCTTCTGTTCGTTTTGAATTCAAATTCACAAACAAAGAAACTGACACTGAACGGTTACATCAAAGAACTCAGCATGTACTACAAACCAGTCAGCCCGCTTTATTTTTCGGCTACCGACAGCACCGATTACCTTCTTTTAAACCAGTTTCACAACCGGTTAAATTTCAGGTGGTTTGCCACCGATAAACTTACATTTGCCTTGGAACTGCGAAACCGTTTGTTTTTTGGCCAGATGATCAGGAAATTTCCTGCTTACAAGGATATGGTAAACACCGATAACGGGTATTTCGATCTGGGAATGATTATTGCCTCGGGTGACAGCTGGTTTCTGCACTCTGCCATCGACAGGGGCTGGATTGACTACACCATCGATAAATGGCAGTTTACAGTGGGGAGACAAAGAATTAACTGGGGGATCAACCTGGTCTGGAATCCAAACGATATTTTCAACACCTTTTCCTATTTCGAATTTGATTACGAGGAAAGACCAGGAACCGACGGCGTAAAAATTCAGTACTACACTGGTGAAACATCGTCGGCGCAACTGGTTTATAAAATCGGGCACAATAAAGACGAAACTTCGGTTGCCGGATTGTACCATTTTTTAACAGGAAGTTACGATTTGCAGTTTTTAGGTGGCTGGGCCGGAAAAGATTATGTTTTTGGCGGTGGCTGGTCGGGCGACATTAAAGGCGGCGCTTTTCGCGGAGAGGTATCGTATTTTCTCCCGACAAATAAAGACAACGGAAGTGAACAGGCTTTGGTAGCCTCGGTTTCGGGCGATTACACTTTTAAAAACAGTTTGTACCTGCACTCTTCAGTTTTGTTCAATGGTAATGGCAAAACAGGCGATGCCGGCGGCGGGCAGGGAATTTTCAACCAGAATCTTTCGGCAAAAATGCTTTCGTTCGGAATGCTTGAACTTTTCGGCCAGGTTTCATATCCTTTCACACCACTTTTTTCCGGTAATTTTGCGGCAATGTTAAATCCACTCGACGGTTCGTCGTTTCTTGGTCCTGCAATTACTTATTCCCTTGGAAATAATTGGGAAGTTATGCTTAACGGGCAATTATTTTTAGGTCGCAGCGGAACGGAATACGGCGATTACGGACAGGCAATTTACGGCAGGCTCAAATGGTCGTTTTAATGCATGAATACCTTAACTCATGAATGCTACAATGCTACAATGCTTTAATGTAGGAATTACTGAGTGATTTACAATTCCATC
>JBBIPU010000303.1:0-2787 GCA_037442685.1 Draconibacterium sp. | reverse complement strand
TTCTAATGTTTTGTTGGAAAAAGAATCGTCGAACAATTTCGATTGCGGGATAATGTGTTCCACATCGAAATCGCCGCTAAACACTGCTGTTGGTGAAATATAGGTATTTGAATAGAGTGTTTTATATCCGTTGTCCTTCAATTCTTCATAAAGCTTGTAGCGGATAATGTCGTTCCGGCTAACGAAGGAAAGGTTAAAAGGCGATTTTGACAAAATCTCCCTGTATTGTTCATGTAACCGGGTAGTTTCGGCAATAGATTTTGTCAGTTCCTCGCGTTCTTTGGCATTCTTTTTCAACTCACGGGCTAGTTCAATTCGTATTTCATCAGGTTTTCCGTAGGTGTCGATTATCGAATTAATTACATTAATCATCTGATTCAATATTTTCTCAACTACAGGGTTACGCAACGAATTTTTCGGTAGGATTTCCAAACGTTCTTTATACACTTTGTTATCCAATTCTTCTTTTGACAACGAACTTGCTGAATGGTGATAACCAGCGTAACCACAGGCAACATCGTATTTATTTCCGGCTTTCAGATAGGGCAATATTTTTCGGATAGCTTTTGCCGAAAGACTGCTGTAATCGTCCTGAAATGTAACGTTGGCCAAAATAGCCGCATAATCCTTTTCGAAACCAAAGTGCTCAGCTATTTTATTAATTAGTTTTTCGTTACCCGTTATTGAATCGTCTCCCTCAAAAGAATACAACAAATGCCAAAGTTTGTACATGGGTTGTTGGTCTAAGTTTTTGTCAGAATCAAAATGCAGGATATCAGTATTAATGCCCAAAGCGTTAAAAATTTCTTCGACTGATTTCAGTATTCCAGAGACTGCATTTTTTTCAACATCTATTTCGTGTCCGCTTAATTCGATAATCTGTTTATAAGTATTGAAAAGAACGGCTTGTGTCAGATTTCCCTGAATGGAAGTAAAATTCATATCTAACTCTTTCGCGTTGTCGAAAAGCAGCTTCAGCACATCGGCTTTTTTAAGTTCCTTTTTTATCGAAAGTTCTGCTGCAATCAATTCTTTTTCTTCCTGATACAGTTCACGTCGTCCGCCGTATTCCAGAGGGTCTTCAATTTCGTCAAACAACGATGCTTCTCTTTGTTTTTTACTTTTCTTCCCTTTTCCAAAAACTTCTATATTGTTTAGTACCTGCCATATTTTAAACTCCTGAAACAAAGGCGAAGAACGGGGAATAACACGGTTGCCAACTGTTATTGCCTTTTTCTTTTCATCAATTTCCACTTCAATTTTCCGACTTTCAAACTCACAAAAACTAATCAGTCCCTTTTGGCTTTTTAGTCGGCGTTGATAGAAAATCACCACATCACGGATTTCGTGTTTCAAATCTTTAGTCAGTTCAGGGTGAAATTCGGCTTGTTTTTCCCAAATGGTGTTGAACTCATCCAAATAATCCTGACGGTAAAACACCATATTCCGCAAATTTGCATGTGGGTTTTCGTCTAAAACTGCTATTTGATATTCGCCCACGGTTTGTTTGTTGAAATAGAGTTCTTTGCTTCTGTCGCTTATTGCACCGAGGTAACCGCTCGAACTGTTGATTTGAATATTGATTTGTTGCAGCACCACTACCAGTTGTTCTAAATCCAATTTTCCCGATAGTGCCTTTTCTCTCCATGCGAAATTTTCAATTTTTTGATCGGCTGTGCTGCCTTGTCTTTTGGTTCCTACCAACTCAAAGCCTTTTTCTTTGAAAGCTTTTGCGCAAATAGCCCAAACTGCATCTCGTTTTTTGCCACGAAGTTCTTCTTTTAATTCAGATGAAAGGATTTCGGGATAAAATGCTGATTGTTTATCAAAAATCTTGTGAAATTCAGCCTGTAAGTCGGAACGATAAAAATCGGGCAGTTGTTTTTTTCCGGCTTGCAGAATTTGCAAACAATATTGCCCTGGAGTTAAATCATCATTATACAGTTTTTTAGCGATTTCCATTCCGTCAATCAAAACGCCTTCTTCGGTGTTTTTTGTTTTTCGGCTGCTTTTGTAACCTCTTTTTTTATTCATCATTAACAGTACTCTCGCAAACTGCTCCAGGGTGATTTCTTCTGTAGCTGCTTTTGCCCGAAGCCGGTATGTTTCGAAAGTAGTGCGGTTACCGTTTCCTGACAAGATTGTTTCGTTAGTAATGAATTCTTTTTCTTTTAAAATCTCAATCAGATTTTCACGGCGGAGTTTGTATCGTTGCAAATTGCGGCACATACTGCGCTTTAAAGTCCGGTCGGCGTTGGTGGTTATGCTTTTCCCTTTTTCAAAATTCTGCTGTTCATCCACTGTCAAAGGATTAACACGAACACCAAGCTTTATAATTGATGATTTTTCGTTTTCGTTTTCAGCCTCATTTACCAGCGCCCACCCAATCGAGTTGGTTCCTAAATCCAGTCCTAAAATTTTTCTCATGGTGTATTGTATTATTGGTTTTTATCTTTAGTTTTGAAGTACAATTTGAAAGCAATTCACAATAAGGATTATTCCGTTGTGAAAACATTTAAAGTGGTCCCGATTTTATCGGGATCGTTTTTTTATGTCTCTTTTATTTGGTGATCATGAATTAGCAGTGTGTTATTTATTAACCGGTTAATCTTATTTTTTTGATATCCTAAAACTAATAAAAATTTCATGTTAATCTTTTCTTTGCCCAATTTTTAATTCGGAATACCCAAAATACTTCTTGCTTAAAAAACCACGTATTCTTCCTTCCATTTCCTTTATTAACAAATAGTTTACAAAAGCTTTTGAACAAGCTCTAATACTGATCGA
>JBBIPU010000302.1:0-2803 GCA_037442685.1 Draconibacterium sp. | reverse complement strand
CCTTTTGGTATTGAATGGATGAGATTTGAATCTGACAGTCCTGTTAATGAGATAATAAAGAATGTACCTCACATTGCATTTGAAGTGGATAACCTTGCTCTCGAACTTTCAAAACACAATCTTCAGATACTTACCCCTCCAAATTCGCCGGGAGAAGGGGTACGGGTTGCAATGATTATTCACAACGGTGCACCAATAGAACTGATTGAATTTGAAAAAAAGTAAAACAGGTAAATAACTGCTGAACAGAAATTTAAGCATTCAACTATTAAGTAATTTTATGGAAAAACGATTTTGCCTTGAATGCGGAGAACCTTTAAAAGGACGTGCCGACCAGAAGTTCTGCAACGACCTTTGCCGCAACGCATACAACAATAAAAAACTGAGCGGATCGACCAATTACATGCGGAAGATCAACCGCATCCTCAAAAAGAACCACGCTATTCTCGAGGAGTTGAATCCCGAAGAAAAAACAACGGTTTTCAGAAGTGTGCTCGATAAACACGAATTTAATTTCGGCTATTTTACCCACACCTACACCACGCAAGCCGGCAGGGTTTATTATTTTTGCTACGACCAGGGTTACGCTGAACTGGAGAACAACAAATTTATCCTGGTAAAAAAGGAAGAAAATTAGCTGATTGTAAAACTTCGTGCTTAATTTGTGAAAATTTGATTCTGATTTATGCAAGATTTCATTTTCGAAAAGTTAAAACGTATTCAGGCGCTTGCCGAAATTGGCCTTGAATTTTCGCAAAACACTTTCGATATTGAACGATACACTGAGATTCAGGAGATTGCACTGCAATTAATGACTCAGGTCACCGATGTTCCGGTTGAAAAAATATTACCGGTGATTCAGGATAAGAACGGTTACAAAACTCCGAAAGTGGATGTCCGCGCTGCGGTTTTTAACGAACACGGCCAGATTCTGTTAATTCAGGAAAAAGCCGACAACCGTTGGGCAATGCCGGGCGGCTGGGCCGATGTGGGTTACAGTCCGTCGGAAGTGGCAGTGAAGGAATGTTTTGAAGAAGCCGGAATAAAAGTTGAAACCACCCGGTTGCTGGCGGTGTTGGATAAACAGAAACAAAACATGCCGCCGGCTTTCGAATACGTGTATAAAATCTTTCTTCAGTGCAAAAAACTCGACAACAATATTTCCACCGGATCGGAAACAATCGGAGTCGGATGGTTTAACGAAAACGAACTGCCCGAATTATCAACACCCCGCAACACCGAACAACAGTTAAGAAAAATGTTTCAATACCACCGGGGAGAAAATCCGGAACCCATTTTTGATTAATTATCCTGAAAATGAATTTGTCGTTTTTAAATAAAAAGTTCAGCCTGTTAGACAGAAAGGAAGACCGTTACCTGCTGATAAAAGTTGTTTTTGTTTTCAGTGTTGTTTTCCTCAATGTTTACGAACCTTTCAATATTGGAAGGTGGTATTCCGACTCGGGCCTCATCAAATTTCTCCGGTTGTCGAGTTACGGTTTTGTAATTGCCATCGTGTTTCTTTTCACGCAGTTTCCGTTACGCAGAATTTTCAAAAAAGAGCAATTCGATTATAAAAGCTATTTTCTGTGGCTGGTGATCGAAATCACTCTTATCAACCTGATCTACATTATTTTATATGGAAATCCGATCGGCAATTTCATAAACGACCTTGGATTTTCGCTTAAATACACACTGCTCAGCATTTGGTTACCATATTCGTTTGCCATTCTGATTGTTTACTACAAAAATCATCGGGCCGAGATTGATTCACTTAAAACAAAGGTTACCAGACCAACCGAAAAGCAACTGATCGTTTTTAAAGATGAAAACGGAAAGATAAAATTTTCTGTGCTCGCAAAAGATCTTCTGTTGCTCGAATCGACTGATAACTACGTTTCGGTGTTTTACATACTCGAAAACAAAGTTCAGCGCAAACTTCTCCGGAATACACTGAAAAATCTGGAGGAAATGCTGAAGGAAAATATGATTGTCCGTTGTCACCGTTCGTTTATGGTCAATCCGGCAAATATCGAGTTCATGCAAAAGGACGGAAAAAAATTCAACATCAAAATAAAACAGCTCGACAAGGCAATCCCTGTTTCAGAAAAATATTCAACCCCGTTTTTGAGCTTTTTAACCTGAGTAATTTTAATTCGTCCCAAAATATAGCTTTTTACCCCCATTTTTTGGAAAGTAAAAATATCTGTATCAAATTCGCCTCAGTTAATATTTAAAATTATATCGAAATGAAAAAATTTATGATTATTGCTTTTTTATTTGCAATTGTTACTGGCAGTTTAAATGCAGCTGTTTCTCAGGCTGATAAAGATGTTGTAGGCAACTGGAAATATGAAGTTCCTTCGGCGCCTTATGGATATGAAAAAGGCACCCTGGTTTTCAGTGAAAAAGAAGGTAAACTTGCAGGTGAAGTCAAATTTGCCGATGGTTATAAAATCGACATGAAAAATGTTACATACGAAGCTGGTGTATTAAAATGCGGTTTGTATGTTGATTATGAATATGTAAGCGTAAATGCAAAGATTGAAAGTGGTAAAATGACCGGCGTGGTCAACACACCCGATGGAGAAATGAAATTAAGCGCTGAAAAACAAAAATAAAGCTGTTGTGATAAAATCAGCGACAACCTTGGAACAGGTTGAAACCAAAAGCCCCGGGAAACCGGGGCTTTTTTATTGAAATCCTTTGAACAAAAAGTTGAAAACCCACATACATCGCCTTTACTGAACCACCAGCTTTTTAGTTTCAATTCCCTTCTTAGTCTGTATTTTAACCAGGTAAA
>JBBIPU010000301.1:0-2808 GCA_037442685.1 Draconibacterium sp. | reverse complement strand
TCGTACAAGGGTGTAAAACCTTTTTTGCCTGAACCGGGCGAATCTGGCACAGCGGAACAAATAAAAATTCTTCAAAAGAACGAAATCATTGATGTTTCAAAATATCTTCAGCCTGATGGAAGATTTATCTGGGACGCACCCGAAGAAAACTGGACAATCGTGAGAATGGGATTGAGAGTAACCGGTGCCAGCACCCGGCCGTCGCCTGAACCTGTGATTGGGCTTGAATGTGACAAACTCAATGCAAAGGCTTTTGAAAACCATCTCAAAAATTTCACAGATGTTTTGCTTGAAAAAACAGCGCCACGGAAAGCAGGGGCTGGCTGGACCGGTTTTCATATCGATAGCTGGGAGAGTGGCTCCCAAAACTGGACCGACGGAATTGTGGAGGAATTTAAAAAACGACGGGGTTATGATCCCGAACCTTTTTTAATTACCTACACCGGACGGGCAGTGGAAAGCTCTGAAATCAGCGAGCGGTTTTTGTGGGATTTGCGTCTTACCTGTCAGGATTTATTACTCGAAAATCATGCTGAATTTGCCCGTGATTATGCCCATAAAAACGGTTTGGAACTCACGATTGAACCCTATGATATGAACCCTGCCGGCGACCTCGATTTGGGTGCTGTTGCCGATGTGATTATGGCTGAGTTCTGGAGCAAACGGTTTGGTTACGATACGCATTATGCAGTAATTGAGGCAACTTCCATTGCCCACACAACCGGTCGCCCGGTGGTTGGCGCCGAAGTTTTTACCTCCGACAACCGGGAAGCGTGGCAGGAATATCCCTGGTCGATGAAAGACCAGAGCGACTGGGCGCTGGCAATGGGTGTCAACCGGTTTGTATTTCACACCTTTGCGCACAAACCGCTGGGTGATGAATACCGCCCCGGCATGACAATGGGTCCGTACGGCGTTCACTGGGACAGGGGCCAAACGTGGTGGCCGATGGTGGGAGCGTACCACCAATATATCAGTCGCTGCTCACACCTGATGCAACAGGGACAGGCAGTTTCCGACATTCTTTACCTTACCCCCGAAGGTGCGCCCATGGTTTTTACGCCTCCCACCGATGCTCTTGAAAAAAACAGTAGTATTCCCGATAAAAAAAGTTACGGATTTGATGGTTGTTCGCCCAAAATGCTCATCGAAAAAGCTACTGTTGAAAATGGTAAAATTGTTTTCCCCGGAGCCGCTTCCTACGAAATTTTAGTGCTCCCGAATTTTAAGTCGATGACCCCGCAACTTCTGGAAAAGATTACTTTGCTGGTTGAAAAAGGGGCAAAAATTATTGGCAATCCTCCGGTCAAATCCCCCGGATTGACTGGTTATCCCGTTTGTGACACACAAGTGAAAACGCTGGCCGGAAAAATCTGGGGTACGGTTCAGGTTCCGGCTGAAACAGTTAAAATAAATTTTGGAAAAGGTTCCGTTTATTGGGGTTGGGAATTAAGCCGCCCTGATTCGGGTTCAATTTATCCGGATTATGAAAGCACAATCAAGGTTTTATCGCAACTTGGAGTGCAGCAGGATTTTGTTTCTGAAAATAATGCAATCAGGTTTGGGCACAAAAAAACTGCCGACCGTGAAATTTATTTTGTAGCGAACAGAACGGATACTTTTCAGAATACAAACTGCCTGTTCCGCGCCACGGGTGAACCTGAAATCTGGCTGGGCACAACCGGAGAAATAAGAAAGATTCAAAAGTTTTCAGTAGAAAAAGGAATCACAACCATTCCCCTCGAATTTTATCCGTACGAAAGCTATTTTATTGTTTTCAACACAGGGAAAAAAGGAAAGAAATCAAAAGGCAGTAATTTCCCTGTCTATTCAGAACTGGATACGCTTGAAGGGTCGTGGAGAGTATCATTCGATCCAAAAATGGGTGGGCCGGAAGAAATTGAATTTCAACAATTGCAGGACTGGAGCAAACATGAAACGCGTGGTATTAAATATTACTCAGGAATTGCGACCTACAAAAAATCATTCAGTTTTACGGGCTCTTTCAGTAAAAACACAAAATATTACCTCGATCTGGGTGTGGTAAATGATATTGCCCGTGTAAAACTGAACGGTAAAGAGTTGGGCGTTGTTTGGTGCGCTCCGTGGCGGATTGAATTATCGGGCGCTTTAAAAGCGGGGAACAACGAACTTGAAATCGAGGTTGCCAACCGCTGGATCAACCGGTTGCTGGGCGACAAACTGGAACCCGACGCCAATGTGAGAAAAGTAAAATTTGAAAATGGATTTTTGGGTGGGAAAGAGTTTACCACCGGCCGGTACACTTTTACATTGGAACAGGCACTCCGTTCATTTAATTTTACCGAACCTCTTCCTTCGGGATTGCTTGGGCCTGTTACTATTTTAATCACCAAAGACTGATGTTATGATTTATTCCTCTGAAGCTGATATTGTTCCGTTTGTAAAAAACCTTGTGCTAAGCTTGCAACCTTACGCAAAAGCCAATAAAATACAACTCGTTTTTTCCACTGACCTTAAAAAACAGGAGCTGTTTTACCAGCCGTTCTTACTGTCGCAATCGGTTGTCCAGCTCGTTTGTAACCTCATCAACCTGTTGCCGCCCAAAAGCAATATCATTGTCAGGCTGACTTCGGAAAAGGAAACCCAGAATTTAAGATTGGAGGTGGAGAATACAGGACTTAACCTGATTCATATTCCTGAAATTACATCCAATTCGGTGTATTCTTTTACCGGCAACCCTTTGCAGCACGGCACTTTATACACTCTGTTAATTACTTCGGATAACCAGCCTGTTTCCTCCGACAACCAACTGAACCAGAAATTGCA
>JBBIPU010000300.1:0-2809 GCA_037442685.1 Draconibacterium sp. | reverse complement strand
GCGAACTTTTCCAAATCCACAATCATGTCGTAGGAGTAGCGTACAAACATTTTCCCGATTTTGTAGTCGGTGAGTGGTTTCACGTCCCGGCCCAGCGCCAGTTTAATCAGCAAATCGGGGATGTTTTGTCCGGCTCCAACAGCAAGGTAAACCCACGCAGGTATCCGCGGATTGATTTCGATGAGGTAATATTCGCCGGCATTTGTTTTTATCAGTTCGAGTTCCATCCCGCCCTTCCATTTTGTTTTCTGAATCAGCATGCGGGTGAGTTCCATCATTTTTTCGTCGGCCAGAGTGATTCCGCCCCACGCTTTTCCTTTGTCGGTGATGTATTGTTTCCGCATGGGAACCGCTGCAATCGTGTTTCCTTTTCCATCTCCGAGGGCGATTACATTTACTTCGGTACCTTTTACAAACTCCTGTGCAATTACCGGCAACCCCCATTTGGCAGCCAGTTTCTGAAATGCCTGTTTTGCCTGTTCTTCATTGGCCGCAACATAAGCATCGTAAAACTGTCCCTTTATCATTACCGGGTAGTCAAATTTTTCTTCAATCTCCTTAATCTGGGTAAAGCTTCCGAGGTTGATACTACCCGGAACTTTCACCCCGTATTTTTTCCCGTATTCAGGCAGTTTGTCCTTTTCGCGTTCCTGAAACTGTTTCAGCGTGGGCAGAAACATGTGAATTCCCTTGTCGCGCAGCCGCTGTTCATTTTTCATAAACGAAAACAACTCGGCATCGAAATTGGGAATCAGCACATCAATTTTTTCCTGCTGATGAATGGCTTCCACCCGTTCAATCAAATCATCGGAGCCGCCCGAAGGATAAGGAATCTGGAAAATGCGGTCGCACAAACCTTCCATGTAAATACCGGGTTCGAGGTTTTCGTAAACAAGTCCGATAACGCGCACATCAAAATCGGGTGATTCTTTTGCACCGCGGATTACAGGCACGCCTGGTCCCGGATTGTCGGTGTTATTCAGCCCGGTAACTGCGAGTGTTATTTTTTGTTTTGGCATTTTGGCGGGTTATTTAAAATCCATCGGGTTCACCTGTACAATAAGCTGGTGGTGTTTCAGCAATGTATAAAACTCGTAAAAGTCTTTTTCGAAAGTCAGGTCGTCAATTTCATACTTTTCGAGCATTTCATATTTTAGCTCATCAAAATCCTTTCCTTCTTTGAGTTTTCTGATTAGCTCCAGTCCAAATGGATTCAGGGTAAACGAGTCGCCCGTATTCGAATTGAAAACAAACCCGTTATCGCTGATTTTTACTTCTTCAGGAATCTTCATGTTTTCTGTTTTTACTTTTAATAGGTTTTGACACCGGTTTTACGAAAAACTTTCATTCCGGAGTATAAAATCATCTTAATTATTAAACGCTTCAGAACGAAATTTACATATACTTTTAATAAAATTCTGGCACCAAACTTGTTTTCCTGAATATTATTCATTAAAAACTGAAATCTATGAAAACAATTAAAACTTTTGCTCTTTTGCTGACCACACTGTTCTTTGTATCTTCCTGCGAAGGGCCGATGGGCCCTCCCGGAGTTCCCGGCGAAGATGGGGATTCATTATTAGGTTCGGTATTCGAAATTGAAGGCGATTTCAAAGTGTCCAACGATTACCAGTTGTATTATGATTTCCCCGGTAATTTCACGGTTTACGAATCGGATGCGGTGCTGGTTTATATACTTTGGGAAGTGGTGAATGTGAATGGGAAAAACACGGATGTGTGGCGGCTTTTACCACAAACAAGATTTATTGACAATGGGGTGATTCAGTATAATTTCGATTATACAGTGAACGATGTCAGGATTTTTCTGGAGACAACTTTCGATTACAACGATTTGTTGCCCGCTGAAACCCAGGATCAGGTTTTCAGGATTGTAGTTTTACCAGCCGATTTTGTGGCCTCAAAAAAATCGGGTGAATTAATGGATTTATCGAATGTAATCAATGCACCGGAGCTAAAACTGAATATGATTAAAAATTAGTTTTTACTTTTTGATAGTCTCAACCGGTGGTAAGCCAATGTTTATCACCGGTTTTATTTTGCCTCATTTCCCTTTTTATTCTTTTCTTTGCAGCCTGAACAAAAACTGAAAAAACAATGGCTGTTACAAAAAATATTCCGGCTGTGCTTGGCGTGGGAAATGCGCTGGTAGATGTAATCACTGTATTGGAAAATGACTCGGTTCTCGAAAAGTTTGGGTTACCCCGCGGAAGCATGACACTGGTGGATGCCAATCTTTCAAAAAAAATTTATAACACTGTTTATTCTGAAAAAAGTGAACTTTCAACCGGTGGTTCGGTGGCCAATACCATGCGCACACTGGCCGGGATTGGAGGGAAAGGCGGTTACATGGGTAAAACCGGGAATGATGAATTGGGCAAAGTTTTCAAAGAGGCTTTTGAAAAGAAAGGGATTCAAACGCACCTTTCGCACAGCCAGACCGGAACCGGCCGCGTGATGGGACTTGTAAGCCCCGACTCGGAACGCACGATGGCTACTTATTTAGGCGCCGCAGCCGAAATGACACCCGCCGATTTTAATCCCGGAATTTTTGAAGGGTACAAATATTTTTACATGGAAGGCTACCTGGTTTTTAATCACGAATTAATAAAAACCGGCGTTGAAATGGCTAAAGCAGCGGGTTTGAAAGTGGCAATTGATTTGGCAAGTTATAATGTTGTTGATGCCAACCGCGATTTTTTGAAAGACCTGATCAGCCAGAATGTGGATATTGTATTTGCCAACGAAGAGGAAGCCAAAAGCCTGACTGGTAAAGAACCATTGGAAGCTT
>JBBIPU010000299.1:0-2837 GCA_037442685.1 Draconibacterium sp. | reverse complement strand
TGTACCCCGACGCAAGTGTTTTAACTAATTGCCCGGCTTTATTCATCTTTATTATATTAAATGAAACACCTATAAGATTTCCTTCCATGTCACAGGTTAGCCCGGTGCAATGTGTTGAATTGGAAGGCCATTTGCTGAATTGTTTTGTAACAGGAGCGTATTTGTAAATATCCGGACCGTTACCAGCTACACCATCATCGACAAAAAGTAATACCGAATCATTGTACCAAACCGGACCTTCAAGAAACTGGTACTGGTTTGAGCTCAACTTTTTTACGGTAGAGCCAGATGGTACTATATCAGTTGTGGAATTTTGTGCATGCAATCCAATAAATCCGAAGACTAAAAGAACTAACAATAATTTTTTGGGTTGCATTAAAGAGCTGACCTGAAGAGTAAATTTTTTCATGATACATGTTTTTAAAAGTAAAATAAGCATTTAGTAATTTTCAAAAATGACATAAAATACACTTTTGTCTTTTATTCAAATTTCAAACAAAATTGCAGGCGTGACATATAAATTATTTGCCGGTTTATTGAAAAATATGCCCAAAACTTGAAATTATTGCCCAAAATGGATTTTTAAGCTGAATGAGATTTGGAATTTATATTAATCCGGAATTACATCAACCCCTGTTCCTTAAGCCATTTTCCAACCCTTACATGCTCTGCCTGGTATTTAGCTTCCACATCTTTTAAAATTGCCTGAAACCTTTGTTCCTGTCGGATGCTGTTTAAAAGCGGACTGTATTTAAACCAGATTACTCGTGACCATTGAATTGACTGATTTTTATTTACTTCATCCAAATAATAATACGCTTTTTCTTTATTGCCTGAGAAAGCATACACTTCTGCCAAATCAAACAGAGATCTCTCATCAACTGAGTCCCACCTTCCTAATTTTATACTTTCCTGATGATATTTGATTATTTGGTTAAAATAAATCCCCGCATCTTTAGTCCTTCCTGTTTGCCAAAGATAACAGGCAACTGTTTTTGAAATATCCGGATCAGTTTCATAAGACAGGTTGGATTGATCAGCAAATTTTATATTTATAGAATATGCTTCTTCGTAACGGCCTGTTTTCATACAATAAAAAGATAAATCAGGATCCCTTATAAAAGAATGAATTGTTGTGTCCATTTTAGTGGCTCTTTTCGCTATTTGATAGGCCTTTTCAAAATTTTCATTACAGTATTCAGCGTAAGCCAAACAAAATAAATAGCGTGTTGAATCTCCATACAATTCCAATGCCTGCTGATTATACTTTTTCCCCACATCGGGGAATCCGAAAGCTGAAAGGTTTGAACTAAATCTTGTTAAAAAATTTGGCAGCCCGGCTCCGCGAATATGAAGCACTACCTGATACAGATTGATGAGTGCCTTTACGTAATCATGAGATCGCCCGAAAATATAAAATCGGTTATAATATGCCTTCCAGTTATTTGGATTGAATTCAATGGCTTTGTCATTTTCCTTTAAAGCTTCTGCTGTTCTGGAAGTTTCAGAATATACATAACCCCTGTAATAATAAGCTTCAGAACATTGATTGTCATACGCAAGCGCTTTGTTTGCAAAAATTAATACTGAGTCCAGATATTTTTCGGAAAAAAAATTATTTCTTGAGGTCCAAAACTGAACTGCTGCCAGACCGGTGTATGCCAATGCAAAAGTGGAATCCAACTCCAAAGCTTTTTGAAAAAGATTCTGTGCCTTTTTTAAAGTAATTAAGTCTCTTTTCAGTACAAATTCGTATTTCTCCAATTCATCATTTCCCCTTAAGTAATTGTTATAAGCTGTTAAATTAGTTGTCGGTGTTTTCCTGATGAGTTGTATTTCTTCGGGGGTAATTACTGCTTTTAATTGTTTGGCAACGGCTTCAGCAACTTCGGTTTGTACTGAAAATATATCTTTCCAGTCACGGTCGAAAATATCAGACCAAATATGGCTTTCATCACTGGTCCTGATTAATTGCAAAATTAACCTGACCTGATCATTATTCTTTTGCAGACTACCTTCGAGCAGGTAGGCTACATTTTCTTCCTTCCCAATTTCTCCGGCAGTTTGGTTGCTTTCCTTGTACTGGTCGACATTCGTATCAGATATAACCCGCAAATCTTTAATTTTCGACAAATGAGCGAGAATGGCATCCATCATACCATGGGCAAGATATTGTTTATCAGCTTCATTACCCAGGTACTTAAATGAAAGAACAGCTATTGATTTTTCTTTAATTGTTTCTTTTGATGCCGATATATTAATGGTAATGAAGACTAAAACCGGAATCAGAACGAATAAACCTACTATGAGGCTGACCAGCAATTTTGTTCGTTTGGGTTTTTTCGGTTCTGATTTAACCGTTTGTTCTTCAGATTCATTGTTGGGTTCATAGTTTCTCAATTCACCGGGTGCAACTCCAAAATATTCGTGAAAGCAATTGTTGAAATAGGTCGGGCTGCCAAAACCAACTCTGTACGAAATTTCAGCGATGGTTAAATCTCCATTCAGCAACAATTCTTTGCCTTTTTTTAACCTTATTTCGCGGATAAACTGGCTAATATTTTGATTTGAGATTGATCTAAGTTTCCGGTTCAGGTTCGAACGGCTCATACCAGCTTCTTTGACCAGTTCGTCGGGGCCAAATTTCTCGTTTGCCAGGTTGGCTTCAACAAGACTGGTTAGCTTATGAATAAACTCTTTGTGCATTTATAAGTCTTACCGTTTAATTGCTTTTTATCAAACAATTAAAACTACAACATTGTTGCCTTATAAATAATTGGATCAAAAAGAAAAAGGATGAAAGCATTATAACTTCCATCCTCCTTCTTTAACATCAA
>JBBIPU010000298.1:0-2851 GCA_037442685.1 Draconibacterium sp. | reverse complement strand
ATACTCCGCAGGCCGATGGTTATTGTGGCGACGAAGACAACGGACAAACTTCGGCATGGTATGTTTTCAGCGCCATGGGATTTTACCCGGTTTGTCCCGGCAGCGGAGAATATGTTTTTGGTGCGCCGCTTTTCAACAAAATCACTCTGCAACTTGAAAACGGAAAGCAGTTTGTAATTGACGCTGCCAACAACTCAAAAGAGAATTTATATGTTTCAGGAATTAGCCTGAACGGCAAAACATGGGATAAAAACTACATTCCCCATGAAGAACTTCTTAAAGGCGGAAAGCTTGGTTTTACAATGAGCAACCAGCCTGATAAAACAAGGGGAATTACCAAAGAAAGCTGGCCTTATTCGATGAGTAAATAAAGCCCCTCCCGGCCTCCCCGATGGGGAGGTGAAAGAAAAAAAGAATCCATTCGTCGGTTGACGGATGGATTCTTTTTTTGTGCTGTTGAGCTGGTGAGTTCCCTTCACCTGCTCAATTATTTTTGCCGGAATTATATTCACCAGCTGACCCATCCCGATAATTATCGGGACAGCAGGTGAACTGCGCAACGTTATTTCGGCAGAATATTTACAATCACCCTTTTATACCTGGATAATTGTGGTGTGCCTTTGTCGGTTACTTTCAGAATAATGTGTGTGGTTTCTTTTTTATCCACCACTGGAGCAACAACCCACAAACCATGCGAATTTTCGGCAGTGATAATTATTTTCTTTTTCAAAGTGCCTGCTTCGGGATAACAAAACCAGAGAAAGCTGATGTTATCGCCGTCGGGGTCGTACGAACCGCTCGCATCGAGACCAATTCCTTCGCCCGATTTAACCGTAATTTCTTCGGCACTCAGCACCGGAACCGGGGGATGATTGGCATCCTCAAAATCAGAAACACACCAGTCCATTCGGGCGGCAAAATCGTTTTGAAAATCTTCGCGCCAACGCCAGAGTGTTTCCTTGTAACCGGTAAAAGTAACCGTGTCGAACTTTACATCCCGACCAAATTCGTTTGGAACAAAAGGAGTGAAAACATCGTTTGCATTGGTCCATATTTTACGGGGTTCGGGTTCAAACGGCACACCGGACCCACCTTTTTTCGCTTTGGCAAAATCGGGAAGGTACCATTCGTATCTGCCGCCCCACCCACCCCATTCGGGATGTTCCGGGTTATTCAGTCCATTTGGAATCAGCGAAAGAAATGAAGGCGTGTCGCCTTCCATACCCCAGGCTACATCGGGGTACTCAACTCCCAACGGCCCGTGTCCCTGCTGAATGTTTACTGCAATCCACGAATTACTGATTTTTTCGTTGCTGATTCGTGGGACAAAAGTATTGATGGCGCTCCAGGTGGCGCTTCCGTAATCATCGCCAGGGGTGACGATATAAAAAAGCTCCGGAAAATTTTTGCGTATCCAGATTCCGCTGTCGTCCTGATCGGAAATGGTGTACACCCTGAGTTTTGAAATCAGCCGTTGCAATTCGGCTTTCGTTTTTGTTTTCTCCATTTTATACAAAGCCTGTGCGAGCGTGTTCACTCCACCCCAAACCGAAACCCACAGCGGGCGTTCGTCGTTTTCTTCCAGTACTTTGATTATCCAGTCAGAGCCTTCAGAATCTTTACCCTCGCCAACACCCAGCATTCCGTATTGAGGAATACCCTGTTTTACCAGTCCCAGCAACTTTTCTGCCTCCGGATACCGGGCATCGTGTTTCAAAAGATTGGGCCTTACTTTTGCATACGCGTTTATCACTTTCCTGATGGCTTCGGGTGCCACACTTGTTTTTTTCCAAACCGATGTAGTGGCAATCATACCCTGAATATCGATTTCGTTTGAATACAACACCAGTCTTACAAACGACTCTGTGTCATCCACTTCAGCTTCAATATCCGATAAAACAATCAGGCGGTGTTGCCGGGCCGGCTGGGCAATCAAAAGCTGGCAAAAGCCGATGAAAGAAAAGATGAATGCAATGGTTTTCATTTTTAAGTTTTAAGTTAGCAATTTTTCTGGTTGTTAAAGATATTAATTCGCCTTTATCTTTTTTCAAAAAAAAATTCCACCAATCTACAACTGATGGAATTTTATATCACAGTAAATCAGCTGTCTTTTAATTGCTGAATTCTGTTTCGCTTGCGAAAAACAATACTATTTTTTATCAAAAACCTGCGTTTCGGAGCGGTCGCCCATTGGCGATGATGATGACGATTCAACAACCAGGTTGGCGCCGTCCATTTTGTAAACAGCTTTCATGGTCATGTCGCCATTATCCATCGAAACTTTTGAGGTAACAGTCAGCACTTTTTTATCGGCCGACCAAACAGCGGTGGATTTCACATCCATATCCCTGAATCCTTTGTTGATACACTCTTTCCCATCTAAAGTGTACTTGCTCTTGCGAACACGTTCCTCGCCATTGAATTCGCTTTTGGTTTCGATACTGATGTCAGTTTTTGTCTGAACGATTACTGCCGATTTCGGGGCAAAACTTCGTTCACCCAATTTACTTTTTGAAGTGTTTAAAGCCCAGCTTCCCGAAAAATCGGTTTGTGCAAAAACTACTGCCGATAATAAAACCGCTGATAAAACTAAAATGATTTTTTTCATGCTGTAAAGTTTTTGGTTTAATTGTAGTTTCGACACTAATAATGCAAAATGGTTTAACAGGATGATAATAATTTCTTGTGAAAGTACATTTTAAATTATTTCTGAAGATAAAACGAGTAGTCGGTTTTTCCTGAATTCAGATTTCACCATTAATTTTTTACCTTTGAACGTCGGTTTTAATGCTTAATTTATCAACCTGACTATGAAAACTACGCTTTTACTGTTGCTGTCAATACTGGCAAT
>JBBIPU010000297.1:0-2859 GCA_037442685.1 Draconibacterium sp. | reverse complement strand
CCGCGGCTGCCAACGATACTTTTTCGTTTGTCTGGTTTGGCGACACGCATTATTCTCCCAAATTTGGCGGACTTCTGAACAGGGTTGATTCAATACATCCTGATGTGGCTTTTTACACCATTGCTGGTGACATTGTGAGTGACGGTTTGTACCGCAATCAGTGGGACGACCTTTTATCTTTTGCCCCCGGGGTGATTTCCAAAAAACCTTTGATGTGTGTTCCCGGAAACCACGACAACCGTGCCGGACTGGGCGCGCTGATGTTTCGCGAATTGTTCAGCTACCCGAAAAATGGGCCCGATGGAGTTCCGGCTGAACAGACCTATTCTTTCAATTATAAAAACACGCTGTTTCTGATGATCGACGTAACTTCACCCATCGATGCACAAACCGGCTGGATTGAGGAACAACTGAAAAACAGCGCTGCAACTTGGAAAATTGCAGTGTTCCATTTTCCGCCATACAACTACGAAGAACCTTATTTCAACATACAAAAGACCTGGGTGCCGCTGTTTGATAAATACCATGTTGACATGGTTTTCAGTGGCCATATTCACTATTACATGCGCTCGAAACCCATGAACGCCGGAGTGGCAACCGATTCTTACAAAAACGGAACTGTTTACGTGATTTCAATTGGAATTCCATCGCATCATGAAAATATGACTGAAGAACCTTATGCAGCAGTACGTTATGGAGAGGGGCAGTACTACCAGTACCTGAAGGTGGAAGGAAAGAAACTCACTTTCACCACTTTTGACAGCGAAAACAAAGTGGCCGATTCATTTATCATCAAAAAATAAATGAAGTACAATTGTGGTGTTTTTGAAATTTAATGATCAGAAAATTTTTATGCTCTGCTTATTTAATTTAACTACAATAAAATCGTCCCTCTCTTCAGGAAGAGAGGGAAAAGAGGGTGAGTCAGTAAATAAAAAAATGATACTAAAACTTATGAAAAGAATCTTTCTATTCTTTATTACCGTCTTTGCTTTTTCTAGTCTGAATGCGCAAATTGCAACAAAACTTCAGTTTAAAAACGGGGTACTGAAAATTGTTCAGTTTACCGATACTCACATCGAATTAAAAGAAAAGAAGAATCTGGAAGTTTACACCACGGTTGAAAAGGTAATGGTGGCTGAGAAGCCCGATTTGGTGGTGTTCACCGGCGACATTGTTACCGAAGACAATCCGCAAGAAGCTTACAAAAAGTTGTTTGGAATAGTTGAAAAATACAAAACACCCTGGGCGATGGTTTTCGGGAATCACGACTCGGAGCACAATTTTCCCCGAAATGAACTGGCTGATTTTCTGCAAAAGTTTCCTTTCTGTCTGAACGATGACAAAGAAGAAACTTATGGTTATTCCAATTTTGTTTTGCCGGTTTTGGGGAACGACAGCAAACCCGCAGCCCAATTGTATTTTATGGATTCGAATATGTACAGCACCCTCGAATCGCTGGTGGGTGGTTGGGGTTGGTTTACACACGAACAAGTAAGCTGGTACTGCGAAAAAAGCCGCAAACTTACCACTTCGAACAACGGGAAGCCTTTTCCTGCACTGGCATTTTTTCATATTCCGCTTCCGGAATATACAAACGCCTGGAGCAACACTTTGAATCCACCGGTTGGAGTAAAAAACGAGGATGAATGCAGTCCCGAAATTAATACCGGAATGTTTGCTGCCATGCTTGAAAGCGGCGATGTGATGGGCACTTTTGTAGGCCACGATCATATCAATGATTATATTGGCGTGCACTTCGGAATAGCACTTGCTTACGGACGTGTTACAAAAACAATGGCCGATGCAGATGATCCGAAAGCTGGCGGCAGGGTGATTGTTTTAAAAGAAGGAAAACGCGGATTTGATACCTGGATCAGGGAAGGAAACGGAAGTAAAGTGCTGGAGTGTAATTACCCGGGGTCGTTCAGCAAAGTCGCTGAAAAAAGGAAATAGAACTTATCCGAAGTTATGTTAAAATTTGATTTTCGGGCTGAAAGCCCAACTTATTTCAACCCAATGCAAAGAAGGTGTCGTATTGGGGTTGAACAGAAAATTTCAGATTGCGCCATGAAAGGGCAAATTAATAATTGGGAAGTTGCCCTTTCAGGGCGTCTTTTCATTTATTGTTAAAATTATCCAGGGTGTCGCTTCGCTTTACTGCTGGGCTGAATTAAATTACCGCTTCGCGGTGTAAGAATTGAAAATTTAAAAATTTATAAACAATAAAATTATGAAAGATTATTCACGCAGAATGTTCCTGAAGTCAGCGTCGGCTGTGACCGTTGGAACTTTGATTATTCCCAATCTTTTGAGTTGCTCGCGTAGTAATAAACTGAACATTGCGTTAATTGGCGCAGGCGGTCGCGGAGCCGACAACTGGGAAAAACTCATGAACGAAAACATTGTGGCGATTGCCGATGTGGATGATAACCGCGCAGCAGAGGCATTCAAAACCTTCCCGAAAGCCAAACGGTACAAGGATTTCAGAAAGATGCTGGATGAAATGCACAATGAAATTGATGCCGTGGTGGTTTCGACACCCGACCACACGCATTTTGCAGCGGCGATGGCAGCAATGCAACTGAAAAAACACGTGTATGTCGAGAAACCACTCGCGCACAATGTCTGGCAGTTGCGGACACTCAAAAAAGCCGCAAAACACTACGGAATCGTTTCGCAAATGGGCAACCAGGGGCACACCACAAACGGTATCCGTTTGATCAAAGAGTGGTACGATGCCGGCGTTTTGGGACAGGTTAAAGAAGTACACGCCTGGTTTGGTCCGTTTGAGTTCAAACCCGGTGGTTACTGGACAAAACCTGAAAGTTTTCCGCCGCCTGCGCAGCCAATTCCTGC
>JBBIPU010000296.1:0-2875 GCA_037442685.1 Draconibacterium sp. | reverse complement strand
TTACAAAACGCTCGTTTTCGAGTTTCTTCATTACTGAAGTCAGAAATCCACGGGTATATTTCAGTTCTTCTTCCAGCTTTTTCAGTTCTTCTTCCACATTTACAAAACCGCCCAGCGGAATATAAAAGTTGGTCGATTTCACCAGGAATGAAGCAGCACCTTTTACTTCTTCAGTCACCATTTCGAGCGACGAAAGATTGCCCATTTTTATTACAACACTGTTAAATTGTGCTTCAAAACCTTTGTCGCCCTGCTGAACTTTAAGTTCGAGCGTTTCTTTTTGTGCAATGTTTTTGTCGGTGCGTATTTTCCTGATTCCGGAGATGGCTTCTTTTACATTTTCAAAAGCAGCCAGCAATTCGGTATCGTATTTTTTAACCTTCGGAAGTTGCGACAACATAATGGTTTCGCCGGCTTTTCTTTCGGCGAGCATCTGCCAGATTTCTTCGGTGATAAATGGCATAAACGGGTGCATCAACCGCAGCATCTGGTCAAACAATTCAACCACTTCGTTGTAAGTCTTTGCATCAATTGGTTTTTGGTAAGCTGGTTTTACAATTTCCAGCAGCCAACCCGAAAACTCATCTCGAACGGTGGTGTAAACGGTCATCAGCGCTTCAGAAATACGGAATTGCGTAAACTGCTCATCGAGTGTAGTAACCACTTCACCCAATTTATTTCTGAACCATTCAATCGCCAGTTTTGAGTGTTCGGGTTGCGGAATTTCTGTGGAAATTTCCCAGTTTTTCACCAGGCGGAAAGCGTTCCAGATTTTGGTTGCAAAACCCGCTCCTTGTTGCGGCAGACTTTCATCGAAAAGCAAATCACCACCGGCTGGCGAACAAAGCAACATCCCCACACGCACACCATCGGCGCCGTATTTGGCAATCAAATCGAGTGGGTCTGGTGAATTACCCAATGACTTCGACATTTTCCGGCGTTGTGCATCGCGCACCATTCCTGTAAAATAGACGTTTTTATAAGGAAATTCATTTCGGTATTCGTACCCGGCAATGATCATCCTTGCCACCCAGAAGAAAATAATGTCGGGTGCGGTTACCAAATCGGAAGTGGGATAGTAGTATTTAATTTCGTCGTTCTCCGGTTCACGAATTCCATCAAAAACCGAAATCGGCCACAACCAGCTCGAAAACCAGGTGTCGAGAGCATCATCGTCCTGTCGCAAAGTAAAGCCCCCCTTAGTCCCCCCAAGGTGGGGAAACTTTTGAAGAACAAGTTTTCTGGCTTCCTCTTCATTTTCAGCAACCACAAATCCGTAGTTCCCAACTCCCTCTCCTCCGGGGAGGGCCGGGGAGGGGTTTTCGATATACCAAACCGGAATCTGGTGGCCCCACCACAACTGGCGGCTGATACACCAGTCTTTTACGTTGCTCATCCAGTGGTTGTAAATATTTTTGAATTTGGCAGGATGAAAACGGATATTGTCGTTCATCACATTTTCGAGCGCTGGTTTGCACAATTCTTCCATTTTCAGGAACCACTGTGCCGAAAGTTTTGGCTCAATCGGAACGTGTGTTCTTTCTGAATACCCGACTTTATTTGTGTAATCTTCAATTTTTGCCAGATTTCCGGCTTTTTCAAGTTCTGGAATTATCGCATCACGAACGGCAAAACGGTCCTGCCCGATAAAGAGTTCAGCTTTTTCGCTTAATGTTCCGTCATCATTAAAAATATCGATAGACGGCAAGTTGTGGCGCATCCCGATTTCGTAGTCGTTTACATCGTGAGCCGGAGTAATTTTCAGACAACCTGTTCCAAATTCCATATCCACATAATCATCTTCAATAATCGGGATTGAACGGTTAATCAGCGGCACCAAAACTCTTTTCCCTACAAGATGCTTAAAACGTGGATCTGCAGGATTTACGCAAACTGCGGTATCGCCCAAAATCGTTTCGGGGCGTGTGGTGGCGATGGTAACAAAGGAAGCCCCCTCAACTCCCCCGGAGGGGGAGCTTTTTAAAGCATCTTCGATGGATTGTATTACTGCTTCTATATTACCGATTACTTCTTCGTTGGTAAAACGGATAATATTGTACCCAAGTTCATTTAAAATATCTGTTTTGATTTTGTCTAATTCCTGAATATCGGGTCTGCTATGATAACCACCATCAACTTCAATAACAAGGTTTTTGGTTAGGCAAACAAAATCTACAATAATGTCATTGATAATGTGTTGTCTCCTAAATTTCTCTCCCAATTTATTAGAACGAAGCATTTCCCACAAAACACTTTCAGCCTCGGTTGAAAAGCATCGTAATTCTTTTGCATTCTTTTTTAATAACTCGTACTCCGATTTTCGAGCAGTTTTATATTGAGGTTTCCTTTCCTCCCCCTCGGGGGAGTCAGAGGGGGCTTCCAATTTATATTTCAAATAATACAATTTTGACTGTACCTCTTTATAAACCACTTCTTCATCCGACAGTGCAGTTTTTGCAGCCGGGTCCCAGTTTACCATGCGTACACCGCGGTAAATTAAACCTTTGTTATACAAGTCAACAAAAACTTTGATAACCGATTCACTGCGGGGTTCGTCCATGGTAAAGGCTGTTCGGTCCCAATCGCACGAAGCACCCAGTTTTTTGAGCTGTTCCAGGATGATTCCTCCATGTTTGTCAGTCCACTCCCATGCATGTTTCAGAAATTCCTCGCGGGTAAGGTCGTACTTGTCGATTCCGGCTTTGCGCAGTTTGTCAACCACTTTTGCTTCCGTTGCAATCGAAGCATGGTCGGTTCCCGGAACCCAGCAGGCATTTTTGCCGGTCATTCGGGCGCGACGCACCAGAATGTCCTGAATGGTATTGTTGAGCATGTGTCCCATGTGCAGCACACCGGTTACATTGGGCGGTGGAAT
>JBBIPU010000295.1:0-2907 GCA_037442685.1 Draconibacterium sp. | reverse complement strand
GCCTTTAAGCGATTGTGTTTTAGAGAATATTGAGTTTGGCGTTAATATTACCACCGCCACCCCGGCAAAAAAAATAATCAAATCGATTGTAAGCAACGGAAACCGCAGGTTTTCAGAGATGAACGTCAAAAAAATAGGACTTGGGAAAGTTTGTGCAAAACCGAATTCAGATTATGAGTTAAAGATTTACGATAAAGGCAGGCAGGCAGGTACAACCAAAACCAATATTCTGAGAATTGAAGTGAAAGTAAAGAAAATGAGGTTTATTCAGAAACATGGTATATCAAATTTAAATTGCCTCACTTCGCCCGAAAAAATTGGAATCATCGGTCAGATACTTGCTGATATGTGGGAAAAGCTGATTTATTATAATGGATCGATTAACGAAAGCCAGTTAAACACTACTGAATTACTGAAACTAAAAGATTATCAGAATCCTGTATTTTGGGAAAACCTGACATTTGATAAAAGGACACGCCAAAGGGAATACTATCAAACCATGTTAAAAAAGTATGGTCATGATAACGAACAAGGCGAAATAAAAATGTTGATTCTTGACAGGTGGAAACGGTTAGTCAATAGGAAACGGAAAACCGTAATGTTTTCACCGAATTTTGAAGTCAATACGATGAGCCAAAATGTAATGTTTTCACAGTTTAATTGTAGGGTGAAATCATTACAAAAAGCAAATAGCATTGACACCGGAAATTTTACCCGCAATTTTGAAGATAAAAAACGGTTTTGTTTGACCTGCAATAAGGAGATCACTTTCCAGAAATCAGACAGTAAATTTTGCTCTGACAAATGTAGGGCAAAGCATAACAACCAGATCAGGCAGCAGAATATACTAAATCAGAGATCAGCCGAGGACGAAACCATCAAATCAGTATCGAAGCTAATTAAAAAAGGTTGCTACCCTGTGATGATAACGAGAGCCACAGCCACCGGGATAACGTTTGAACAATACACAACAAAGGAATTACACCCGATGAAATACGATGAACTGCGAAAGATCACAGCCATTGAAATAACGCTGAACGATTCGAAATTCGTGTTTACTCGGACAAACGCTAAAGAATTGATAAAGAGAATAATTAAGTTAAATAACAAAGATTACAAAAATGAAAATTGAGGATTATGTAAAAGCCAAAGAACTGGTGGCACTGAGTGCAAGAATCACAAGTGCAATGGATTCAGTTGTAAAACAAATTGAAATAGCCTGTAAGAAAGCGGTTTTGTTTAACGAAGATGAACCGATTGAAAGGCCTATACTTCGCAGACTTGAGGAAAAATTAATGCCACTGGTAAGACAGCATTTTGCCGAGGAACTTGAAAAAATTGAAAATGAATTCAAATCGCTTTAATCGAATATTATGGCAAACAGTAACGAAGTATTAGCCTTTTTAAATCAACGGTTTAACAGACTTTTTTCATTGGAAAATGAGATCATAAATTCAATTAAAACAACCTGTTTAAGTTACGTTGAAGATAACAATATGACTGAAAATGAAAAATGTGACAGGGTTATTCTTCAGCAAATAGAGCCGGAATTACTTGCGGTGGTTGATAGGTTTTTTGATGAGATGGACAGAATTCACAGACAGCAACTTAATAACAATTTAAAATAATAATATCATGGCAAAAGCTGAAGACGTAGTAATTAACATACGAACAGACAACGGTAAGTTAGAAAGCGGTTTGAACAATGCACAGAAGAAACTTGGTGACTTCTCAAATAGTATGGCGGGGAAAATAGGCGGTGTACTTGCGGGTACATTTGCAACCGAAAGGATTGCAGAATTTACAAGAGAACTGGTATTGCTTAGCGGAGAGGCAGAGGGGGTAAGATCAGCATTTTCGAGAATAGAAGGCGGGCGTTATATGGAAGACATGAAAAAGGCAACCGCCGGAACCGTTTCAGAACTGGAACTGATGAAACGTACTGTTTCAGCTAATAATCTTGGATTGCCGGTGGAGAATCTTGCAAACCTCTTTCAGTTTGCCACAAAAAGGGCGCAGGATACGGGGCAAAGCGTCGATTATCTTGTTGATTCGATTGTAATGGGTATTGGCAGAAAATCGCCTTTAATACTTGATAATCTTGGAATTTCAGCAGTTCAGTTAAAAGAGAAATTGAAAGGTGTTGGAATGGAAACGGCAACAACTGCCGACATTGCCAGGGCAGTTGGCGAAATTGCTGCGGATTCGTTGACAGAAAGCGGGGCAGTTATAGAAACGAATTCAATCAAAGTTCAGCAATTAACAGCAGCGTGGGAAAATCTTAAAATGTCGATGGCTGACAGCACTGCTATTCAACAGGGTGGAAGTGCCGTTTTGAATTTTCTCAATGCTTTTGTCGAAAATCTTCCACGTGTAACAACTGACTGGTATAACTGGGGTAGGACAGTAAACGGAGTAATGTCTGGGGGTTTATCGCTTTTATGGCAGGGAAAAAAAGAATATAGTAAACAGTCAGCTGATTTTGTGGAACACATTGACGAAGAAAGTAACGCCTTTAAAAACAACATTGCAGCCGAACAGCTTGCAGCAGAAACAAAAAAGAGACATGGTAGAACTATTGAAGAAATCGAAGCTCAGACAGAAGCATTAAAAGTTCAGCTCAAAAAATATGGTGAATTTCAGGTTGAAGAAATACAGGCAACAAAAATGCAGATCGATGCAAACGAAAAACTGATTAAAAGCCTTACTACTCTTGCCGCCAAAAGAGAAACGGTTGCGCCGATGTCGAAAATGGAAACCATCACAGACTTGCCACAGATCGGAGAACCATTTAAAACGGGTCCTGAAATACTCATGCCTGAATTTGACAAAATACAGCAGGCAGGGGCGGGATATATGGATAAATACAAACAATTAATGTCAGAGCAGCAAGCCGAAGTTGACGAA
>JBBIPU010000294.1:0-2926 GCA_037442685.1 Draconibacterium sp. | reverse complement strand
AACAGCCCTGAAAGGAGTAATGCAATGAAAATGAAAAGTTTGCGATTCATAATATTCTGATTTTTTATTTATTTAACCGGGGTGATGCCGAGGGTGACAATTTCTTTTGCCCTGATTTTAACCTGAACAGATTTTCCGCTGACAACAGGTTTTGCTACATTTTCAAGCGGAAGTTCAATGATATTCAACCTGCGGGCGGAAGCGGCATTGACAGGCAAATTCAGGTTGACTGTTGTTTCCGTGCCATTTGTTTCAGCAAGCCGGACAATCAGTTCGTCGCCCTCTTCAGATTGTTTGATGCCCGATAAAACGACATTTTTTGCATCCACCGAGATTAACGAAGCTTCTTCAGGACGAGTGGCATGTTCTTTCACCAGCGACAAAGAAGGCGGTTCTGCGGCATAAACCGGGATATTGAAATTATCTCCTTCCGCCCAGACCCCGTTTTTCCAGTCACCTTCGTGCGGAAACAGCGAGTAACTGATATTGAATTTGCCCAGGTTCGGGTAGATGTCGGGCTCACCGGCCGAACGCAAAAGGGTGAGCCTTAAATCGCCGTGGTGGTAAGAATATCCGTATTTTGTCCGGCTAAGCAAAGCCATGCCGGCTTTTCCATCGGTAATATCCACCCATTTTTGGGCCGGGACTTCCTGTCCGGAATTAATTTCTGACTTATTACCATAAACATCCTGGTGTCTCAGAAACGGTGGAGCTTCTTGTCCGTTGATTTTTCCGTCGACCGGGCGTTCCACCACATCGAAAGGGACCTGGGAATAAAATTTTGTATTTTCGAGATTCATAGGGAAAATTGCCCTGACCATGGGTGAATTGGTCGAATCACTGCCGGTTTCCAGCCAGTGGACTTCCATGTCATAATCAATTCGCGGATAGGAACGATAAATATAAGTCCGTTCGATAAACCTCGATTTTCCCCAGACTTTTTCGGTTTCCATGCAAAATCTCACCGGTCCGGTTTCCAACACTTTCACGCTTTTTACATCGGTCACATCTTCCTCTCCAACAAACTGGTTGATCACCCAAGATTTCATTTTCCCTTTTTTATCTTCGAGCGAAATGCGGAGTTTATTGAGTTGCTCCCCTTCCTTCACATACTCTTTGTTCTTTTGCTTGTCGTACAGGCTGACAATTCCACCGGTTTTCATATCGAACTTAATTTTGAAGTATTCGGTTTCAACAGTATTGTCGTTCAGTTTCAACGGTTCGTTGTATTCGCCGGGTTTGGTCATGTCGATATAAAATGTTTTGTACCCTCCGGCAGGCATATCATCGACAATAAACTGAACTTTAGAGGTATATCCGGGAGGGGTTACCTTTCCCCAAACCACCTGCGCCGGATAGGTTTTCCCTGATGCGTCGCGTACCAAAACGGTTGGCGGAGTTTTGCCTTTCGGCGTAATGTATTTCGAACCATAATAATTACCCCAGCTATTCAGCTTTGCTGTAACAGGTTCTTCGTGCGAATAAACATTTGCTTCCACGAGGGTTTTTCGCCCGAAAGGCTGAAGGTTGAATGCGACAACCGGTTGCCCCATATTTTTCTGAAAACTGATTTCGTCGGCCATTTCACGGAAGGCATTGTTCCGCAATTCGTTTGTTTTGCGGAGAACCTCGCTGTACCTGGAGATTGATTCTTTGTTTGATTCGTTGATGGCGGAACCGGGCAGGATGTCGTGAAACTCATTGAATGTGACCGATTGCCACAAGTCGCGCAACTGTTGCGCCGGATAATTGCCACCGTTCAACCAACGCATTGTATTGAAAAATTCAGCAGAGTAAAGCAGGTTTTCGCTGTTGCGGTTGCCTTCCTTGATATCGGCAACGTTTGTGTAGCAGCCTTCGAAGATAAACTGCATTTCGCCACGGTGCGTTGGCCGCCCGTCCATCTCCTTTTCCGTCTTTTTAAAGAAATCTTCGACGGTGGTAAATTTCACCGAAGCGTAACCTGGCCTTTTATCCATTTCGTGGATTTTATCGATGTATTCCCTTGTCGGGCCGCCACCGTGATCGCCAATGCCCATCACCTGGAGTATCCGGTGTTTCTCAGGAGAAAACCTAGCAGCTTCCTTTTTAAAATCGATGGTGAAGTTTCCATTGTAACTGTCATTGGCGTAGCACAATACTTTCGACGAATCGGGCGCCACCCACCAGAATGAGCCAATGTAAGGTTTGCAGCGATGGAAATAATAGTAGTCGCAGCCAGCTAGTTTTAAAATCTGCGGCATTTGCGAAATATGTCCGAAGTTATCGGGCAACCACCCCACTTTTGCCATTTTTCCATAATGGTTTTGGAAGTAACGCTGACCCAATAAAAATGAGCGGGTGATGGCTTCGCCGGAAGAAAGGTTCATATCGCCTTCGGTCCACATTCCTCCACCCAGTTCAAGGCGACCTTCCTTTACATATTTTTTCACCTTTTCCAAAAGCGGAGGATCGACCATTTCAACAAAGTTGTAAACTGAAGCCTGGCTTTGAATCATCGTAAAATCGGGGAATTCTTCCATGAAAGCGACGGTTTGCCGGAGGTTGTCGTTGCACATTTGCATGGTTTCGGAGTAGGTCCAGAGCCAGTTCATGTCCATGTGTGCATGGCCGATAACGTGGATGGAGTCGCTCCTGATTTCTGTTTTTTTATCCTTTTTTGTTGTAATGCCCGATCCAATTGCTGGAATGAACATTGAAAGGATTCCTAAAATCAAAAAGCACTTTAAAGTTCTCATCTTTTTGGTAATTTATTTGGTTTAATTTGATTCCATTATTTTGATGCACCCCAGTTTTTATTGGGCCTGTCGCCCATAACGAATTGTAATTCCCCTCCGTTCACAAGGTCGCTGTGGAAGAAAAACGGGGTGCTTAATTCTTTCCCATTCAGCTTTGCCGATTGAATGTACTTGTTCTTTTTGGAACA
>JBBIPU010000293.1:0-2971 GCA_037442685.1 Draconibacterium sp. | reverse complement strand
CATTTATGTGGGCACAGGTTTGGTAATTGCCATTCTTGCCGGTTGGATTATTGGTCTGCTAAAACTCGAAAAATGGGTTGAATCCTGGGTTTATCAAATGCAGGCGGGAAGTGGCGAAGCTGAAGAAGAAAAACTCACCTTTCAGAAAAGGATCTCCCGTGGTTATGATGCTGTAAAGGAAATTGTTGGCAAAGTTTGGATTTATGTAGCGCTTGGTATAGCAGTTGGCGCTGGCGCACATGGATATGTTCCCGAAGATTTTATGGCGGCTCTGATGGGAAAATCGGCCTGGTATTCGGTACCGCTTTCAATTTTAATTGGTATTCCATTGTATTCGAATGCCGCCGGAATTGTACCCATTGTTTCGGTACTGATTGAAAAAGGCGCATCGCTGGGAACTGCTCTGGCTTTTATGATGTCGGTAATTGGACTTTCGTTACCTGAAATGATTATCTTGCGAAAAGTGCTGAAACTGCCACTGATATTCACTTTTATTGGCGTTGTTGGAACTGGAATTTTAATTGTGGGATTTTTGTTTAATGTCGTTTTTTAGCCCCCTTTAATTCCCCCGCAGGGGGAAGATTGGAAAAAGAGTTTTAAAAGTGATATTGGGAAAAACAAATCTTTCCAAAACTCCCTCTCCATTTGGAGAGGGCCGGGGAGAGGCCAATTATATTTATGAAAACAACAATCGGTTTTATCGGAGGTGGACGCATCACCCGCATTTTCCTTAAGGGATTCAGCGATGCAAATGTAAAATTTGAAAAAGTGGTGGTTTACGAACCCAATGTCGAAACTGGAAAAGCGTTGGTGGAACAGTTTCCTGGGATTGAGTTAGCCAACTCACCTTATTCGGCTGCAAAACAAAGTATTGTTTTTCTGGCGGTTCATCCGCCGGTGATGATGGAAACGCTGCAAAACATTAAAGAAGCAGTTGGAAAAGATTCGGTGGTGGTTTCGCTTGCACCAAAAATTACCCTCGAAAAAATGGCAACTGTTTTAACGACGAAAAATCTTGTTCGAATGATTCCGAACGCCACATCCATCATCAACGAAGGTTTCAATCCTGTAGCTTTTCATGCTGAAATGGATGAGGAAAAGAAACAGCAGTGCCTGAAAATATTGAAAAATCTGGGAAAAACCTTTGAAACCGAAGAAAACAAACTCGAAGGTTATGCAATTAACTCGGCCATGTTGCCTACCTATTTCTGGTTTCAATGGCAGGAATTGGAAAAGATTGCAACAGAAACCGGATTGTCGCCGGAAGAAGCAAGAAAAGCAGTTTCTTCTACAGTGAAAAGAGCATGGAAATTATTTTACCAATCGGGACTGACACCAAATGAAATAATGGATTTAATCCCTGTAAAACCTATTGGCGAAAACGAAGCGGAAATCAGAAATATCCTGCATTCAAAGCTGATGGGATTATTTGAGAAAATAAAGTCATAAAAATGAAAGTACTAATTCTTTGCACAGGAAACAGTTGCCGAAGCCAGATGGCGCACGGTTTTTTGCAGTCGTTCGATAGTAGTCTGACCGTTTGTTCTGCCGGGACTGAAGCCTCGGGAAAACTCAATCACAAAGCAGTGGAAGTGATGAAAGAAGCAGGAATCGACATCAGTCTCCACACTTCCGATTCGGTTGATATTTATTTAGATGAGGAGTGGGATTATGTTATTACGGTTTGTGGCGGCGCCAACGAGAACTGTCCGGCCTTTCTGGGAAAGGTAAAACACCGGTTACATATCGGTTTTGATGATCCATCACACGCAACCGGAACTCCGGAATTTGTAGAAAGCGAATATTACCGGGTTCGTGACGAAATCAAAGCTGCCTTTTGGAAATTTTATAACGAACAAATTAAACCGCAATTATGACTTCCGTAACAAAACAACTCTCCTTTTTCGACCGCTACCTGACACTCTGGATATTTCTTGTAATGTTTGCAGGTGTTTCAGCAGGTTATTTCGTACCCGGAATTGCTGATTTCTGGAATTCGATGAGTTCAGGAACCACCAACATCCCGATTGCCATCGGGCTTGTTCTGATGATGTACCCGCCGCTGGCGAAAGTACGTTACGAAAAGCTGCCGCTGGTTTTTAAAAACCTGAAACTGCTTGGTTTGTCGCTGACACAAAACTGGATAATCGGGCCGCTGGTGATGTTTCTGATGGCAATAATTTTCCTCCACAATTATCCGGGACTGATGGTCGGTGTGATTCTCGTCGGGTTGGCAAGGTGCATTGCCATGGTGTTGGTGTGGAACGACCTTGCCAAAGGCGACACCGAATTAGCTGCGGGATTGGTGGCTTTCAACGCCCTGTTCCAGGTGTTTTTGTATTCAGTCTATGCATGGATTTTTATCACGCTTCTGCCACCTCTTTTCGGACTGAAAGGTGTGGTTGTGGAAGTTTCGATCGGTGAAATTGCTGTTACCGTATTGATCTATCTCGGAATTCCCTTTGCAGCCGGGCTTATCTCCAATTTACTGCTCCGCAAATGGCTGGGCAGCGACTGGTTTTATGCAAAGTTTATTCCTAAAGTATCACTGTTGACACCCGTGGCTTTGTTGTTTACCATTTTTGTGATGTTCTCACTGAAAGGAGAAAAAATTATTGAACTGCCTGCTGATGTAATTCGTGTAGCCATACCATACACCATTTATTTTGTGTTTATGTTCTTCGTTACATTTTTTATTGCACGGAGAATGGGTTCGGGATACGAGAAATCGGCAACCATGGCATTTACTGCCGGCAGCAACGATTTTGAGTTAGCCATTGCAGTGGCCATTGCAGTGTTTGGAATCAACTCGCAGGCTGCCTTTGCCACTGTGATTGGCCCGCTGGTGGAAGTGCCGGTGATGGTTCTGCTTGTAAACGTGGCGCTAAATTTGAAAAACAGGTTTCTCTGATTTCTCCGGTCATTCTTTTTCATGCCAAACCGGAACCACTTCGTTGAAACGCCAGGTGGG
>JBBIPU010000292.1:0-3051 GCA_037442685.1 Draconibacterium sp. | reverse complement strand
GGTTTTTTCATCTTTGGTCCACGATTCAGGAATGGAAACAGTTTTGGTGATTTTCGGAAACTGAACACCTTCAAGCGTCAATGTCCACTCCCCGCTGACAGTGAAGGGCGCAGGAATGCCTTCAACCCTTGTGCTTTTTATTATCATTTCTTTTTCATCCTGAACCATTTCAGTCTGATAATTTCCATTGTTGAAAGCAAGTGCGACGAAACAATTTATCGCAGAAGAAATTATTCCGGGAAAATCTGTTTTCGAAACATAAATTTCAGGAGTTCCCGGATTGAATACAAAAAATGTCGATTCGTAGGGTTCAAGATTCAGGGGAAGTTGCACTCCGTTTTCGTTAACGGAAAAATTAAGCACTTCTGTAATTTCGCCGGTGTTAGGATTCCATTGCTGAATATTTTTGTTTTTCACCCTGAATGTGACAGGAATACTGCTCGTTTTATCCTGAATATTGGTAACAAAATAAATATCGCTCTCCCCAACTTTTCTGTGCATAAAAGTCAGGCCTTCGTTTTTGCGCAAACCTTCCTGTGCGAAATCGATGCTGAAATCGGGTGCAATATGGTTTCGGATTGTATTTAAAAAGGGATCGAGCGCCGAACTGCGTTTATCCCACCAGATACTGCGGTCGAGAACCTGTCTGATCTGGTAAGTCCGGCCTTGCCCGTATGCCTTAAAACCATTGTCATCGCTGCCTGCCGGCGAATTGAAAAGCAGCGCCGACAGTTTCTGAACCTCCCTGTCGTTTTCTTCAAACCGGATCAAACCGGTGGAAAACTCAGGGACACGCTCCAGTGCGATCACCGTTCCACCTAGCTTTGCATACCGCTCAATAAATTGCATCGTTTTTAACGGGATTGAAGTTACATTGGGAACAATCAGGATTTTGTATTCCAGGTTTCTGATCCTGATATTTCCGTTTTCGATTTCTGCCAGGTTCTGAAGCGCGTCGTCATTGAGCAGGTCGTAGTCGTATCCGTTTGAAATGATCAGGTTGCCAAGTTCTCCCCAGTCGAATTCGCGTGTCCATTTCCGGGGATTCAAAACATCGAGTGTCCACTGGTTTGCGAGCGGTGAATAGATGGCAATATCGGGGGCAAAATCGCCCTGCCTCAGCAAAAATGAACTCCGGGCAATATATTCAGCCAGTTTTGGATAATATTTCCACCATACATTCTGAGGGTGAATAAACGCGGCGAAAGGGATGGAGCGCGAAGGTGTCACATCTTTCTCGGGGGTGTAGGTAAAACCATGATTGTAAAATTTTGTGGCCCCGTTCCGCAGGTACATGTCGCTGGCGATCTTCAGTTCTTCAAGCGTTGCCCTGTACCTTTCCCAGTGGATAAAAGTGTACGCTTCGGTTGAAACCACTTTTTTGCCATAAATATGGGCGCCAGAAGAGACATATTTTTTAGGTCCGATCCGGGTATCAAACCAGTCGGCTGCATCTTTTTCACCGGCGGTGATTTCCATTTCGGGGATGTCAGTTTTTCCCGCAGCTTCAATGTTGTCGGTGGTAAATCCGTAGGTCTGTACCCTGCCTTTAATACCGTTTTTATTGCAGTAATTCATAAAAGTGTCAAAAAACGCATCCAAGCCGGTTTTATGTAAGAATTCATTAACATCGTACCTGATTTTTGGACTGATATTTTTTACATCCCACCAGATTGCAGGCAGGTAGGGAACGAGGTCGTAACCATACATTTCCCTGAATTTTTCAAGTAATCCGGCGCTCCAGTAAATGCCGCTTGCCAGATTGGATAGTTCGAAACTGTCGGCAAAAAACGAATCCACAGTTTTTCCGAATTCATCGCCAACCGATTCCCTGTATTTTCCCCCGAGGAAGTCACAATATCTTTGCATCGCTTCTTTGCTGAAAT
Organism: Draconibacterium sp.; assembly: GCA_037442685.1. Taxonomy (GTDB): domain Bacteria; phylum Bacteroidota; class Bacteroidia; order Bacteroidales; family Prolixibacteraceae; genus Draconibacterium. The sequence continues at coordinate 1,165 of JBBIPU010000292.1, read as the reverse complement.
GATCGACTGCATTTGAATGTCCGTTCTTTTTCAGCCAGAAAGCCATAATTTGCCATTTGCCGCCGGGGACTTCCCATTTCAGCCGGTTGTTCTGAACTTTGGAGGTGATCACTGTTAACGTGGATGGATCGAGCGATTTGTCAACGATTTTTCCGGCAACCACCGCGAGAAGTTTTTCATCTCCTGAAAGTGTAGGTTCGTAAATTTCCCATGAACGCCTGGTTCTAGTAAGTTCTACCGGCAGTTTTTCATTAAACAACTTTGGCCCTTCAACAATGACGGAGGTGGGTACCATGTCTTTTGACTTGTCTTCCTCCGGAACCCAGTCGCCACCCAGGATCCAGCCCGGACCGCCAAAATTGAATGACACTTCCATTCCCAGCCGTTTGGCTTCTTTCACCGTGTGTTTTGCCATTTCGAAATATTCATCCGACAAATACGGAATATTCCCTTTTTCGTAAACCGGCGACATGGTAATCTGCTCAACCCCGGTTATTCCGTGATCTTTCATCTGCTGCAGCTCCCATGTAATTTCCTCCTTCGAAACCGGATTTCCAGGCCACCACCAGCGTGTATGCGGCCAGCAGTCCATCGGGGGATTTTTGAACTTTTCCTCCATTTCCCGGGTGGTTTGCCCCGTCAGTTTACTTACTGTGATTAAGGTTATTAAGAGGAATAGCAGAAAAGTAAAAGTTCGTTTCATAATTATTCTTTGGCAGTTAAGGTTTTACTTCTGGCGAAGTTTCAAAATCAGTATTCGTTTGGCGATTAACAATGGTTTAAACAACCAGGTCTTTCGGGAATTAACCGTTTATTGTTACAATTCCAAAAGAATCGGCGCCGTCTGAACTTCCTTCAAAAAGATAAGGATCGCCCATTTTTGATTCAATATATTTATTGAAAATCTTCCGCACTGTTTCAGCAGCGTTTTTATCGGCAAGGATTGCCACGGTTCCACCCGCTCCTCCACCGGTTATTTTTGCGCCGTAAATGCCTTTTTCTTTTCCTTCCTTACGGCACAGTTCCACAATCAGGTCGGTGGCTTTAGCACCCAGCCCGCATTCGGTGTAAGCATTGTGCGACTGGTACATGAGTTCTCCCATCAGGGCAAACGAACGTTTTGAAGAGGTCAGCGAAGCTCCTTTCGACAACTCTGAAAACAACT
>JBBIPU010000291.1:0-3069 GCA_037442685.1 Draconibacterium sp. | reverse complement strand
AAAAAATTTCCGGCAGCTTCTCATCGATAATTCTACTTTATAACCAAAACATCTGACAACCCATTTTCTCCTGCATAATCAACGGCACTGCTATAAACATAATCTTCAGGTCTGAAAACCAAGCCTTCTTCAACAGGATTTTGGTACTATTATTTCCCATTAATTGGTTTTTATCAGATTTTATTTTCAAAATAATATTTGACAATCATGAAATAATTACTCACTTTTGATTCTCAAGAAAATCGCATATAGTTATGAATACGGTTTGAGCAAATTGATTGAATAGTTGGGCCTGTTTTAAAGTAGGTTTTCCTGTGGGCAATAATCCGAGTTCGCCCGGATAGCGAGACTCAATATATAAACTATCAAGGGCAATAACAAGATCTTCATCGAAACTAAAATTGTAAAAAGCATCACATATATCAAATAGTTTGCTCAATGAATGAATTTTTGGAATCCTCTCACCATTTTCTTCTATGATTGCTTTTAATGATTTCTCAATGGCTTGTTGAGAATGAAAAGCTACCTGCCCTGTCAATCGCTCATTTTGAAGCAAGTATTTTATGCTTTCAATGTCTATACTTGCAGCTTCGAGCCATTCTTTTGTAATTTGCTTCATTTTTTAAATAAGAATAATACCTCTTTGCATTATTTCCTTTGAAAAGGAACTGCCCATTTCAATGAATTTTTGATGAACAGGAACAGTATGAACGATAATGTCGGAAGCATATTTTTTTCTGAACTTGCTTAATGCCCCATATACCCTTTTTTTAATTTGAAAACTTTCCTCGAAGGTGGCAGGAATAATGTTTTCTTTGGTAACAACATACAAATCGATATCACTGTCAGCATTTGGTGTACCGTAAGCGTAACTACCAAACAAGATTACTCGCTCAGGATCGATTGGTAGCAGAAAATCTATTATTTCACGTTTAATTGATTCAGATATCATACAGTCAGACTTAAAAGTGGAAAGATATTGATTTTATCAGAATCTTCCGGTAAAACTATTTATAATAATTTCAATAACCCGCTACTGTGCGGTTGCATCGTGTTGGTTAATGATTGTTTAAAAGCAAAAACCTTGTATGTTCCTATTAAATCATCTTCGCCCTGTTGGCGCAGATTTGTAATCGGTGCCATTGCCAGTAAGGCAATACTACTTTATAACTATAACCTGCAACAAGCCTTTTTCTCCTGCATAATCAACGGCACTGCTATAAACATAATCTTCAGGTCTAAAAACTAAACCTTCTTCAACAGGATTCATGTGGATGTAGTCAATTTTCTGATCATTGCTTCAGATTGCCAGGTATGGTTGCTTTGTCAGCCCTTAATGGCTGAGGTACGGATTGCAAATCCGCACCAGCTGTGGTTCAGAGTTCAGAGTTCAGAGTTCAAAGTTCAGAGTCATTGGTCATTGGTCACTGGTCACTGATTCTACCACTGCCTGCTGCCTGGTGTTTATTGCCTGCCTGATGCTGGATGCTGGTTACTTGTAAAGGGCAAAGAGCAGAGGGCTGAAAAACTGAAGGACAAAGGGGCTGAGAAACTGAAATCGGTATTCGACATTCGTTAATCGGAGTTCAAATTTACCCTGCTTTCGGCTTTCTTATTTCTTTTCATTCGCATTCAAGCATTCTTGCTTTAAGGATTAAAATCCTCAGGCGCCAATCCTGATTGCCTGATTATTGAACGGAATGTTCCCAAAGGAATCTCTTTTTTAGGTGATGGAATAATCTGTCCTGTTTCCTTTTTTATATTTAATGTATATCCGATAAAATTCCTAAACCGCCAATTGATTCTCCCTGATTACCCCGGCCCTAAAGGGTGCAGGGAAAATCAATTCGCTCCCTTTAGGGTCGGGGTGAACGAATTGATTATCAGGCAACAATACTTGAAATAGGTAAATCATCGGATATTCATTATTTTTTTTTCAAATTTAGTCTTTTTTGTGCGTGAGTGGCTTTGGTTATTACCATAAAATATAAATATTGAGTGCAATGCAGAAAAGTGGAAGGTTTAAAGTTTAGAGTTCGGTGTTTGTTTTTTGCACTTTTGGCAGGTTAGTTAAGGTGGCTGCCTCTTTCAGTTCCACTTTCCTTTCTACAGGTGCCCGTCATAAATTTCACTCTGAATAAGAAAAGCAGATGGTTTAAATAAAAAAGTCACTGCGCATTGGTCACGGGCCATAACAAGTCCGCACGATATGGAATGCCTGATAATTTATTTGTTAAGTTATAACCTGATAAGTTCATCCAATACCAATATTTTAATTTCCTTAACAGCTTTTAAACGAATGTCGTTGGTAAGAAAATAATCAGCAGAAGCAAATGCAGATGTTGCAAGCTGAATAGAATCCGGAGTTTTTAATCCGTATTTCGCACGAAATTCCGCAGCTTTTTTAGCTATTTCAATATTCAGATCGAAGATAGTGATGGATGGTGAGTTGCAAAGTATGCTTTGGTATTGTTCAACTAATTGAATTTCATTCATGCGTATTGGAAGAACCAGGACTTCAAGTAATGTGATTACCGACGTTTGAAACTGAAATTCTCCTTTGCTATTATCTGAAAACAGTTTATTTAAAATTGGTGAATATTGTTTATTTTCCTCAATGTAGTAGATTAAAGGGGCTGTATCGAGAAAAACTTTTTTATCTCTCAATTTTTGGATTAGTCCCATGATTCACGTTCTGTTGCAATATAATCTGCTATGTTGGTTTTTTGCCAAACATTTTTGCCCAACCCTTTCAACCGGGTAATTGTTACATGTTTAGTTTTATCTTCCCTTTTTAGCAGTTTAACGATTCTGTCCATGATATCAATTTTATCGTTATAGTCAAGTTTTTCAATTTCGTTAACTATTTGATTTATGTTTAAAGTCTTATCCATACCAAATTTAATTTAAAACAAATATACAAAAAGAAAGGCTGTTTCATCAATTTTGGTGGATATGGTTATTGTAACAGGCTTTCCTATAACCATGCTTTTAATTTGATTAAATAATATGTTTATCCGATAAAATTCCTAAACCGCCAATTGATTCTCCCTGATTACCCCGGCCCTA
>JBBIPU010000290.1:0-3087 GCA_037442685.1 Draconibacterium sp. | reverse complement strand
TTTTTTTTAATTGTTGCAGTTTCATTAATTGCCAGGATCATTTCCGGTATTCTGAAAATTTTTAATCCTTGAACAGCAAGCATTTTTTTCTAATTTTATCGCCAATCAAAATCAAACGTGAAGAAATATTTTAATACAGTTCCGGCATTTCAGTTTTACCAGGTCGCAAGGTATGCAACATTAATCCTGACAGGAATTGTATTTACCAAAACCGCTCTGACTCAAACAGAAATTGGCGAATACGAAACATTTACATTCATTGCCGGCGCCGTAAGTTTTTTCTGGTTAAACGGACTGCAAAAAGCGCTATTGCCGCTGACTGCCGGAAGTGAAAAAACTGGATCGCATATTTTCAGTTCATTAGTGATTCTTCAGGTTTTAAGCGTAATTGCAGCTCTTTTTCTATTCCTTTTGCAACCCTTATTTTCAAAATTACTTTTAAACGGGAAAGACATCCCGGAAACGGGACTGCTCATGGCATTTATCGTTTTCGGCGTTCCTGCCAACCTTGTTGAATATGTTTACCTGATAAAAAAACAGGGCACTTCGATTATTATTTACAGTATTGTTTCGTTTTCAGTGCAACTGGTACTTGTTACCCTGCCGGTAATTCTGGGAAACGGAATCACATCCGCGTTAACCGGACTTCTGATTGTTTCGGTTTTACGATATCTCTGGCTTTTGGTTATCCTGATTTATTTTAAAGAAATCAAATATTCAAATTCGTTTGTAAAGGAACACCTGAAACTTGGAGGGCCTCTGATTTTAGCTACTTTTTTAAGTGGTTCGGCCCAGTTTGTCGATGGTTTTATTGTAACTTCCTATTTCGACGAAGGTACTTTTGCGGTTTTCAGGTACGGCGCCCGCGAATTGCCGCTTGCAATGCTGCTTGCAAATGCACTGAGCAACGCAATGCTACCCGATTTTGCAAACGAAAATCTCCTGAAGGAGAATCTCCTGAAATTAAAGTCAAGTGTTACACGCCTTGTAAACTGGTTGTTCCCGCTCACTGCCCTGCTTCTGTTAATCACCCACCCCGTTTTCCCTGTTATTTTTAATCCGAAGTTTGCCGAAAGCGCTACCATTTTCAATATTTACCTGTTAATCATTATCAGCCGTTTAATGTTACCGCAAACCATATTAAACGGATTGAGAATTTCGAAACCGATTATGAACGCCGCTTTGCTTGAATTGATCCTGAATGTTTCGCTAAGCCTGATTTTAGTCCGGTTTTTCGGAATAGCCGGCATTGCCTTCGGCACTTTTATCGCTTATCTTTTTGAAAAAATATACCTTTCGATTGTGGTTAAAAAGAAGTTGAATGTTGGCTTGTACGAATATATTCCGGTTAAATTGTATTCTGTTTACTCGGTTACTATTTTGGTTATTTTTGCTTTTGTTGAATTTGTGTTTTGATGCTGGATGCTGGATACTTGATGCTGGATAACCGATGGATTTTGTGCTGAGGATTTCCCATTTAGGGGACAGGGGTGTGCGGAGGGAATGCCGGATATTTGATATTCGATACTTGATAGGACAAATTAATACTTGTTACTTGTTACAAAATTCTCAAATCTGAAAGAATGGATTTTATTCTCGACAACCAGGAAGCGGAAAAAAAATTCCAGCAAATAATTTCGCTGGTGAAACTTCGGAAAAGTGGCGAAATCGTTGACCTGATGAAGCAGAAAGGCATTCATTATAAATCCAGTTGGGGAGTTTCGATTATCGATTTACGTGAAATTGCGCGACAATTTGAACCCGATCATCTGCTGGCTTTGAAACTCTGGAATAAACAGTGGCGCGAAACAATGATACTGGCAACCCTGATCGACGAACCAGAACTTGTTACTGAAGAACAAATCGATTTCTGGACAAAAACCTTTGAAAACACCGAGATTGCAGAACAGGCTTCGGCAAATCTCTGGGTGAGAACCAGGTTTGCATATATTAAAGCGCTTGAATGGTGCCGCGGGAAAAAACATATCATCCGGTTTACAGGTTTACATCTCATCGGTCGTCTTGCTCTTACCGACAAAAAAGCGATTGATGAAATGTTTGAACCTTTTTTTGAAGAACTGCCAACACTGGCAAAAGACAGCGCGCTTAACACCGTCTTTTACAGAACTATCATTGCTCTTGGAAAACGTTCTGAAAATATGAACAGCCAAACAATTGAACTTGCTCGTACCCTGCAGTTGAGCGATTCGGAAAATGCAATAAAACTTGGAAAAGAACTTTATGATGAACTGAACAGCGACTATTTCCGCGATTCGATTGAAAATAAAAATCATGCATGATTGCTGTGCTGTGAAGTTAAATATCCTGAAAACTTGTCAGCAAATACTTTAATGGCAGGTTTTTTGTCTAACTTACAATCTGAAATAAAACTTAATGTTGAACTTTTTAAAAAATAAATGATATGATAAATCTGACAAAATCCTCAAATCCTGTTTTAAAGGAGAATGTTTTCAGCAGGGATTACGGTATTACGGCTGAATCGATGACCATAAAAGGTACAATGAACAAAACAGCGATCATGCTTTTACTGGTCATTGCCGCTGCTGTTTTTACCTGGAATAAGTTTTTCCAGGCAGTAACCACAAATCCCGAAACAGCATCTGCAGCAGTAATGCCATGGGTAATTGTTGGCGGTATCGGTGGACTGATTACTGCACTTGTAACTGCTTTCAGACCAAAAAGCGCTGGAATTTCTGCCCCGGTTTATGCAGTTTTCGAAGGATTGCTGTTGGGTGGACTTTCAGCAGTTTTCGAAAGCATGTACGGCGGAATAGTAATGCGCGCTGTGTTGCTGACCCTGGCTGTATTCTTTGCTATGCTTTTCCTGTACCGTTCAGGAATTATCAAAGTGACACAAAAACTGAAAATGGGAATTTTTGCCGCAACAGCCGGAATCGCCGTGGTTTACCTGGTTAGTTTTATCGGAAGTTTCTTCGGAATGCAAATGTCGTTTTTATACGGAAACAGCAATCTGAGTATTGGAATCAGTCTGTTTATTGTGGCAATTGCCGCACTTAATCTTGTACTCGATTTCTCGTTTATTGAAGAAGCTGCAGGAGCAGGCGC
>JBBIPU010000289.1:0-3109 GCA_037442685.1 Draconibacterium sp. | reverse complement strand
CAGAAATGCATTAAATGCGGAATTTGTGTGCGGCTGTCGGAGAAATATGGCGAAAAGTTGGGTTTTACTTATATTGGAAGGGGTTTCGATGTGGAAATCAATATTCCGTTTAACGAAGCGCTCGACAAAGGCATCACGCTGGTAGCCGAAAAAGTGGCCGCCGGTTGCCCGACAGGGGCGATTTCGTTGAAAAAAGTTATTTGATTGTCATTTCGAAGGAGGTACGACTGAGAAATCTGTGACATTGAAATGCAGATTCCTCACTTTGTTCGGAATGACAGCGTTTTTGGAGGTTCATGGTTCAAAACAAGCAAAATGAAAAAACTGCTAAATACAATTTTTCTATTCCTTTGGGTTGTCGCTTTGGCTGCCCAACCCACCGATTCGTGGCCCATTTTTCGCGGAGACCAGAACCTGAAAGGCGTTTCAAAATCCACCCTCCCTGAAAAACCCAAATTGCTGTGGACTTTTACCACCGGCGACAACATCAAATCGGCCCCAGTTGTTGATAAAGGCAAAGTGGTGGTGGGTTCAACTGATGGTTTTGTGTATTGCCTCGACCTGAAAGGCAAACTGCTCTGGAAATTTGAAACCGGAAACGCCATTGAAGCGCCCGCGCTGATTCTTGGGAATTCGGTGTACATCGGGAACCTCGACGGAACTTTGTATTCCATTGACTTGAATACCGGGAAGAAAAACTGGGAATACGAAACAGATAACCAGATTATCGGGTCGGCCAACTGGTGGAGTGATGGCAAAACAACCTGGATATTTGCAGGCAGTTACGATTTTTTCCTGCATTGTGTGGATGCCAAAACCGGCGAACTGAAATGGAAATACGAATCGGACAATTACATCAACGGTGCGGCAGCCTGCGACAAAGGCAAAGCCTATTTTGGCGGCTGCGACGGATTTTTGCACGAGGTGAATGTGGCTACCGGGAAACTCGAAAAGAAAATAGACATTGCAACCTACATTGCCGGTTCGGTGGCGGTTGAGGGCGACAAAGCCTGGGTGGGCGACTACGACGGCCGTTTTTTTATGGTTGATTTAAAAACCGAAAAAACCGTGTGGCAATGGCAGCACGAAACCACAAAACTGCAGTTTATCGCTTCTCCGGCGTTGGTTGGTGACAAAGTATTGACAGCGAACCACAACAAGTTTTTGTACTGTTTCGATAAAAATAATGGTAAAAAACTGTGGGAATACAACACCGGCCGGCAGGTGGAAGCATCGCCGGTGGTGGTGGGCAACAAAGTGTTGGTTGCCAATATGCGTGGCGATTTAGCAATCGTAAACCTTTCGGATGGAAAACTTGTTTGGAGCTACGAAATTGGCAGCCAGATTGTAAGTAATCCGGCTGTTGCTGCCGGTAAAATTTTTGTCGGCGCTTTTGACGGTAATGTGTATTGCTTTGGAGGCCCCTCCTAACCTCCCCGGAGGGGAGGAAAAGAGAAGGCCCCTCTGCCTGAAGGCATCTCCCCGAAGGGGAGAAATTGAAAAGAGATTTAAATTATAAATGGAAAAATATAAAAATTTCAGTTACCATTCTCTCCCCCTTTGGGGGAGTTGGAGGGGGTTTTGATTGGAGGGGGCTGTTTATGAATATCATACAAATCATACCTGGTTCAGGGGGCAGTTTTTACTGTGGCAACTGTTTGCGCGACAGCAAGTATTTCAACGCGTTGCGGGCCGAAGGGCATCAGGTTACCAAAATACCAATGTACCTGCCTCTGTTTGCCGACGAGCATGACATTTCGGAAGTGCCCATTTTTTATGGCGCCATCAGTATGTACCTGAAGCAGGTTTACCCCATTTTCAGGAAAGCGCCCAAGTGGGTCGAAAAAATGCTGAACTCAAAACCGATGATGAAAATGGCCGCGTTGATGGCCGGTTCCACCAATGCAAAGGGGTTGGAAGACATGACCCTTTCGATGCTTTTGGGTGAACAGGGCAATCAGAAAGAGGAGCTCGACCACATGGTGAACTGGATTGCCGAACATTGTAAACCCGACATCATTCATATTTCCAATGCGTTACTTTTAGGACTTGCCCGTCGGATTAAGGAAAAAACCGGCGTTCCTGTGCTGTGTTCATTGCAGGATGAAGATGTGTGGATTGACCCGATGCAACCCCATTTTCAGAAAAAAATCTGGGACCTGATGCACGAACGTGCTGCCGATGTGGATATGCTGGTTTCGGTGAGCCACTTTTTTGCCGGGGTGATGAAACAACGAATGAACCTGGCTGACGAAAAAGTGAAAGTAATTCATTTAGGCGTTGATGTAAATGATTATCAATACGTTTCACCCAAAGAAAAAGAGAGAAACGTGGGCTACATTTCGCGAATGTGTCACAAGGACGGGTTTGATATTGTGGTGGATGCGTTTATTGAACTGAAAAAGAAACCGGGTTTTGAAGATGTAAAACTGGTTGCCACGGGCGGTTCAACCGGCGACGATGCCAGATTTCTGAAAGAACAAAAACACAAACTGAAGGAAAATAACCTGTTGGATAAGTTCGAGATTCACCCCGATTTTGAAGGAAAGGAAGTAAACGATTTCTTTAAAAAAGTGGTTTTGGTTTCGGTGCCGGTCAGAATTGGCGAGGCATTCGGAATGTACCTGCTGGAATCGATGGCTTCGGGTGTTCCGGTTGTGCAGCCGGCTTTGGGGGCATTCTCCGAAATTATTGAAATATCGGGTGGCGGTGTAAATTACATGCCCAATTCGCCGGAAAAATTAGCAGAAACCTGGGCCGGATTGCTTACCGATCCAGATAAGCTCGAAAAGCTGAGTATCGCCGGGTATGAAGGAACCAAAAAGCATTTCAACATCCACAACCACGCTGCCGAAATCATCGGGTTGTATGAAAGTCTGAAAAAATAAAAATAACGTCTTTGCGACTTTGCGAGAAATATTATGCTGCAACTAAAAAACATCACAAAAGGATACGGAGAACCGGGAACGCACAGCTACCGGCCGGTTTTGCAAAACCTTAATCTCGAAATCGGGAAAGGAGAACGAATTGCGATTGTGGGCCCCAGCGGCTCGGGAAAAACCACTTTGCTCAACCTTATCGGGGCGCTCGACCAACCCGAATCGGGTAA
>JBBIPU010000288.1:0-3122 GCA_037442685.1 Draconibacterium sp. | reverse complement strand
CATTTTCACCGCCATGTTCTCTTTTTTAATTTTCATTTTTTTTATTTTAAGTTAATAACATGAAAGTTATTACAACTTACATTAAAATACAATAATGTATTAATATATTTTTTATTCATTCAGAATAATTAACAAAGTATTGGAAAGTATTTTATTGATGTGCCCTGACCGCTCTTTTATACTCAGTCTTTGAAGTTAATTACTGTCAATATTTAAAGTCCGGGTGTGATATTGTTAGAATTATCCCTTAAGAAGTTTTCTTTATTCAAATAGATTTTCGTCCCTGATTATTATTAAAATAGCGGAGTAAGGAAGAATAATATATTTCTCGTTGTTAAATTCAATTTCGTGACCATTTTTGCTTAAATAAATTGCAAGATCGCCAATATGAGTTTGCAGAGGCAAATATTTTACATCATCATTTTGGGGCTTCCATTGATTATCCTCATCAGAAGCGGCTGGAATCGGGTATCCAGGCCCGACTTTTACAATGTAACCACTCTGAACCTGCTCATTTTCCTGGACAGTTGGTGGCAAAAACAATCCTGATTTGGTTTTGCCGGTCGGATTTTTAGGTTTTACCAAAACCCTGTCGCCTACCATTATAAATTTCTCCAGATCTTTTTCTTCAATAATTAATGACATATTCGATTGATACATTATTTAACTACAAAGATAAAAATTTCTGTTTTTTGAAATTTAATACTGTGTCATTAGAAAATATTTCCTGAATTGATGTGTTTTCTGTTATTACAAATTGATGTTTTTTAAAATAATGACCTGTAAAAACAGTCCGGTTTCAATAAAAACCCGAGTTTTAAACATTCATCCTGAAAAAAATTTTATCGAGAGAATTTTACAAATTACTGAAATTCAATACTATTCATTTTTATTTAAAAAATATTTTAAAAATTTTACTACTATGTATTGCATGGTATTGTTTTTTATTTATATATTTGTATAACATATTTCATTGCAATTAATAGTACAGTTTAAAATATAGTTCTATAAAAGTGTAACGAAAAATAAAAACAGGCGTCTTAAAATTGTAAACAGAAAAAACAGAAAACAAAAAAACGGAGGGAACAAGTCATGAAAACAACAAACAAAATTCAGAAAGCAGCTTTTACAACAGTGGCAGCAACAGGATTGATAATCCTTGGATTCAGTGTGGATTCGCAAAGTATTTTCAGAACTTATCTTGATAATGATGAAGCCGGTAATTATGCAATGATGGGTGCCGGAAAAAAACCTACTATCACCGATGCATCGTTAAAAAGCAGAAACCACTCAGAAACCGGCAATTTAAAGGCTTACATGGCAGTAGAAACCGATGAACCAATGAATCTGGAAGAATGGATGATAAGCGATTTCGATAAATCTGATTTAAGCGAAAATGAAACCGAAAGCGCGATGGAACTTGAAGAATGGATGACCAATGACAGCAAATTCGAAGTTAAAATGATCAGTCTGGAAACAGAATCGGAAGAAGAAATGGAATTGGAACCCTGGATGATTGATGTCAATAAATTCAATGTCAACGCCAGCAGAAATGATACCGGAATTTCAAACACCGGTAACAAGGTTTATTCAACAGAAAAATTTTTTTACACTCAGGTTACCGAAAAAAAACTTCAACTGGAAAACTGGATGTTTAAATCAGAGGCCTGGAAATAAAACGATGCAGGAGTTAAACTTTAAAAAGTGCAGAAATCAATCCTGCACTTTTTTTATGTTATCGGGTACTCATTATGAATATCGGTAAGCACTTCGTAACCGGTTTCGGTAACCAGGATTGTATGCTCAAACTGGGCTGAGAGTTTATTATCGACGGACCTGGCTGTCCAGCCATCATTTTTGTCAATTTTTGTTCCAGGCTTTCCCTGGTTTATCATAGGTTCGATGGTAAAAATCATACCAGGCTTCATTTTGGGTCCAGAATTACGTCGTGACGTATGATCCACCTGTGGTTCTTCATGAAACGAAATTCCTACACCATGACCACAAAACTCGTAAACCACGCTGAATCCATTGGCTTTGGCATAACGACTGATAACAAATCCGATATTTCCAAAATAATTATCAGGAATAACCTGCTGGATTCCAAGAGTCAGACAATGTTTTGTAGCTTCCACCAGTTTGTGAGCTGACTGCGAAATTGTTCCCACGGCAAACATTCTCGAAGTATCTCCATAAAATCCATTTAAAATGGTTGTAACATCAACATTAAGAATGTCACCCTCTTTTAAAATGGAATTCTCAGAAGGAATGCCGTGACAAACCACTTCATTGAGCGAAATACACGATGATTTAGGATATCCGTTATATCCTTTGGTTGCAGGAACAGCACTATTTGTAATTATGAATTCCTCAATCTTTTTATCAATAAAACCTGTTGAAACCCCCGCTTTTACATACTGTGCAGCAAAATCGAGAGTTTGTGCAGCAAGTTGGCAGCTTTTACGGATTCCATCGATTTGTTCCTTTGTTTTAATTAAAATTTCGCTCATCGATTTTATAAAATTTTGTGCAAAAATGGTTAAATCATGCAGTATTTCAAAACCGAACAATAAATTTGTAAAAAAGTTCAGGGAAGTTTGAGGTCAGAAGTAGGGAGTCCGAATAAAGATTTCATAAATCCTTTGAATTCAAAAATGTGTTTTTTTATTACTGAATAATAACAGCGGTTATCCCGGAAAGAATTGTGGCTTCAGATTCCGGTCTTCCGACTTCTGACATTTGACTATGAAACATAAAAACCATCTGCAGACCAAATCTTATTTTATCGACCGATCCGGAAAACTTTCAATCTCTTTTATGTTCTACCAGATGCAGGACATCGCCTGGGAACATGCCGGCATACTTGGATTTGGGTATGATAACTTAAAGAAAGACAGCCAGTTTTGGGTTCTTTCGAGATTACTTGTTAAAATATCACGCCTCCCGGTTTGGGGCGAAAACTTTACACTCGAAACCTGGTCACGGGGAACCGACGGATTTTATGGATACCGCGATTTTAACTTTGTTGATGAAAAAGAAAATATAATTATTCAGGCAACAAGCAGTTGGCTGGTAGTTAGCGCGCAAACAAAAAAAATCGTACGGTTGACCGATTTCAATAA
>JBBIPU010000287.1:1431-3125 GCA_037442685.1 Draconibacterium sp. | reverse complement strand
CTACTAAGGTTTGATTCGAAGAATAAGATTTTGAATTTGGTTTCTATATGTATTTCCCGATTCATAATGACCTTATTTTCTTTTCTTTAACCTTAGTAGATTTATTTAAATTCACAAATCATCTAACCTTATTTAATTTGACGCTTTCAGGTCATTCGACGCTGAAAGGTCCTGGAAAACCGCTATCCAAACATTTCCTTTTCAACCATCATACAAATTGCGTGATAAACAGGCAGATGGAGCTCCTGAACATATGCTGTGCGACGTTGAGGAACATTCAAAAGAACGTCGCTCCATTCGCGCATTTTTCCACCGGTTTCGCCGGTCATCCCGATTGTTTTGAGTCCTTTTGCCCGGGCAACAATCATTGCATCTATCACATTTTGCGAGTTTCCCGAGGTACTCAGCCCAATCAGAACATCGCCTTTGTTTCCCCAGCCAACCACCTGCTGGGCATAAATCACCTCGCCACTGATGTCGTTGGCAATGGCTGTAATCAGCGACTGGTGGACTGTTAACGAAATAGCCGGCAAACCCTGCTGCAGTTTTTCGGCTAACATTTTCCCGGTTTCCGGCGACAAACTAACAAGTTCTTCCTGAAGTTCTTTTGTCAGCGGACGGCGGCCTTCAAAGCTTTTCATCAGTTCGCCCACAATATGGTCGGCATCGGAACAGCTTCCGCCATTTCCGCAAACCAGCACTTTCCCGCCATTTTTGTAGGTTTCAATGATTATTTCTGCTGCGGCTGCAACCTGTTCCTTTAACGGTTGCAATTCACTGTAACGATTTAGCAAATCGGTTAAAATAGTTTCTCCCTTCATTTTTCTACTTTTTTAAAACTGATTTTCGTAAAGAGCGACACATAGAGCAGCGTAATCGCCGATGCTGTCGCCTAATAAAGCAGGTTTTATGGTACAAACCTCCACTGCCGACGGAATGGCTTCACGTTCCAGCATCCGTTCAATGTGTGGTTTGAATAAATTCTCGTTTCGTGCAAAAATACTCCCGATAACAATGCATTCCGGATTCAGAATATCGATAAGAATCGAAAGTCCGCGACCAAGGTATTCACCTGAAATCTTAATAATTTCGAGTGCATCGGCATCACCTTTGATTGCTTCTTCAGCAACAATTTTGGCTGTCAGCTTTCCGGCAGATTCAATATTGTTGCAAAAACCAACTTTTCCCCCCTGCCTGATTTTATTGATAACATACGAAGCAGCCAGTTGTGCAATTCCGCCACCGCTGCAAAAACCTTCGAAAGAGCCTGCTTTTCCAAAGCCCACCGGCCCATCTTCGGCTAACCTGATATGACCCACTTCGCCCCCAAGGTCGTTGGTTCCGGCGTAGAGTTTGCCATTCAGAATCAAACCCGAACCCATTCCGGTTCCAAAAGTCAGAAATATCATGTTTTGTGTTCCTTTTCCGGCGCCCATCAGCCATTCGGCTAATGCACAGGCGTTGGCATCGTTTTGTATCGAAGCCGGAACTCCGTAACGTTCGGTGAAAATCCGGGTAATCGGTACATTGTCCCATCCCGGCAGATTGGGCGGAGAATAAATCATCCCTTTTTTCGAATCGAGCGGACCTCCGCAACTAATACCTATCGCTTTCAGATTTTCTTTGGGGTATTTCGAAAAAAGTGAGTCGATGTTTGCAAAAAATTCATCAAAAACTTCCTGCCAACCTCTTTC
>JBBIPU010000287.1:0-1331 GCA_037442685.1 Draconibacterium sp. | reverse complement strand
GGTTCCAGTTGTTTCACCGCCTCCACAATATCATCCTTTTCGTGCGTGAAAGGCATCATTTTTATGAGCTCTTCATCCACCGGAATATTGTTTTCAATCAAAGCCTGTTTGTATCCCAAAACCCTCTGGTTCATGTTATTAAGATGAACATTCAGGGTAACACAGGCAATCTTTCTGTATCCTTTTTTGATTAAGTGGTCGGTGGCATCAAAAGCAGCCGTAATATTGTCAACCACAATGTAGTTGGTATCAATATCCGGGAAGTTTCTGTCGATTAGCACAAAGGGCGTTTTGTTTCTCTTGAGCGAAAGAATCTGGTTTTCGCTTCCGGCAGGCGGGGCAATAATAAAACCATCAACCTGCCCCTGTTGGAGCATTTCAATCTGTTTTTGCGAATTCTCGGGATTTTCGTCGGAGCTGCAAAATATCGTACGGTAACCGTTTCGGGCTGCTTCCTTTTCAATTTCGCGACCCAGTTTTCCAAAAAACGGGTTCGCGATATCGGCGATAATCAGCCCGATTGTATTGGTCTTCCCGGTCCTCAGTCCTTTTGCAATCTGGTTCGGTTTATAATTCAGCTCCTTCGCCAGTTTTTTGACTTTGTCACAAACTTCGTCGCTGATGCGGTGCTCTTTGGCCTTTCCGTTTAAAACCAGTGAAACCAGTGTTTTTGAAACACCCAGTTGTCTTGCAATGTCGCTTAATGAAGTTTTCTTCATACAGGCTGATTCAGTTAAATAATTACTGTATAATGAATTAAAAAACGTTGCTAAAACGTTTTTTACAGCCCAAATATAAGCTAAATGTTTTAGCTGCTACTATAGATTTTTAACCCAAACTGATGAAATCTGGTAAAAATTAACATGGCCGTTTAGTTCATTTTCTGAACAAAACCTGAGGCTGAATCACTTGCCGCTGAACACCCTGACCGGCATATTCCAATTGCAAAAACATACCACCACCCGCCTGAAAATAGTCGAGTTTTATGGGATGTTTTCCGGCTTCAAGCCTGATTTTTCCTGATTTCTCAATATCTGCACCGTGCGGACCATCGTGGTCAATCACCAGTTTATTATCCAGATAAAGTTTTGTCCCGTCATTCGAGCGGATGATAAACTCATATTCTCCCGGCTCGTTAATTTGAATAAATCCGTTAAATGAAATCCCGAATTCGTCTTTTGTGGGAATGATTTTGTCGAGTGCAAATTCATAAACCGTTCCCGATTTCACCACAGGTAACTTCGTGTAATCCGGAAGTTTAGTCCATTCCCCTTCGAAATAATCGTAGTTAATTCCATTTACATTCTTATCGATAAAATTCACTTTACAGG
>JBBIPU010000286.1:0-3161 GCA_037442685.1 Draconibacterium sp. | reverse complement strand
TATCGCCGGGTAAAAACATGCTGATGTTGCGGAACCTGGTGTACGATTGCTGGCTGTAACTCAGCCAGTCGCTGATATAAACCGTATCAGGACTGATTGTGCGAACCAGTTCCGAAACAATGATAACCAGCTTGTTTTCGCTGATATAAATCTTTTGCCTATTATCTGAAAACAGGCGCGAATACAACGAAATTACCATTTGTGCTTTATCGGCATCTTCATAAAAGTCAATAATCTTTACATCGTTATCTTTAACAAATTCATGATTTTCGATTCGAATTTTTTCTATTCCAAAATTCTTAAACGATTCTGTGTTATTATGGATTGCTTTCATTTCAGTTGAATTTAATTATAATTGGTAAAATTTTTAGTAAATATTTTTTTGAACCGGCTTTGACGATTGTGTATATAAACCATTAAATCAAGCCAATACAGAAACCAAAAAAGATTTTATACTAAACTGAAAGCACGGGTGGAGGCAGGTCGTTCAGAAGTGTGATAATATGATTCTGAAAGTAAAAGGGCAGGTCGGCTGAAACCGAACTGATATATTTTTCGCAAAAATAAGATGGCACAAAAGTAATTATTGCAAAGAGGTGCGAACTTTTTAAATCAATTGAGTCCTGTTCGTCCAAAACACCTGTCTGCATAATAACTACCGCCGCTGTTTTATTATCTTCTACTAAAAATTTTTGTTTTGAAGCCGGTGACAGCGCATTTCCGTGTACTTCGTTTCCCCCGGCAAAGCACCATAAAAAAAGAATTAATATGTACGAAAACTTTCTCATTTGATTCGTTCAGATAAAAATAAATAATCAGCTCTTTAAAAAATCTGCATTTATGTTAATATGAGTTAAACCGATATTTAATAAAAGTTAAAATAGTCTGTTTCCATCCCTGATTTTTGCCTGATGCTTTTAACCTTCATTAAATCATTGATTTGATTATATATTTTAAGTGCCTCACTAAACCCCAAAGTATTAAAAATAAGGAAAACTGTTACTGATTTCGCTGCAAAAAACCATGGAAAAAGTGCGTGAGTGGTTCCATAAACGACTGCACCCACCTACCTGATTGATTGGTTTTTCATTATATTTATGACCTCTGACAATATGCTGACAACCATTGCCATATTATTCGCAGGCGCTTTATTTGCCGGATTGATCGGTTCGCTTACCGGTCTTGGCGGAGGTGTGATCATCATTCCGCTGCTCACGCTGGTTTTTGGGGTCGATATCCGTTACGCCATCGGCACCTCGCTGGTGTCGGTGATTGCCACGTCATCGGGTGCAGCATCGTCGTATGTAAAGGAAGGGCTTTTAAACATCCGGATCGGAATGTTCCTCGAAATTGCCACAACGCTTGGCGCCATCGCCGGGGCAGCAGTTGCCGTTTTTGCGCCCACACACGCCATTGCCATCGTATTCGGACTGGTTCTCAATTATTCAGCCATTAATTCGCTTCGTGAAAAAATACCGGAAGAAAATGGGGGCAATTCCTCTGTGCAAAAGTCAGAAAAATGGGTCAGGCTGCTGAAGGCAGAGGGAACTTACACCACGGGTGGTGAAACAAAATCGTACAAACTCCGCAACCTGGGCGGTGGATTCGTGGTGATGTCGGTGGCCGGGATTTTATCAGGGTTGTTAGGAATTGGTTCAGGAGCGGTGAAAGTGATTGCCATGGATTCGATCATGAAAATCCCGTTCAAGGTTTCCACATCGACGAGTAATTTTATGATTGGTGTTACAGCCGCCGCCAGCGCCGGAATTTACCTTAGCCGCGGCTACATCGACCCGGTTTTGTCGATGCCAATCATGCTGGGCGTTTTAATTGGTTCGATGAGCGGGGCCAGAATACTTTTAAAGTCGCAGACAAAAGCCATCCGCATTATTTTTGCCATCGTAATCACTTTTCTGGCAGCTGAAATGATTTACAACGGAATAACCAAAAACATCTGACATGGCCCGATCAGTAAAAACATGGAATGACGAACGGATGCGGCTGATAATGGGCCACCTTTTGCGTGTGGGCGTTGTAATTGCTGCTGTTTTAGTGGTGTTTGGAGGAATTCTGTTTTTTATCCAGCATCCTTCCGAAACTTTCAATTTCACCCATTTTAAAGGTGAACCGGAGAGACTGAAACACATCAGTATCATATTGCGCGAAGCATTCGAATTAAGGAGCAGGGCCGTCATTCAGCTTGGCCTTATCATCCTGATTGCCACGCCGGTAGCCCGTGTGTTGTTCTCGTTAACCGGATTTCTGATCGAAAAGGACTGGATTTATGTTTTGATCACTTTGCTGGTTTTGTCGATCCTTTTTTACAGCATTTTCTTCGGATAATTACTCCGGATTTTCATTGTTTTTTACTTTGAGGAAACTTCGATTTTGTGTGTCCCGTCGGGGAGAAACTCAATTTCGGGAGGCATTTGTTGCTGGCTGAAAATATCATAGCTTTTCTTCAAATCGGCCCAAAGACTGGTTTTGTCTTTGTTTTTACTGTAAGCCGAGGCCAGTTTTGAATAGGTTTTATCATCCAGTTTTGATGGGAAAATGGTCAGGTCAACCTGTTTCTGCCCACTGTTGCAGGCTTCGATGTAATACACATACAATTCCTTTATTTTTTCATCGGTTATGGAAATGCACCCGGATGATTCGCAGGCGCCGTGAATAAAAATGAGATTGCCCAGATGGCCTTTCGCCCCGCGGATACTGTCAGATGCGTTAGGGTAGTTGATCTGCATCGACAAATAATATTTACTGAACGGGTTCAGGTCGGAAATGTGGTAAAAACCTTCGGGAACCTGCAAATCGCCCGAACGCCTTTTGGGCCCGATATCACCCGAAATCTCACAAATCGGAAATTCTTTGATCAGCTTAAACTGTTCGTCATCGATATTTTTTGCCCACAGTTCGATAATTTTTTCGGTTTTAAATGCCCGGAGATAAATCTGCAAACTGTCGCGCGAAAGCGAATTTTCGGCCAGATTTTTCAGCACAGTTTTTTCCTTGCCGGAATATGCCTCGCGGACACGTGTAAAATTCATCTGCTCCTCGCGGAAAGAACGCGGTGGATTGTCGGTAAAAAGTAAAATCAGTGGAAATAGGATGATTAAAAACCTCATTGTCTAAAAATTTTCATGGGCAAAAATAAAGGAAAC
>JBBIPU010000285.1:0-3163 GCA_037442685.1 Draconibacterium sp. | reverse complement strand
AAATTGATTCACCACAGGAAGATAACAATCAGCTTTCGAAACATTTTGACCAGTACAAAGCATTCAAAGATTCAATTCAGAAAAACGAAATGGAGTTTTTAACTGAATATTCAAAAAAACAATATTGCTCTGAGCTTTTTAAAATATGGTATAAAACGGATTCGGAAATAGGCAAATGCACTGATTTATTAAACTACAGTTGGAAAAATTATTACCCCAAAGATGTGGAAAACAGCATGAAAGCTTACAATACCTATTTAGATACCTTTTTTGTGAAAATAAATATGAACGATACTGTTGCCCCGATTACCGGCAGGTACTTTTTTTACACCATTGCAGTCAATAATAAAATACCCCGTTACAGAAAATCACTTTTCGATTTGATTAATAATGAAATACCCATTGAGGAAAGAAAAGAAAAATTCATTGGAGTTTATAACGCAAAAATGGCTTTAATTATTGACTCAATGGAAGATGGAAGGCTCAAGGATATTCTTTTAGCCAAGCTTGTATCGGGCGAAATAAGAGACAGACATATTGACAACATTGACAAATCGTTTGATTTGGTGGATGAGCGAATTCAATACAAACCATATTTAACACATTTGTCAGATTTTATCGAAGATTTCAAAAAGAAAGAAGCTGAATTTGCGAATAATCCAATAACATACAAGAAATCAAACAGTAGCGGTGGGCAACTACTAAAAAAGATAATTGATGACAATATTAATAAAGTAATAATTCTTGATTTTTGGTTTACAGGTTGCGGTGCCTGCCGACAGGATTTCGAAAAAATGGGGCCGTTTAAAAAAGACCTTTCGGTGGAGGCAGATGTTGAATTTGTCTATCTGTGTTACGGTTCTGCTGAAAAAGACTGGAAGTATGTTACAAAAGAATATAATTTGCAGGGTCAGAATTATTTACTTACGCAGGAGCAATTCATTCATTTTCAAGAGTTATTTTCGATTTCGAGTGCACCTCGATATATTCTGATTAACAAAGCAGGGAGAGTTGCGAATTCAAATTTCAGACCTCCAATGAATAAAGACCAATTTGTATTGGAAATAAAAAGAATGCTTTGACAAGACTAATTTGTATTTCAGTTTGGAAAAGCGCTAAGTGGTTTGGAGGTGGATGTTACTGGAATAAAGACGGTGTAAACTACTGATGTAAAAAGCATTAAATAATACTATCTGAAGTTTTAATTTTGCAATATTGATTTTATTTCTGAAATGCACTATATTTGATGCAAAACAGAAATAAATTACATAAATTGAATTTTGCGAAAGGGAATGAATTATCTGGAATTCAGAAATAAAATGTTTGATCTTGGTTGTTTCAGCATAAATCAGGTTTATACCTGGGATACAGATTTCGACAGAAATAACTTTGTACGCTGGTCAAAAAAAGGACTTCTTATCCGGTTGCGTCAGGGATATTACACATTCCCCGAATATAAAGGCAAACCCGATTTTACTTTGTTTTTTGCAAATCGTATTTATCGTCCGTCATATATTAGTTTGCATTCGGCGCTTGCATTTTATGGTTTAATTTCTGAAGCTGTAATTCAGATTACGAGTGTTACTTCATTAAAAACCAACCGTTTTAAGAATTCAATTGGTGATTTCGAATATAAAAATGTCAGGGAAGAATTAATGTTTGGTTATGATGTAAAACCTTTAGCTGATGGAAAATCGCTTTGGATGGCAAATCGCGAAAAGGCTCTGCTCGACCTGTTATATCTTTATCCCTTCTACAATACTGAAAGGGAAATGGAGAATCTTCGGATTGATCCGGACTTAATTCAGGATGAACTTGATGCGCACCGGTTGGATGATTATTTGCTGAAATTCAGGAATAAAGCCCTCGAAAAAAGGGTGGATTTAATGAAAAAAGTTTGTGGATTATGATGCCCATTGAATTGCTGAAAAACTTTTTCCCTGCCGAAATCAGAGAAAATGCCTTGTACAGAAAGTATATGTTGAAAGAATACATCCAGCTGCTGATTCTTGATTTTCTTTCTACAACATCTTTCATTAAAAAGATTGTATTTATTGGTGATACAAACTTAAGACTTGTTAAAGGGATTGACAGGTTTTCAGAAGATCTTGATTTTGATTGTAAGGAATTATCAGAAGCAGAGTTTCTTGCGATGACAGACGCTGTAATCAATTTCTTAAAACGCAGCGGATTGCGGGTAGAAGCACGCGATCGTGAAAACAGCCGGCTTTCTGCATTTCGCAGGAATTTAATTTTCCCGGAGTTGCTTTTTGACATAGGTCTTTCAGGCCATAAGGAAGAAAGATTTCTGGTAAAGATTGAAAGTGAAGATCAGCGAATATTGTACAATCCGGTAATGGTAAATATTAAAGGTTGTGGTTTTTATTTCCCTTTTCCTGTTCCTCCTGATGGAGTGCTTTGCTCAATGAAAATATCAGCTATGATTTCGCGCGGGAAAGGAAGGGATTTTTACGATGCCATGTTTTTACTGGCACAAACACAGCCTGACTATTCATTTCTGAGCCAGAAACTGAATATTAATAATCTGGACGAACTGAAAGTATCAGTTTCAGAGTCATTGAAGACAATTGACCTGAATATGAAAAAGAAAGATTTCGATCATTTGTTGTTTAATAAAAGAAATAGCGAACGGATTCTTTACATTCCTGATTTCTTTCGGGATTTAAAATAGACTTTGTGAATATTTTTTACTTTTGCAGCGGTTTTATTTAGAACAAATCTGAATAGTTGAGAAAGCATAAAATAATATCAGTCAGGAATTTAACCGGTTCTGCATTTGTAATCAGGTTCGAAAGGAACGATTTTCAGTTTCAGACCGGGCAGTTTGTGATGCTGAAAATTCCGGATTCAGCTGAAAGGCGTGAATACTCGGTGTACAGCGGCGAAAACGATGATTTTCTGGAAGTGCTGATTCGCGAAATTGAAGGCGGAAAAGTTTCGGGACGGTTAAAAAAACTCAAGCCCGAAGCCGAAATTGAAGTTGACGGGCCCTTTGGATTTTTTAAATTCAATCCTGAAAAGTTTGCTTCTCAAAAATATCTGTTTGTGGCAACCGGCACCGGAATCAGTCCGTTTCACAGTTTTGTGCGCACTTTTCCGGCGTTGGATTACCAGTTGGTTCACGGTGTTCGATACAAGGATG
>JBBIPU010000284.1:0-3198 GCA_037442685.1 Draconibacterium sp. | reverse complement strand
ATGAAAAAGCCGCTGAAACAGGCCGACGGAAGCGAATTTATTCCGCGCAAATTCTCGGGAGTGGCCGGATATTCTCTGTCGGTGGTTGACAAAGTTTTGGGCGGACTTGGCAATCCCGTGGGTGTAAAATGTTACAAACCTTTTCATTCGGTGGGTGAGGATTTTTTGCAGACTTATCTTGGAATGATTGGGATTCCGGTGAATATTGTTCCGCAATTCCCCGAAAACGAACCGGTGGTTTTGCTTACCGAAACGGCCAGTTTCGACAGGGATATTGTGGCCAAAATCAAAAAACAACTGCAAAACGGTAAAAATGTGGTGGTTACTTCGGGCTTTTACAAAGCAATGCAGGGTAAAGGAATTGAAAATATTGTCGAGCTGAAAGTGTCTGACAGAAAAGCCAGCGTAAAGGAATTTGCGGCTGGCTGGGGCCCGACCACCAATATTGAAAAGGAAATCATCATTCCGCAGGTTACTTACCTCACCAACGATTCGTGGGAAATTATCTCGGCGCGCGACGATACCAATGGCTGGCCCATTTTGCATGCCGCCGATTTTTCAATAGGCAAATTTTATGTGCTCACCATCCCCGATAATTTTATCGACCTCTATATTTTGCCCGAAAACGTACTGAACCGTATCCGCGAAACCGTTGCTGGCAATTTGCTTGTAATGCTGGAAGCGCCCGGCGAAGTAAGTCTGTATGCCTATGACAACAAATCGTTTGTGGTGGAGTCGTTTCTCGATAAAGAGGTAACCGTAAAAGTGCTTTTAGGGTTGGATGTAAAACAGGTAAAAAACATCGAAACCGGCGAAACGCTGAACACCGTCGCCCGTCCGGCCATGACTTTCAGAAACCGGAAATACGGGAAAGACGCCGCTGTTGTGGAAATCACCATCAAACCGCATTCGTTCAAGGCGTTTTCGTTTTAAATTAAATTTAACAGAAAATGAAATTAACCATTTTTAAAACAATTTGCCTCGTAATAATTGCAGGATTTTCAATACAAATCAGCGCAGCAACCACAAATCCGGCATCGGGTTACACCCAAAAACCGGAGGATTCTGAGGCATTTTATTTCACCCCCGAAAATTATGGGTTCAAAAACGATGGAAATACCGATGTTTCGGAGGCGTTGCAAAAGGCCATCAACCAGGTAAAAACTGAAAAGAATTTTGGCATTTTGTTTATTCCTGAAGGAAAATACAAAATCAGCAAAACCATTTACATTCCGCCGGCAGTGCGGTTAATCGGTTACGGGAAAACCCGCCCCGAAATTATTCTTGCGAAAAATTCACCCGGATTTCAACCCGAAATAACAGGTGACAAAAACCAGGAGAAATACATGGTTTGGTTTACAGGAGGCATGGTAACCGACGAATCGCAGGTACGCGATGCCAATCCGGGTACTTTTTACAGCGCAGTTTCAAATATTGATTTTACCATTGAAGACGGAAATCCCAACGCCGTGGTCTTCCGAACACATTTCGCGCAACACGGGTTTGTAAACCATTCGGTTTTGAAAATCGGCAATGGCAAAGCCGGAATTTCGGAAGTGGGCAATGAACTTGAAAATGTACAGTTTCTGGGTGGCGATTATGGCATTATCACGGGCCCCACTTCGCCAAGTTGGCCAATGATGCTGGTGGATACATATTTCGAAGGTCAGCGGGAAGCCGCGGTACAATGCCACAATTCGGGAATGGCGATTGTGAACATGCACGTCAAAAATGTACCGGTTGCCATTGAAATTGAAGAAGATGCAACCGACCGGCTTTTTCTTGAAAACTGTTTTTGCGAAAATATTTCGGATGCGGCGATAATTCTCGACGACCATGAAAGTACACTGATGCAGATTAATATGCTGAAAACTGATTGCAGCGTAGTTCCGGTGTTGGCGAGGTTTCGGAAAAGTGAAAGAAAAATCTCGAATAAGCAAAAAGCTTATCGGGTGAAGGAATTTGCGTACGGGTTGGTGATGAATGACTTAAGTGACAATTCGAAATTTGCCACAGTAGTTGACATTGAACAGATGGAACAGGGTTCAACAAGTTTGAAAAATGATATTCCTGCTTTGCCAACCATGGAAAAATGGATTAACATTCGTTCTCTTGGAGCAAAAGGCGATGGCGAAACAGACGATACAAAAGCTTTTCAGGATGCCATTGCAAAATACGAAACCATTTATGTTCCGCAGGGCTGGTACAGGATTACCGAAACGCTGAAAATGAAACCCGGCACAAAACTGATAGGTTTGCATCCGTGGGCAACGCAATTTGTGTTGCAAGAAAGCGACCCGTTTTTTAGTGGTTTTGGAGGCCCGCAACCCATGATTGAATCGTCGGAAGGTGGCGATGATGTGCTCAACGGAATCGGTATTTCGACCGGTGGGTACAACTATCGCGCGGTGGGTTGCAAATGGATGGCAGGCGAAAAATCGTACATGAACGATGTGAAATTTGCCGGCGGTCACGGAACGATGCGAAAACCGGGCGATGCAAACGAAAATTTCAGAAACAGGGGAAACCGCAGCCAAATCAGTTCGCCCGAAAACCCGGTGCACGAAGAAGGAATGGATAAAGCGTGGGACAACCAATACTGGAGTTTGTGGGTGACCAACAACGGCGGCGGAACTTTTAAAGACATCTGGACTGCCAATACTTACGCCACCAGCGGCCTTTTTGTGAGTCACACCGCCACGCCCTCGCGGATTTATGCTATGTCGCTCGAACACCATGTGCGCAACGAAGCCCGTTTCGACAATGTTTCCAACTGGAAAATTTATGCTTTTCAGTTGGAAGAGGAAGGTGTTGAGGGAAAAGAGTGCCAGGGAATCGAAATGGCAGATTGCAAAAATATTCTTTTCGGAAACCTCTGGATGTACCGTGTAATCAGGGTTACAACGCCCAAACGGTTTGGCGCGCGTTTGTGGAACTGCGAAAATATTGTGGTGAGAAACCTGCACAACTACACCCAAAAACTGTGGGTGAATGAGTTTACTTTCTGGGATGCCAACAAAGAATTACCAGTGTATCCATGGGAAATTGCCAAACTAACAATTACCGGTAGTGAAATGGGTAATTTGAAAACGAAAAGCCAGGCGGGCAAACCCGAGCGGCTGATTTCGGTGTTCGATTTTGCTCAGGGAATTACTGCCGACAGCAAAGGAAATGTTTATTTCTGCGAAACGCGCAAAA
>JBBIPU010000283.1:0-3221 GCA_037442685.1 Draconibacterium sp. | reverse complement strand
CGGCTACCCTAAAAATGTTATCGAGGTGAAGGATATTAAAATAATGGCAGGGAAAGCGATAAAACAGAACCAGCACATTTAAAATCTTTTGCTTTTTCGTCATCAACCCCCATTTTTTCCCTTTCCTCCTTTATTGAATACAAATCCCGGTTTTCAGGCTGATATTTGGTTTACAGAAATGAAAACAATTAAAAAGTTCAGAAACATGAAAACAAAAGTATTTATTGCTATGTGTCTGCTGGCAGGCTCTGCAGCAATCGGAAACACAATCGTACCAGATAAACCGGTCGAAACGGGAAAGAACAAAATGGAAGCATTTACACCACCGGTTTTTTCACTGACAAAACTTGCCGTGTTGCAATTGCCGGGGGAAAACCAGTTTTTATTCAATTCTTATCTGCGCGAAAATGTTGAATATCCCGAAGTGGCTTTGAAATACAACATTCAGGGCACACAGGTAGTAAGGTTTACGGTAGCTGCAAATGGCGATGTTACAAACCTGAAGGTGATCAACAGTGTCTGTCCCGAAATCGACGAAGAAGTTATGATGGCTTTGGATGAAACGAGCGGGATGTGGGAGCCTGGTTTAAAAGGCGGTCTTCCTTCCGATATGGAAAGGGAAATTTCGATAGTGTTCAAAATAGATGGGTTTAAAAACGGAACAGAAAATGATTATTTTAAAGAACAGGCAACCACTTTGTTTAAAAAAGGGAGCAAAGCGCTGATTACAAAAAACAATCCTGAAAAGGCGCTGAAGTACTTCAATAGGGCGCTGAAGTACCTGCCCAACGAAAGCACTCTTTTGTACTCGCGCGGTATGGCAAAACATCTGCTTAATGATATCGAAGGCGCGCAGGCTGACTGGAACCGGGTTGAAGCTTTAGCAGAAAGAAATGCAGGTGAAAAATTGCCTTTTATTACTGAAATAAAGGAGATGGAAAAAGATTGAACCTTTACACCCGACATTCGCAGGGAAAAACATTACGATCAGAAATTGTTCATTTACAGATTTTTTCGATTTCTTCATAATTAGGTATGGAAGAATGTTTAAAACTTCTGTACATTTTTTAGTTATAAACCATTCCTTGTTGAGGGAATGGTTTTTTCTTTACCCTATTTAGTTTCCACAGATGAGAGATATAAGGAATCGAAAACTCGATTTTTCTTCATAAAATTTTACAGCTTTTGATTCAATTATTATTATAAATTCGTCTTAAATTGTTATTTATTCGTTTTAAAGAAGTTAGGATGATTTTATCAGCGAATGAGTATATTTTTATAAAATTTGTTTATCCTTTCAGCACTAAACCAGTAATAAAACGAACAGAATCAACAGATTGATGAAGAAAGCAAAAACTATTACCGATAAATTCACCACAGGTTTTTTCGACAATTACACAACATTCAAACTGATACTTGTGAGCCTGGCCATTGCACTATTTATCAGTTACCCTGACATTTCCTTTTTTAACTTTGAACTTGGTTTTCTTGGAGAATCGAAATTTAATGCCCTGCTGATTTTCTATGCTTTCAGGTACACCTATTTTTCTGCTTTATTGTGGCTGATGTTGTGGTACAACCTGCAAAAAGTAAAAATGAAATCTGTTGGAACCCGGTTTTTACAAACGGCAATTATTGGAACTGTTGCCATAATCGTGTATATGGCTTTTGCGTATTATCTCAATCCAAAGAACAAATGTTTTTCAGGCTTTCTTCTGTTTCAATTCTCGATAATGACGGTTTTTTGCAGCCTTCTCGGTCATGTTGCCCACTTATATGACGAACACAGGAAAAAAGAGAAGGAAATTGAACAATTGAAAACCGAGAACCTGCAAAGCCGGTATGTGGCGCTTACCAACCAGATAAACCCGCATTTCTTTTTTAATTCGCTCAACGGTTTGTCATCGCTTATCCGCAAAAAGAACGAGGAAAATGCCATTGAGTACGTCAATAAACTGTCGGATGTTTTCAGGTACGTGCTGCAAAGCGATAAAAAAAATATTGTAACGCTCGGTGAGGAACTGGAAAGCGTAACTGCGCTGAAATACATGATGGAAGTACGGTTTGCCAACAAACTTGTATTCAATATCGATGTAAAAGAAGAGCACAAAAACCTGAAAATCCCGGTTTTGTCGCTGCTTCCGCTTATCGACAACGTAGTGGTTCACAACATCATCGACAGTGAACACAAAATGATTGTGGCAATTTACCTGAACGACGAAAATGAGCTTTTGGTTTCGAACCCTGTTTACCCGAAGTTTGAAGCACCCAGAACCAACGGAACCGGGCTAAAAAACCTCGAAAACAGGTTTATTTTGCTGATGGACAAAAAAATAAGAATCATCAACGATGGCAAAACCTTTACAGTTTGCCTGCCACTTATAAAGAGTTGAAAACATGAAAATTCTGATTGTTGAAGACGAAACTGCCGCACTGGACAACCTGGTTGAAATCCTTTTGGAAATTGACCCCGGGATACAAATAGCCGGCTCAACCGAAAGTATCCGGCAAACCGTTAAATGGCTCGAATCGAACCCGAACCCCGATTTAATCCTGATGGATATTCATCTGTCCGATGGTTCGGCTTTCAATATCTTCGACAAACTCACCATCGAAACTCCCATCATTTTCACCACTGCGTTTGACGAATATGCCATCGAGGCTTTTAAGGTAAACAGCATCGATTATCTGCTTAAACCAATTAAACACGAAGAGTTAAAACGTGCCATCGATAAATTCAGAAAATGGACACAGAAAGATGTGCTGCAATACATTTCGCAGCTTGCCCGGTTTACGCCGTCTCCCACTTACAACGACAAGCTACTCATTCCGTTCCGCGACAAACTGCAACCGGTTGACATGAACGAAATCTCTTTTTTCTATACTTCGGAAAAGAATACACTGATTTATCTGAAAACTGGCAAGCCACTCTCCTATTCAAAAACACTTGAACAGATTGAAAAATCGCTGAACCCGGTTGATTTTTTCAGGGCAAACAAACAGTTTATCCTGTCGCGGAGCAGCGTGAAAAACATCACGGTCTGGTTCGACAGCCGCTTGCTGATTTCGGCTGATATTGAGCCGCCCGAAAGAATTTATGTAAGCAAAAACCGCGCTGCCGAATTTAAGGCGTGGATGGTGAGGGATAACAATTAAAAATTGGGAGACTATACAAATAGTAAACACCCTTCGACTACGCTCAGGGTGACTGTCAGACTGAG
>JBBIPU010000282.1:0-3310 GCA_037442685.1 Draconibacterium sp. | reverse complement strand
AATCTTGAAGACCAGCCTGTTTCTGATTTTCTCAAAAAAACAGAAAAACAATATTCAAAAAAAATATCCTCAAATTTTTTAAAAAAAATGGAAAGACTCGGAGTTTTGTATTTTGAAGAAGCTTTGAATTATTGAAATATCAAATGAACAAATATTTATGTATTTCCTGAAAACGACAATAATAATATGGATTTTAACCTCACTTTATTTTTCATCGTATTCAATCGATCAGGATAATCAAAATATACAAAAGCTCTTCCGCGATTTTCAAAGTACTTCTTCCGCTGAAACCAAATCAGAAATTGTTGGAAAACTGGCAGAAGAGATCAAATTACTTTCTTTTTCAGAAGCAATTCAACAGTGGGACAAGTTTGATTCCATTTGCACCAAAATCAGTTTTGAAAAAGGAAATGGATATTGTCACTTAGCAAAGGCTGTTCTTTATTGCAATAACGGATCATTTAAAGAAAGTTATAATGCACTTGAAAAAAGTTTAGAATATTATTCAAGTGCAGATGACAAATATGGAATGGCGTGTGTGCTAAGCAATTATGGGGATCTGTATTCCAGGTTGAATGATTATCCGGTTTCAATTGATTATTACAAGAAAAGCGCTGAATTGTTTTCTGATTTAAAAGATACTGTAAATGAAGCATATTTAAACTTAAATATTGGTGCAATATACTCTGAAACAGGACAACCTGAAAATGCAAAAAAGTATCTGAGAACTGCCATAAATGTTTTTAAGCAAAGTAATTATACCCATGAATTAATTCCTTGTTACCTTAATCTGGGTGAAATATACCACAAGGAAAATAAAATTGATTCGGCTCTTTGGTACTTTAATTGGTGCCTTAATTATTCTCAGGGTAGCACTACCGTTTCCGATTTAATATATTCCAATTATTTTCCTGGCAGATTATACATGAATAATGGTCAGTTGGAGTTGGCAGTTCCTTTGCTTTCAAAAGTTGACGAACTTATTTCTGAACATCCAAACGATATTCCGGTTAACGAACTGGCTCAAATGATTGATTTACTTGGTAAATTTTATGAAATGTCGGGAGATAACAAAAAAGCACTTTTATACTCAAACAAAGCAAAAGAACTTGAAGTTGAAAATAAAATAAATAAAGCCTCGTTAGAAATTAACCGTTTAAAAATTGAGCAATCGAAAAAAGAAGTCAGGTATGAAATAAACAGAAGACTTTGGACCACTTATATCTCAATTGCCGGATTCTTAGGTTCTGTGCTGCTGTTTTTTGCATTTTACCGCAGCTACAAACATAAGAAAGAAGCCAACCGGTTGCTTACCGAAATGGATGAGGTGAAAACCCGACTTTATTCAAATATCTCACATGAATTAAGAACTCCGTTAACCCTGATTCTTAGTCCGCTGGAGCAGATGCTCTCCGACGAATCAAATAAAATTCCGACGCACAAGCAGGTAAAAATGATGCGTAAAAATGCAAATTCAGTGCTTAACCTTGTAAATCAATTGCTCGACCTTTCGAAGATCGATGCAAAAAACATGAAACTTGAACTGGTGGAAGACGACATCAATAAATTTCTGAGAATACATTTCGCAGCATTTGCGTCACTGGCCGGGCAAAAATCGATCAGCTATCACTGTAGTTTGCTTCACGAAAAGAATATCATTATTTTTGATTCATCAAAACTTGAAAAGATCATCAATAACCTCCTTTCGAATGCCATAAAATTTACAACTAAAAATGGCGAAGTTGCCTGTTACGCAAATTTTCCTCAAGATGAAAAACTGGAACTGATCGTTCAGGATAATGGGAAAGGAATCCCTGCTAATGAACTGAACCAGATTTTTAACAGATATTATCAGGTAAAAACAAATGATGAAACAATCAGTCTCGGAACCGGAATTGGCCTTTCGCTTACCAAAGAACTGGTGGAACTGATGCATGGCAAAATTGAGGTGGAGAGCACAGTCGGAGAGGGAACAAAATTTACGGTCACAGTGCCTTTGGGAACTAAACACTTGAACAGCGATGAATATCGGATGATCAGTAACCTGAGTTCAAAAAGCAATGAAGTTAATGATATTTCGGATAGAATGGAAAAAGAACAGGAAAGTACTGAAACAGCAAAAATCAGTGAAAACAAAGAGAATCTGCCTCATGTACTGGTTGTTGAAGACAACGCCGATATCAGGGATTATATTGCCGAAAATTTAAGCGATGGTTTTATTGTTGAAACTGCTGGTAATGGGAAAGCGGGATTAAAACGTGCTTTTAAAAATATCCCCGATCTGGTTATTACCGATATTGTAATGCCAAAAATGGACGGCATCGAATTATGCAAAAACCTGAAAACCGACGAAAAAACAAGTCATATTCCGGTTGTTATGCTCACAGGAAAATCGGGTTTCGACGACCGTTTACAGGGAATTGAGACCGGTGCCGATGCATATCTGATAAAACCTTTCAACATAAAAGAACTTCATTTACAGGTAACAAAACTGATAGAACAGAGACAAAAACTCCGCGAACGGTTTACACGCGATTTACGGCTCGAACCAAAAGATATTGCAGTTACTTCGGCTGACGAAAAATTTATAACCCGTGCAATGGAAATCATTGAAAAAAATATTGGCAACTCTGAATTCGAAGTGAGCCAGTTCCAGGACGAAATGTTCATGAGCCGGATGCAGCTTTTCAGAAAAATAAAAGCGCTGACCAATCAAACTCCGGGTGATTTTATTCGGACTGTCAGGTTAAAACGGGCTGCCAGTCTGATAAAACAAAACTTTGGCAATATCGCACAAATCACATACGAAGTTGGTTTTAACAACCCGTCGTATTTTGCCAAATGTTTTAAAGACCTTTACGGAGTTTTGCCATCCGATTTTATAAAAAATCAAAATCACAATTCAGAAGAAAAGAGCTGAAACCACCGATTCTAAATAAAATGTTACTCCAGTTGCATTGTCTGTGATTTCTGTTTCAAAAACCTGGTTTTTCACTTAAAATCCGATTTTACCGGAAATCCGGTTCTGATATCTTTTGGGAATTCTGAGGTAGATTTCCACCTTGCTGCGATTGTAACTTTACATCGAAAAGATTTAAAAAAAATTAATAATGAAATCAAAATTCAAGGAGGAAATTAAAATGAAAACACAGGCATTTAAAAACTGGGAAATTGCTTCAGCTTCTAATTTTACACTTTTTGTCGCCACAATTGTATTAGGCGGACTTCTTATTATTAATTCCAACAACAAACCAACATTTTTTGCAGGCGACTTGTTCAAATCACAGGTAAAACCTGAAAAAGAACTTTT
>JBBIPU010000281.1:0-3324 GCA_037442685.1 Draconibacterium sp. | reverse complement strand
GTTATTTACATCCTGAAAGGACGGTTTATTTAAGCACAATGGCAACGCCTTGTGGTATTTATGATTGATAAATAATTTCGCCCTGCAGGGGCAACTTAAAAAATAAGGTATGGAGCAATCATTATCAAAATTGTACATTCATTTAATTTTTCATGTTAAAATTAACTCGGTAACTATTCGAAACGTGGACAAAAAAACTTATTTGCATACATGGGAGCAATTATTAAGGATAACGATTCAATTCCGGTATTAATAAACGGCACAAACGACCACATACATATTTTGTGTGTTATGTCAAAAAATGTTGCACTTGCAAAATTGGTTGAAGAAATAAAGCGACACAGCAGCCGGTGGATAAAGACAGTTGATCACCATTACAAACAATTTGCATGGCAGGGAGGTTATGCAGGATTTTCGGTGAGCCAGTCACTACACGAAAAAACAAGGCATTATATTGAGATACAGGAAGAACATCACAAAAAGATGACATTTAAAGAAGAATTAATTGCATTTTTGAAAGAATATGGCATAGAATACGATGAGAGGTTTTTATGGTCTGATTAAACTGCACTTACAGTGCGTCGAAATCAATCGAATAATTTTTGCCTGAGACGTTGCCGTCAGGCTAAATTTACCCGGGCTTTCAGCCCGATAAACTAAAAAACAGATATATTAGCAAAATACAAAAAGCTAAAACTAAATGGATTTTTTAAAAGACCTTTGGGCTTACCTGAAAGAAAGAAAAAAGTGGTGGTTGCTGCCTGTAATTATCATCCTTCTGCTCTTCGGAATTTTGATTGTTTTAAGCAGCGGAAGCGCCATTGCACCGTTTATTTACACACTTTTTTAAAATGGAAACGAGCAAGGGAAAAATATTGGAAACCAGCCTTGTTTTAACAACAGGATTTCTCGTCATCTTTTTCATCAGCGGAAACAGGTTGTTTTTATATATTGCAGCGACTTTCGGAATTACCGGAATTTTTATAAAACCTCTGGCAAAACTGGTTGCTATCGGGTGGTTTAAGTTAGCTGATATTCTGAATTTTTTTGTTTCAAAGATTGTTCTTGGGACACTTTTTTTTGTGGTGTTGTGGCCTGTTTCTTTGTTGTACAGAATCGGGAACAGGGATAAACTCAGGTTAAAAAGAAATGGTCAAACCCTCTGGATTGAACGAAACTATAAATACTCGTCATCTGATCTGGATAAAATCTGGTGACAGACGCGGTAAATAAACCTGCTTTACCTGATTTTACCGGGCAAAATTGAAGGAATTTTTTTCATCAAATATAATTGTCCGTTGTTAATGTTCAAGGACTAAGTAACTTATGAAGGGTAAAAAAGTCAAAATTTTTTTTTGGTTTCGGAACGCTTAAAAGCATTGAATAGTTTTGATTTTTATCGAAAATGATTAAATTCGTATCGTAGGAAAAGTATAAAAGAAGGGAGGGAACTGCTATAAAAAAACAGAATTCATTTGTCTGAAAGATTTATCAATTAAAAAATTCTTTAACTAAAATAAATTATTAACTAAAAATCTATGATTATGAGGAAAATTTTTACATTGTTTTTAAGTGTTTTATTTGTTTCTGGCGTATTTGCTCAGAAACCCGAGGCTCTGATCCACAAAGCTTCGGTTGCCCCTGTTGTAGGAGGTGAGGTTGATGCGGTGTGGGAAGAAGCTGAACCGCACAATATTGACAGAAAACACAAGACTGAAGTTCCGACAATTGGTGATGTCGGGGAAACTTACTGGAAAATGTTGTGGACAGACGAAGGTCTCTACGTTTTGGTAAATGTTGCCGATGATAACTGGTATCCACGTTATATTTCGGGTGGCACTAATGGTTGGCAGTATGACAAGATAGAGCTGTATTTCGATGCAAATTATGTACTGGAAGATGGCAAAGGTGGCCAGAATCCGGGAAATGCAGGTAATTACCAGCTTGCTCCTGATCCAACTGCAGATAATACTAACGGAGAAGCCTGGGAAGATTTTAATGCAGGAACCGGATTTAAGTATGCTTATATGCTTGATGTTCCTAAATATGTTACAGAGTATTTTGTACCTTTTTCATATCTCAAGGACAATGCAGGAATACAGGTTGACATTTCAGGGCAGATTGGTTTCGATGTAACTGTTATCGACAACGATCCTCCCGGAGATGACAACGGCCGTCAGCGCGGTACCTGGGCAAACGAAGGTGCCAAGGATGAATCATGGAACAACATGGACGATGCAGGTATCCTTATACTGGAAGGTGCATCAGTTATTCCTGTGGATAAAATTACCCTTTCAGTGGATGGAGAACCTGTTATTAATCAGCCGGGACAAACACTGCAGATAAATGCACTGGTTGAACCTGAAGATGCCACTGTGAAAACTGTAAAATGGAAAATGCTGGAAGGTGGAACCGGAAGGGCAACAATCAGCAGCGATGGTTTAGTGACACCTATTTTAAATGGAACTGTTATTATACAGTCAACTTCGTCGGATGATTTTGTTGAATCAAATATTATTACAGTTACCATCAGTAACCAGGTAGTAAATATCCAACAGGTAAGCCTTCTGAAGAACGGCTATTTTGATCAGGTTGAAACAAACCAATCGGCATCTTTCTGGGGTGGCTGGGTTGACACCAATTACGGCGACCCGACAAACACCGGCGGAATTGTTACCGATGGCGTTGTTGCATTGGGAAGTATTTTAGCACATGCAACAGAAAACTGGCATTACCAGTTCAACCAGGCAAATTTAGCTGGGTTACCTGATATTCCTTATGTAATAAGTTTTGTTGCATGGGCAGCAAACGACAGGAATATCTGCTTCGATTTTGAAGATACATCGGGCAATAATTATAACCGTTATGGTGTTTCTTCCGATCCTGAATCAAATGGCAGGTCGGAATGGACTTTCCCGATTACCACCGAATTGAAGAGATATACATTCCACACTACTTTCGACCAGATGGTTCCTTCAACTGTTCAGAAAATCCAGTTTATGATTTCTCAGGCTACCGGAACTGTTTATCTCGACAGTATTACCGTGGTTAGTGAAGCTGATCTGGCTCTGATACCAACTGCAGCCAGACAGATCGGACTGGAAAAATTTGAAGTTTACCCAAGTCCGGCTTCCAAAGAATTGAATATCAATCTGACAACTCCAAACCTGAATGTTATGATTTATAACAGTGCAGGTATTAAAATGGAAGAAACCGTTGTAAACGGAACACATCATGTATTTGATGTAAGTAAATATACACCGGGAATGTATTTCGTTAAGGCCAATAATACGGTAATGAAATTTGTAAAACAATAATTTATTT
>JBBIPU010000280.1:0-3397 GCA_037442685.1 Draconibacterium sp. | reverse complement strand
AATCGCCGTGAATTAATTCGCTGTACGGATTAAAGTTTCCGAAGAAGCTGTTTGGTATTTTTGCTTCCCAGATGTCATTCCCGAGTTTTTTCCAGTTTTTCACTTCTTCCGATCCTTTAACCACTACTTTTTCGCCGGCGGCTGCCTGGTAAACAATCCGCTCCGAATCGGAATTTCCGCCACGGGGAGGTGTGATTTGTTCGCGGTAAATACCGGCATGGACAGTGATCACATCGCCGGACATGGCTACATTGGCCGCTGCCTGAATGGTTTTAAACGGTTTTGCTGCCGAACCATCATTCGAATCATTTCCGGTTATCGAAACGTGGTATTCTTTCGCCTGAACCTGAATCGTCAGAACAATAATAATTGTAATTAAAGCATTTAAAAATTTCATAAACCATTGATTTAATTCAGTTTTGTCAGGATTTTAAAACTTGTTTACTATTTATCAGTTTTCAGTACCCTTCAGCTCTTTTTAAAATAATCGGCTGAGATTTTTTACCGTTAACAACCTGATAAAGTTTCCACGTGTCTTTATCCTCTCCGGCCTCCAGTTTCCAGCTTTTTGCAGGATCGGCAAGCTGTTTCCTGATATTCCGCGGAAAGGCATTAGCTGCGCGGGCGTCTTCCCAGGTTCGGATCGCCATAAAAATTTCATCTTTTTGCGGACAGCTTTCCACATCATTCTGGCTTAATTTCAGGCTGTAAGTAGTCCCCACTCCAACCGAAATGGCCTGTATATGTTCGTATTGTTCAACTGTTGAGCTTGCCGTAACCGGGAAATTGCCACCCATACCCACGGGGAAAAAGTTCGAATAAGTGACGTCCCGAAGGTCTTTGCCCTGGCTGGTCGTGCTTCCCCATTCCCGGGTGTCGGCATCGTAAAGGTTTTTACCGCCGCCCACATTCCAGATGCTCTGGTAATGCCATGACCCTTCCGACAAAGTGGCGCCCGTAAACCGGATGTAAGGAACATCCAACTCAGCGGCCCTTTCAAACATTTTGCGGAAGAACCGTTTGGTTGAATAATACCCGTGCCCACTGTTGAAAAGGAATTCCTGTCCGTCGAAATCGAAGTAAGCCAATCCGTTAATGTGGCAAATATCTGCATAGAGTTCAGCAATTTTATCCTGAAGCTGAATATTCGGGATTACTCCGTCGTAACCATAATTAATAGTAACCTGAAGCTTAAAAATTGTATCGCCGGCTTGGTGACTTGCCGGGGAAGTTTCCCAGTAGCCTCGTTTAACGTTCAATAAACGATAGGGCGGTTCTTTCGAAACACCAAGATAATGAACGAGTTCTTTGCCGATTTTTATCATATTCAGGTCGGGGCAATGACCTTCCCAACTGGCTATTTCTTCCATGTGAAGCGGGTTATCAACAACGATAATTGTATCTGTCGCACTGATACTTTTTGCAAGTACCCTTTTCAACTGGTTACACAGGCTGTCGCTTGGAAACGGACTGGCATCTTTTGTTCCTGGAGCAAGCGAATTGGTAATCGGTGTGCGCCCAATCAGAATGCCATTTTTAGCGGCCATCTCTGAAAACTCTTTGTGTGATTTGTTTCCGGAGGACATTTTCAATGGTTTTTTTTCAAAATTCCTGCCATCGATATAACCTTCATTGCCTCTGTCGGGCCTGATAAATCCCTGATCATACAAACTGATGGCTTTAAATCCCAAACGACGGGTATAAGAAATTGTACTGTCGTACAGGCCGCCATAAGTAAGCACATCGGGTACAAAAGCTGCAGGATCTTTCACCCATCTGCCATTGATCGTGGGATACGGGAGTCCTTCCGACAGAACAATATTTTGTATCACATCCATTAAAGCCGTGCTGTCGGGACTACCCCAAAACGCCACGGCAGAACCAATATAATCGACTCCCGGTAGAGGCTGCACCTCAATATGATTGGGAGTGTTTGCAGCCATATTGGGAATCAGGGAGAAATAAATCTCACGATTGTAAGTGCGGTCCCGTGACTTGTACGAAACCGATATCCTTCCTTTATCATCAACCATTGCAGCATTACCATACATAATCCGGTAATAAGGTTCCTTGTGAGCATAAAAAGCCACATCGCTGATCCCATTTCCCCCAAGTGTAAAAATTTGCCCTTCACGCAGGTTTTCAGGCAAAGGGAAACGATTGGAATCGGGAGAATGGATAATGTATTGAAATGGAGCTGCATCGCCAATGGTTTCTGCAGTTCCGCCCAAGGTGTTATCGTTCAGGGCGAGCATTCCGATGGCATAATTCACGGCATCGCTGGTATCGCGGGCCACCCCGATAATTTCGCCCAATAAGTTTG
Organism: Draconibacterium sp.; assembly: GCA_037442685.1. Classification (GTDB taxonomy): domain Bacteria; phylum Bacteroidota; class Bacteroidia; order Bacteroidales; family Prolixibacteraceae; genus Draconibacterium. Next base: position 1,074 of record JBBIPU010000280.1, on the reverse strand, counting down.
TAATATCTGTACTATACGGACCCCATTGAATTGCTTCTATTCCGGTACGTGGAGTCAATGATAAGAGCGTCATCTTAAAATATTTTTTCTTTGGAATCAGGTTTACACTGGCAACCGATCCATTTGAGAAAGTGAGTGAAACAATGTTTTCATTTTTTTGAAAACCGGCCTTAACCGGTAAGTAAAATACTTTTTTATTCCCATCGTAAAGGCTCATTAACGGAGATGGTTTATCAGTCGGACTGAACTCGCGGGTGGGCTTCACCGTGGTATTTTTCATACTGGTGATGTAACCCTTGTTATTTATTTGGATTTGAAAATAGTCAGTATTGAAATTCCACTGTGCTTTTGAAGAGCTTGCAACGACAAAAAGCAGCATTAACAAAACAATCTTTGTATTCAAACAACTCCTCATAAAATTATACTTTTTATAAAAGTATTTAGCAGTGACAATACCGAAACTGAGTTTGGAGCAGATGTTAGTTGAAAGCAGAATAGTTTTATTACAGGTGGAATTCACGTTATTTAAATTTTCATTCGATCCATATTTAAAAAAACCGTCGAATAATCCCTGATTCTAATTAGCAGCTTAATACATTAGCTTGTTTGCTGATTTTTGGCTTGAATCATAAATTGCTAACAGCTAATTTTTAGCAGAAAATACTTTCGGTTTTGAACAATTTCCTTATTAAAATCAGTTAAACTTACCATTGCGGAACTTTAGCTATTCAGGTTTTGTCAGATCAGTTTTCAAATTAATGTGAATTTAGTGATTTTCCAAAAAATTATGTGAATGAAAATACAGGCACAAAGATATTTATTCGTTATTGAATATTTTTAAATACCTGAATTCTGAACTTTAATACATTTTGGCAATTCAATACATTTAAAAAAGAGGTTTTAAAAAATCGTATTTTAAATCCAATTTAAACTGTTATTTTTGAATAGTTAACAAAAACGGAATCATGCGTAAACTTTTATTCAGTTTAGTATTTTTTCTACCCATTGCTTTAAACGCTCAGATATTTAATCACTGGTCGCATAATTTCAGCGAGGAATCGTCGTTGGTAGGCG
>JBBIPU010000279.1:2294-3398 GCA_037442685.1 Draconibacterium sp. | reverse complement strand
CAGCACAGATCGAACGCCTTAAAAAACGTATCGCCGAAGGCCGGATCGAGGTAACCGGAATGTATTGCAACATGGCAGAGATTTCCGATGAAAACATCATGACCGATTTCCTGCAGCCCCTGAAAGAATTTAAGCAACTGGAAATCCCGGTGAAAACGGCCATGCAGAACGATGTAAACGGCATTGCATGGTGCATGCCCGATTATTTTAAAAACACAGGGGTGAAATACCTCTGCATGGGCATCAATGAAACCCGCTCCATTCTTCCTTTCGACAAACCAACCTGTTTCTGGTGGGAAGCCCCGTCAGGCGAGAGATTGCTGGCTTTCCGTGCCGATCACTACCATGTAGGCAACTTCTTCGGAATAGAAACACCTGAAGTAAATGTCGAAAGATTCCTGAAGCACCTGGCCGACCTGGATGAACTGAATTATCCTTTCGACCGCATTTCCTTTCAGTTTTCAGGTTACCGCACCGACAACTCGCCACCTTCAACAGCTGCCTGCGAATTCGTACGTAAATGGAACGAAAAGTATGAATATCCTAAAGTCAGATTGGCCGTTGCAAGCGAGTTTTTTGATTATGTGGAGAAGAATTATGCTTCCACACTGCCGGTTTACCGGAATGCCTGGCTCGACTGGTGGACCGACGGCTACGGTTCCACTTCGCGCGAAACTGCCGAAATCAGAAGGACCCAGAATACATTACAGGTCGATGAAGGATTGTTTGCCATGGTTTCGATGCTGGGTGGCGAATTAAGTCCGGCGCTTCAGGAAAATATTGACCACATCAGCGAAAATGCCATCTTCTTCGATGAGCACACCTGCGGCGCCGACGAAAGCATTGACCATCCTTATTCTGAAAACTCCACCCGGCAGTGGCTTCAGAAAGGTGCGTACGCCTGGGAAGCCCTGAAAAAGGTGACGCTTCTGAATGAAGAAGCAATGTCGCGTATTCAGCCGTACCTCAAAAAAGCTGCATTTCCGGTGATTTATGTGGTCAATTCAATGGGCTGGGACCGCTCGGCCACAGTCGAATTGTTCATCGATAACCAGGTGTTGCCGCTTCATAAAAAATTCAAAATCACCGATATTTCAACCGGAA
>JBBIPU010000279.1:0-2194 GCA_037442685.1 Draconibacterium sp. | reverse complement strand
GATACACAAAATCCATGGAAACTGGGTCAATTGGTACACGAAACCCTCCCCTCAAGGAGGGATAATGAGATGAAACCTTCGCATACAACGGTTTCCAATGTGAAAGTGGAAGCAGGCAAAAGCGGCCCGATCTGGGAGAGTATCCGCATCGGTGCTGATTTGCAGGGTTGTGAAAAGGGAAAAGATGGCGAGCCGAAAGGAGTTGAACTCGAAATCCGTTTGTTTAAAACCAGCAAAAAAGTTGAGTTTCAGTTTAAAGCTGCCAAGGAAATCGTAACCGATCCGGAGGCGATTTATGTGGCATTCCCGTTCTCGTTGCCGCAATCGAGGATTGTTTTTGAAACCATCGGCGGAACTTTGACGCAGGGACAACAACTTCCGGGTTCATCGTCGGACTGGAATGTGGCCCAGAACTTTGTGGCTGTGCGTGGTGTGAAAGGGCAGATTGTGGTGGTCAGCAACGAAATCCCGCTCTGGCAGTTTGGCGATTTCAACCTTGGAAAGTTTGAGCGCAACCCAAAACCCGGAAAACCCTGGCTCTATTCGTGGGTGATGAACAATTACTGGTTCACCAATTTCAGGGCATTCCAGGAAGGCGGGTTCCATTGGAGCTACCAGATTACTTCCGCCAGTGATACCACCAGCACCTTTGCCACCAAATTTGCCTGGAGCGAGCGCAATGCTTTCGGCACACGAACTTTCCCTGCCGGAAAGGATGAGTTCAAGTCGCCGGTATCCCAGACATTGAAGGTGACCGGTTCACCAAACGCCATGCTCATCAACAGCTGTCCGTTCACAGAACAGGCAAATTCAATTTTACTGCATTTCAGGGAACTGGAAGGAAAACCGGCGGAGGTTTCGCTCGAATCGAAAGTGGCCGGTCGTCCCATCAAACGGATGACCGAGGTGAATGTGATCGGCACTGAAACCGGCAGCCAGATAAAATCAATCAGTTTAAAACCGTATGAAGTGAAATTTATCAGGGTGGATTTCTGATCTTTTCAGATATTAGTTGCAAATCAAATTGGAAACAAAAATGTTACAAAAAAGAGAAATATATAAATACGTTGGCGATCTCAGCCAGCTTTGCGGGATTAAGGAATATTTTCTTGCCGGCGGAAAAGCAAAAGGGATTAAAGCTTTCGATGTGAAAAATGGTTCAGGGCTTGAGTTTACTGTTCTTGCAGACAGGTGCCTTGACATTGAAGGTTTGTCATTTCGAGGAACAAATTTCAGTTACATCAGCAAATCCGGTGTCGTGGCTCCGGAATATTACGATGAAAAGGGGATCGGATTTTTACGCAGCCTTTTTTCGGGTTTCCTGACCACTTGTGGCTTGCGCAATGTCGGTTCGCCATGCGAGTCAAACGGTGAATATTTCCCGTTGCACGGACGAATATCGAACACACCTGCTGAGGAGGTTTGTGCCAGAACCGAATGGATTGACGGCATCCCGGTGATGACAATAAAGGGAAAAATGCGTGAAGCCCGCCTGTTTGGCGAAAACCTCGTGCTTTCCCGGACGATCACCTGCAAATACGGGGAAAATAAGGTTCAAATCCGCGATACAGTTGAAAACATTGGATTCCGACGCGAAGTGATCATGCTTTTGTTTCATTTCAACCTTGGCTTTCCGCTTCTCGATGAAGATGCTGTTTTGGTGACTCCGCTGAATAAGCTGATCCCACGCGACAAGGAAGCTGAAAAAGGGGAATTGATTTACAACAGTAGCCAGAAACCAACCCCTGAATACCTGGAACAGGTTTTTTACCAAGACCTGAAAACGGATAAGGATGGCAATACCTGCGTTGCACTGATCAACAAAAAGCTCGGATTGGGTGTGGCCATTGAGTTCAGCAAAAAACAGCTTTTCAATTTTACCCAGTGGAAACAGATGGGCGAAGGCGATTACGTGATGGGAATGGAGCCGTGCAATTGTTACGTTGGTGGGCGCGTCGATCCGCGGAACCAGCCTGTAATGGAATATCTTGAAGGCGGCGAATCCAGAAATTTTGACCTGACAATCACTGTTCTGAATGGTAATGATGAAATCAATGCCCGGATAGAAGCAATCAATGCATTGTAAAACAAGATAAATAAATTAGTCAATTCAAATTAAGGATTGCCACGAAGTCACAAAGACACTAAGAAACACAAAATCTATGTTTATGATCATTTAAACTTAGTGAACCTT
>JBBIPU010000278.1:0-3409 GCA_037442685.1 Draconibacterium sp. | reverse complement strand
CGAATTGATTATCAGGCAACAATACTTGAAATAGGTAAATCATCGGATATTCATTTTTGTAAATACCAATATTTACGCGAAGAAGAGGTGGTTTCATCTTCTTCTATCTGCTACTTATCGTTTGCAAGAGGTGTGCTCTGTGATTAAATTTGTATATAATCATAACCATTCTTGATTATCTTTGAAAAAAAATACAAATGAAGAAGTTGAATTATACAGCAATAATTGAAAAAAGCGAAGATGGCTATTATGTTGGGCAAATTCAGGAAATACCTGAAGCAATAGCACAGGGTAAAACAATTGGCGAATTAAAACAAAACCTTTTGGATGCTTTACAATTGGTAATTGAATATCACCGCGAACATACACTTAGTCAATACAAAGGCCGCAAAATAATAACCCGCAAGCTGAATCTTGCCTGATGAAACGAAATACGTTCATTAAATACCTTAAAGAAAATGGATGTATTTTGGTTCGTGAAGGTGCAAATCACAGTTTATTCATGAATCAGGAAAACGGGAAAAAATCTACAGTTGGCCGTCATCCCGAATTATCAAACCTGATGTGTAAAATTATATGTAAACAACTTGAAATCCCATCAATTTAACACTTGAAAGCTAAATACACCTTAATTGAAATCTTGCTGAATATCAGTCATGTATCATTTTTGCCGCTTCCCCCACTTTTTTTACTTTTACCCCTACATTAGTTATATCATGCAAAAAACACAATTGTCAGCATCGGATACAGTTATCCGTAAATTCGGAAAATCTTATGCAACCTGGTTTCAGCCGTCAAAATCGTTTGTGTTGCTCGAAGAACCGGCATACCAGGTTTACAGGATGTACACTGAAGGTCAACCTGTTAACGAAATCATTTCATTCTGTACAGAAAAATATGGCAACCTCGAAGGCAACATTCCCGGATTTACAAACGACATCATTGGTTTGGTTCAGCAGTTCAACAATCCTGAAAATGCAGTGTCGGTTTCGGTAAATCCTTCGCGTATAAAACCGTTAAACGGTTCATCGTTCAGGGAACGAACCTGTAAAATGGGAAATAAAATAATTACGGTGCGGTATCAGAACGAATACCTTGAATTTTCGCTGCACCCGTTATTTGCGCACCTCGAAGTGGCTGAAAAACAAAAACCTGAGCACCTGATAGAGCTGTTTGAAAACAGCAGGTTGTATTTTTTTCGTTACAATGGCAAAGTGGTGAATGCTTTCAGAAAAAAAGATATGGAGTATTTTTCGGGTTCTGTAAAGCAGCAGATTTACAGTGTCATTTACGGAAAGGATTTTAACTACTGGATGATGACTTTTCATGCATCGGGAGTGGTTCAGAATGGCCGGGCAGTTTTATTTTCAGCGGCAGGCGGGGCAGGGAAGAGTACCATTTCGGCCATGTTAAAGGCGCATGGTTATGGTTACCTCTCCGACGATTTTATTGCCGCCGGCAAAACAGGAAAGGTTTACCCGTTCCCCGCGGCTATTTCGGTAAAGGAGGGCGCAGCAAAACGACTTTCTGAATTGTATCCCGTACTGAAAGAAACGAATCTGCAAGTGGCATTTACAGGGAAAAAAGTGAAGTACCTGCCTGTGCATAATGAGGCAGAAATAGAAGCCGCTCCCTACCCGGTTAAAGCGCTTGTTTTTGTGAATTACAGCCATTCGGCGCCGTTTGTTTTCGAAGAAGTGGAAAAAAGGGAAGCGTTGCAACTGCTGCTGAAGGAAACCTGGGTAAACCCTGTGCCCGAAAATGTTTCCCGGTTTTTTGCATGGATTGAAGAAACCCGTTTTTTCAGGTTGCAGTATTCATTACCAGGTCAGGCGCTTGAAGCCACGCAAAAGCTCTTTTCATGATGACAAAACCCACGGTACTATTCATGTTTGCCGGTCGGTGCCTTGCCCTTGACAATCACCCTGAATTTCGGACTGAAATAAGAGAAAAACTGGTTTCGGGCGAAGCTGATATGGATGATTTGATATGGCTTTGCAGCAATCATCTGGTTATCCCTGTGCTGTTTCTTAAATTCAGGAAACATGGTTTACTCGATGTTTTCCCAGATGAATATGTGGAACAGTTAAAGGCTATTTACGAAATGAACAGGGATCGTAACCTGAAGATTTTGAAACAGATTGATGAAATCAGCATACCGTTGAATCAGGAGAATATTTCCCGGGTTTATCTGAAGGGAACCGGCAACCTGCTCGATAATCTTTATGCTGATGTTGGCGAACGAATGATTGGCGATATCGATTTTCTGGTGGCGGAGAAAGATTTTGAAAAAGCCGCCCGAATCCTGATGAACCAGGGATATTTAACACCGCTTCAAATAGATGGCGCCGACATATTATCGCCCGATCACCATCATTTTCCGGGTCTTACCAAAAAAGATGCGCCTGCCTGTGTCGAAATTCACCGCATCCCTGTTGGTAAGAAATATTCAAAGCAGTTCACGGCGGGCATGGTTTTCAGCGAAGCCAAACCGGTTGCGGGGAAAACCAATGTGTTTGTGCCTTCCGATAAACACAAGTTCATTCTTAATTTCATACACAGCCGGTTAAGCGATTCGGGTCACAGGCACTGGAAATCATCGTTACGCGATTTTTACGACGGATATCTGCTTTCGGAAAAAGTGAACCGCGATGAAGTTTTAAATGTGGTTGAGGAGAAAACCAAAGCGCGGGTATTTTTTTATCTCATCGACCGCACTTTTAAACCGAATGAAAACGAAACATACATTGATGATGTTCAGGTTAAAAGGTACATCAGAATTTACGACTGGTGGCAGGAACATCCTAAATTGTACAATGCCTATTTCGGGATCATTGATTTTTTCAGCTTAATCTTTGGCGCTTATCTGGGGAAATTGATAAAATCGGTTTACAGTAAATCGTATCGCCAGTATATCTGGATTCGCCTGAAAAATCCAAAATGGTACAAAGAGCATTTTTTACTGGTGAAGAATAAGTTCTTTTAGGTGTTGCAAAAAAACTTCCGAAAGTTGAGCAGGTAACTTCCCGTCGTTTGCCCAGCAGAAGTTTGGGGAGTTCGTCACCTCCTCAGCAACAGCTATTCTTTTTCATTCATTCGTAAACTCATTTCATGCGCTTTCCGGTACATAAAACTTGTCCAGCCCAGAAGCGCAGCAACACTGTGTTCAGGGAATCGGAAGGAGTGTCATCGTGTCGAACCACTTAGTTAAGTACAATCATTTACAAGATGATGGGGTGGTTTATTGATTAATCAATTTACCACCGTCTTTTAACCACATAGAAAGTAGCTTCCCAATCCCCCTGAATCCCCCTTTTTTAAAAAACAGAGTGCTCCAAACACCTTCTCTGTATCTCTCCCGACCCCCTTTGTCCATCCACACACTGGCCTTACACAGGACATTTCCCCT
>JBBIPU010000277.1:0-3411 GCA_037442685.1 Draconibacterium sp. | reverse complement strand
GCGTGATGAGGTCAAATTTTATGATTACTATTGATTTCCAGCTCGGTCAGATTTAAAAAATTATTATATTTGGTTTAAAAAGATGCCAACAGTTTTAATAACAAAAGGGTACCGTTTTTTCTTTTATATTAACGATCATACTCCTCCACATATTCACGTTGAAAAAGAAAGAAGTACGGCTAAGTTTTTTTTGAAAAACGCTGAATTGGCGAAATCCAAAAGATTTAACGCAAAGGAGCTTAGCGAGATCAGGAAAATAATTTTAGAGAATCAGGAACTTTTTAAAAATAAATGGGATGAGCGTTTTACAAATAACTAAGTCGGCCAATGCAACAAAAGTATGGTTCGACGATATAAAAATGTATCTTGTTTTAGATGATGGGAGGGAGCTTTCAGTACCGATTGACTGGTTCCCTTCGCTCAGGGATGCAACTCCGGAACAAAGAAACAGTTGGAGGTTAATTGGAGACGGAGAAGGAATTCATTGGGAAGATTTAGATGAAGATATCTTAGTTGAAGGATTATTATAAAAGTTGCGGGTAATTAGTCACATGTCATTGGCTTGAAATGCATACTGGTTGCTGGTTGAAAACCCTGGCATTTATCGTCAGTGGTTGCGGACTTCCATCTTCGGACTCCGATATACGATCTTTTTGTCTTCTGCTTGTTTTATATGCGTCTGCGGTTAAAGAAATGCAAAATTGGTTAATCCATAATTGAAAACAGATATCTTTTAAACCGGATAAATGCTTTGGTTTTTTATTCATGGGGCATAAGCAGGGGTAAAAAAAGCGCCCTCTGTATATCCAGCCAGGGAGCGCCTTTTTCAAACTGAGAACCGGTTATTCGGTAACAGCACGGAAAGCATTCACCCTGCCTTTGCCATAAAATGAAGTTGTTCCGTTACCATCTATTTTATCGGCAGTTTTAAGCAGTTGTTTTGTCACTTCCTGCGGAGTAATTTTGCCCTCGTATTTTGCAATGATCAACGCTGCCACACCTGCAGCATGGGGAGATGCCATACTGGTTCCGGCTGCAAAATAATAACTCTGGCTGCTGGTGCTCAATACCATATCGAAATATCCGTTCAGGTAATCAACGAAATCAAAATCTCCGCCAGGTGCTGCCAAAGCAACCAGCGATTTTCCGAAATCGGTATAACTTGCCGGAACGTCAAGGTTCGGGGTAATTCCACCAACTAAATCCCTGTACCAGTAATCAGGGGCAGTGGCCGAAACAGCTATCACATTCTGTAATTCAGCCGGAATTTTAAAAATCGAGGCATTCCCGTCGAAATTGGAAGCGCCGTTTCCGGCAGAGCAAATTATCACAGCTCCTTTTCTGAATGCATAGTTTACCGCCCTTTGCTGGGCAAGGATCAGGCTCTGGATATAAACGGCAGGAATTTTTTGTAACATGCCATCATCATCAATGTAGAAACCGTTACGGTTGAAAGTTGCGCCCAGGCTCATATTGATAACGTTGGCGCCGTTGTTTGCAGCATAAACAATACCTTCGTTGATCCAGCTGAACATGCCCGAACCGGATAATTCAGAAAGAACTTTCACTGCTACTATTTCAGCTTCAGGCGCCACGCCGATCACACCAAGCTGGTTATCAGCTGCAGCAATTATTCCGGCAACATGAGTTCCATGATTAAAATAAGCGCCGGATTGTATATTGTAATCTTCATCCGGCACAAAAGAGGTTGAAAGTTCGGTATTCAGGTTGGGCGCCAGATCGGGGTGTTCAGCATCGATGCCATTGTCGAGGATAAAGACCTTTGCTTTTTTACCGGTAAATCCGGCGTTCCATGCTTCGGGGGCGTTTATGGCATCCATTCCCCACAGGTAAGGGAAATAAGTTTCATCGCTACCTATGCTTGGAGGATTGGCTTCGGTGGTGAATTTAACCGGTTCAATCCATTGGGCAGCCAGGTCGGGGACCACTGTTTTGACTTCGGTCAGCTTTGCAATTTTTGCTTCAAAACCGGAAACGGTCGGTTTAACCACTACAACCCCTATTTCAGGTATTCGTTTTACAATCTGGCCATAACCGGCAAGTTGATTCTCAAAACATGCAGGCAGCTTTTCAGATTTCGTAATAACCATAAAGTTGTTCATTGAAGCGCTTTTCAATCCTGCAGTTTCAGGGGCATTAGCATTTTCAGTTTGCATAATGTCATTCCGGCATCCCGGAAAACAGCCAAGAAGTAATATGCCCATAAAAATGGCAACAAATTTTTTACTTAGAAAGAATGTTTTTTTCATAGAAATTGAATTTTGGATTTTCTTTAAATGTACAAAATTATTCTGTTAAATGAAATTCTGATTTCAGTTTTTCAGGTGCCTTATAACATATACTTTATTGAAATTTTGATACTGGTAGCGGGTTACGGGTTACGGGTTGCAGGTTACAGGTTGTTGGTTGATCTGCTCTGTGGTCTCTGTGGATTCTTTGTGTCCACCGTGGTAAAAGAAGGATATTGCTTGTCTGGATGAACTACGGGTTGCGAGTTGCGGGTTACGTGTTCCGGGTTGCGAGTTTCGGAACTGGATACTGGTAACTGGCTACTTGTTACTGCCTACTGGTTACTGCCTGCTGCCAACCACTTACTGCTGTTCGCTCCTTGCCCTTACCCCTACCCCCCTGCTTCGGTTTCTGAACATTTTAAAAAGAAAGCGTCCCGTGTTTCTCAACTGCTGATTCCGGAACGCATCTTTTAAGTAATTAAAACTTTCCCTAACTCCCTCTTTGAGAGAGGCAGAGGGAGGCTTGATTCTGTTTGTCTTGGTTGTCTGGGTTTACGTGCGGGAATAGAGTGTCTTAGCAATTTTACAGATTGATTGTTTTGTTAATTCATTTTGTTAATTATTTTACTGAATAATAATTCACTAAAATGTATGAAATTTTTTGCCTCGGCAATTGTTGGTTTTCCAGAAGGTAAAAGTCCAAAATCCCCTGGATATCGGGCATCAATATATACTTCATTTATGGTTGCAAGCAAAACTGTTTCAGCTTCAGAAAGCTTAATCCCTGCTGTCTCACACAGTCTGAGCAAATCATGAGATTTAATCTCTATGGGGTTAATTCCCCGCCGCTTTGCGGCGAATTAATAAACTTATTCCTTAGCGATACCCCGCTGCTCTGCGGCGGGGTAGTTCATTTAATGCAAGGTTTTTTTCTTCAATTATACTTTTAAAACATTTTTCGAGGCAATGTTGACAATGAAAAGCCACAATATTGGTTAACCGTTCTTCGCTGACTAACTTTTTAGCAGAAAGCAGATCATCTTCTGCCGCCAGTAACCATTCTTTAGTTGTTTACTTCATAAATTATTAATCCCGAATTTATTATTCATTTTTAAAACTGCTGTTTAATTGAATAAATTTCCTGAACATAGGTTTTGTA
>JBBIPU010000276.1:0-3415 GCA_037442685.1 Draconibacterium sp. | reverse complement strand
TAAAGGAAATTAATCCGTAAAGTCCGAGCGATGCAATCAGTATGGCAATAATTGAAAACAACCTGATAAGTTTAAAAGAATTTGTCAGGCCGTCGTAAAAACCTGCTATTTTCTGGTCAAGGAAATTGGATTTAAAAACAGCCTCCGGAAAAACGCTGTCCCACTCGTGTTTTACCCTTTCAATGGTGGTATTATAACCAGCCAGACTGGCTGTGACCGGGTTAATTTTTACGGCCATTTCTTTAATATTAAAAGAAACGTTGCTTAAAATAACATAGTCTATTTCCTGTTGAAGTGATTGTGCATGAAAATCGTCAACTACGCCTACAATGGTAAATTCCATTTCGTTTCTGCCATATTTAAAAATTTCGCCTAATGCTTTATTCGGGTCATTAAACCCCAAAAGCTGGGTCAGTTTCAGGTTTACGATTGCTTCACCTGAATTTTTTCTTTCACTGCAATTTTTTCCGGCAATTAATTTGATTTCGTACAGGTCGAGGTAATTTTCATCGATAGTTTTTAAGTTTCCATCATACAGATTGGGCTCAATTGTGGGATAGTTAATGCTGTTGCTGACTCTCCAGTCTGCCATTGGGCTGCTGGCTTCGAAGCTGACATTTTTGATTTCGGGGTACTTTAAAAGATTCGATTTCAGTACTTCCAGTTTATTGGTAGTTGCTTCGGGCAACGGCGCAATCAGCACCGCTTCTTTATTAAATCCCAAATCGGTGTTGAGAAAATAATTGATTTGTTTTTGCATAACCAGCGTTCCGGTTATCAAAACAAGGGAAATAACAAACTGACCTATAACAAGAATTCTCCGGACTGAAATTGAATTTGAGTTATTTTTTGCGGGAAGCGAATTTTTTAAATTCCCGACAGGTGTCATACCTGCCATAATAAAAGATGGATAAATGCCTGAAATGATTCCGATGAAAAAAGCTGAAATCAATAAAAACAGAATAGTCCCCGGACTTTTCATGATTTCGAGGTTTAGCCGGTAGCCAAGTATATCTTCGAGATAGACAAGTAAAAATTGTGCGATGGCTACTCCAATCAATGCTGCGATATAGGAAATAAACAGGGTTTCTCCCATAAACTGTGAAATGAGTTGAAACTTGCTTACGCCGGTAATTTTTCGTATGCCAATTTCCTTAAATCTTTTCGATGATTGCGCGGTGGATAAATTGATAAAGTTAACAGACGCCAAACCAATGACGAATAACCCAATAAAGCCAAGTATAAAAAGAGCTTTTTCGGAAGCCCGCCGGTGGCCGTAGTTTCCGGCGTCTCCCGAATGAAGTTCGGATAAGGGTTGCAAAACGAATTTTTGTTTGACTGGCGATTCGCTGCCAATGTATTTAGCAGAAAAAGAAACAAGTTGTTGGTCGAAATTTGCCGGTGAAATCCCGCCCGGTAGAAGCAGGTAACAATTGGTGGCAGAATTGTATTCCTGCCAGTCGGTGCCGTTATGGAAATAGGGGTTTGATGCTGTCTGGCTTTTGTAATCGGCAATAATTTGGAAAGGAATATCGGTATTTTCAGGTATATCGGCTATTACACCGGTTATCTTGAAAAGTGTTTTGTTATTGATAGTTATAGATTTTCCAATGGCATCAGCCACATTCTCCTGCTTCAGTTTAAAATATTTTTGTGCCAGAGAAGAGGTGATTACAACACTTCCGGTATTTGATATTGCAGTGCGGGGATTTCCGGCCAGAAAATCGAAATCGAATAGCTCAAAGATTTCGGGCTCGGCATACGCCAGCCCTTTATTTTCAAAATATTTATCAAAACTCCCATTGTTGTTTTCGATGGAAACCTGGCCGTTTTCAGCATAAAAAGTCATTGCCGCTTTAACTCCGGGAAATTCATTTCGAATGGCTGCGCCGAGCGGATGTGCCTGTCCTTCCGAATACACAATTCCTTCTGAGGGAGGCTCTATCTGGTTAATAATCCGGTAGATATCCGAATAGTTCTTATGGTATTTGTCGAATCCCGATTCGTAACTGATTATTTTGTAAATAACCAATCCGCAGGCAATTCCAATGGCAAGTCCTACAATATTAATGGACGCATAAACCCTGTTCCGGGTTAACTGACGCCAGGTTGTTTTAAAAAAGTTTGTGCCCATTTTTTATCTGTTTTATGTTCATCTTTTATCTGTTTTTTTCCAGTCTCTTCTCTGTTCGAGTTAGAGAGGGTTTCCTCAGCGCCTCATCCGGATTTCCCGTCGCCGCTTTCTCTCGCCTGAGGCGAGACCAGCTCACCGTTAATTTCATTCATATCGCAAACTTTCAACGGGATTTTTAGTAGCGGCTTTCCACGATTGAAATGAAACCGTCAGCAGCGCAATTCCCAAAGCCAGCAAACCTGCCAGCGCAAATATCCACCAGCTTAGCGTGGTTTTGTAGGCAAAGTTTTCAAGCCATTTGTGCATGGCATAATATGCAACAGGAGTGGCGATTACAAAGGCAATAGCTACCCATTTTACAAAATCTTTATTCAGAATGGTCATAATTTCCGATACCCGTGCGCCGTTTACCTTGCGGACGCCGATTTCTTTGGTGCGGTTCAGGCTAATCATAAAAATCTGCCCGAGAATGCCCATGCAGGTGAGCACAAGCGCAATAATTGAAAAGAAAGTGATTGACTTGGCCAGTTTGTCTTCTTTTTCGTACATCGCCTGAAACTGGGTGTCGTAAAAAGCAAATTCCATGGGGTCTTCAGGCAGCAGGTTTTTCCATACTTTGCGCAATTCGGCAATTTGCTGGCTGATATTGCCAGGCATGAGGCGAATCGAAAGTGTGTTAAAGCCACGGTCTGGTTTGTAAAGCAGGGCAACCGGGGTCATCTCCGAGTGCAGCGACTGAACATTAAAATTGTTAACCACACCCACAACATCGAATCCTCCGTCGCGCCCGTTTTTATAATTTTTCCCTTCAACCGAGTTCCAGCCAAAACGCTTCATCGCTGCTTCGTTCATTAGGCAGGCGCGGTCTTTGTCGCCCGATAAAAAACCACGGCCATCGATTATGTTTATTCCAAAGGTTTTCAGAAAATCCTCGGATATGTAAATGCATTTTACTGAAAACTCATCGCCTTCAACGCCGCTTCCCATTGTCATATTAATATGGCCGGGATAGCCGTTGCTTAGTGCACTGCTGCTTACAAACGGTAATTTTGCCACCTCGTTTTTCAGCGCTTCCTGGTTTTCGAATTTGAAGGGAAGTTCAATGCGAACAAGGTGGTCTTCTTTAAACCCGAGATCGTGGTGTTTAACAAACTGGAGCTGTTTAAATATCAGCATCACAACGGCAATCAGCGCAATTGAAACCGTAAGCTGAAAAGTGAGCATGGCTTGTTTTCCCCATTGTTTGCCTGTTCTTTTTCGTCCGCCCGACAGGAAATCAGA
>JBBIPU010000275.1:0-3417 GCA_037442685.1 Draconibacterium sp. | reverse complement strand
CGGATAACGGAGGAATCAAAGGTAAACCGGATTATCAGTGAAATAAAAAAGTTCAGAAAGAAAAAATCGAGGGAAAAACCCGAAATTTCATTGCTTATTTTAACATCAGTCGGAATTGCAGCCAAATCGTTAAATGTTACTAGACCAAAGCTGAATATCGAAGACAATTACAACGACGATTTTAAAGCGGTTCATCAAACCATTTTAAAGCGTTTATCGCGGAAAAACGATAAAGGACTGGTTCTATTGCACGGGAAGCCCGGCACCGGAAAAACCTCGTACATCCGCTACATTATTACATCTGTTAAAAAGAATGTGATTTTTCTTCCACCCAACCTGGCAAGCGAAATTACCAATCCAAATTTGATTTCAATTTTAATTGACAACCCCAACTCCATTTTTGTAATTGAAGATGCCGAAAACATTATTGTTGACCGCGAAATGGAAGGCCACTCCCCTGTTTCGGCGCTGCTGAATATTTCCGACGGTTTGCTCTCCGATTGCCTGAATATCCAGATTATCTGTTCGTTTAATACCGACATCACCAAGGTTGACAGCGCCCTGTTGCGAAAGGGAAGATTGATTGCCAAATACGAATTTAAGGAACTGGAACCCGAAAAAGCCAATTCACTTTCTGTAAAACTGGGTTTTGGCGCAACGTTTAGTAAACCTGCCTCGCTGACTGCTATTTACAACCAGGATGAATTTGACTTTCAACAAGTGAAAAGAATGAACACGATTGGATTTAAAGCTTAAACATTTAATCGATTGAAAATGAATTGTTTCATTTTTTCACTCACCCTGATCCCGAGTGCTCGGGATCGTTCCTCTCTGCGCGCAGAGAGGGAGAAAAGGGTGAGTCAAAAAAAACATAATTATTGAAAAAATATTACTTTAATAAGAACATAAATAATGCACAAATCTTTTACCGCCATTGATTTTGAAACCGCACACGGCAAACGCTGGAGCATCTGCCAGGTTGGGCTGGTGCGGGTTGAAAACAGCGTAATTCCCCATGAACTCAGCATTTTGGTGCAACCGCCCAATAACTTCTATTGGGACTGGTTTACCGGTATCCACCACATTACTCCTGAAATGACCCGAAACGCTCCAACTTTCGATAAAATCTGGCATTTGGTTGAACCGTTTATCAAAAACCAAACAGTAGTCGCACACAACGGTTTTGGCTTCGATTTTCCGGTTCTGGCGCAAACACTGCAGTATTACGGGTTGGAAGTTCCTGAATACGAAAAGCACTGTACATACCGCTTATTTAGAGACAATCTTGCTTCATTGTGCCAGCGGTTTCAAATTGCGTTAAATCAACATGAAGCATTAAGTGATGCGCGGGCTTGTGCGAAGCTGTTTTCGTTACATTTAATAAATACTGAAAAACAATGATTGAAAATTGGGAAGAATATTATGCTGAAATTGAAAAGCTGTCGTTACCCGAATTAGAGGCAACGATTAAGGAACTTTACGCCCAATTCCAGCACAGCAATGAACGGAAAAATGAGAAATTGAACGCTTGTTTATCAAAACGCAAACGCCTAATTAATAACAATTTTAAGTTTACTCCCGAAGCCGTCAAACATATTGAACGGGTGAACCGGATTTTAACCGAAAGTACGGCTAAGGTATTGCAGCGCACCGTGCTTCTCTACCGGCAGATGGTGCAACTCAAAGCGCAAGGCGATGATTTTCTGGACGATTTTGAGGTAGAAGGTACGGTGGCTATTCATTTCTGTGGCGAAGAATGGGTATTAACGCTCGACGAGGATGAAAATGGCGGACAATCGGATTATGTAACTATGGCCGATGTATTGGATTATACCCAACTTGCTTTTGAATATTTGCGCTCATTTACACTCTCCGACAGGGATAATGTTGGTAGCAATGCAACCGATGAAGAACGTGAAACCGATAATATGCTGGAATTCAATTGGAATATTGAACTGCTGAGCGCTCCGGAACTTCGTGATATCGAATACTTTTGCTACGCCTCGCATATCTTGTTTGTTGATTCAGACTACTCATTTTCAGATGCTATCCGTGTCAACGACGTTTGGAATGAAGTTAAAGTAATACACCGAAATTGTTGTAAGAAATAGAAGAATTGCAGGGAAGTTCCCGAATACGAAAAACATTGTACTTACCGCTTATTTAGAGACAATCTTGTTTCATGATGTAAAAAATATCAGATACATTTAAACAGGATTACTGATTCATTAATGAAACAGATATAAATTCAAGAATTAAAAATCTATCGAAAAATGAAAAATAAATTAAGAGAACTTTATGAGAACCATTGGGAAAATCTATGTTTGAATCTCAATGAAATACTTGAAGATGAAAAACAAATTCAAAAACCAACTAATCCCTTATTAATAAATCTTGACAAAGTTCAGTATGAGAATTCTGATATAAAAGTTCTTATTTTCGGACAAGAAACGAATGACTGGGAAATGAATTTTAACAGCAGCATAGAACATTCATTGTCTACCTACAATGATTTTTACAATTCTGGCGAATGCTTTATTTATGGAGGACATTTTTGGAATGGTTTCAGAAAATTTCTTAACTCTCTAAAAGAAAATTTCAATGATAAAAAAATATGTGCTGTCTGGAATAATGTTATCAAAATAGGGGTTTCTGGCAGAGACCAAAATAAGCCCAATAATGTTATTTATAATATTGAAAAAGAAAATTTCAATATTATTAATGATGAAATAAATATTTTGAAACCGGATATAATATTATTTATGTCTGGACCCAACTATGATAATGAAATAAGAAATTCGTTATCAGATATCGAATTTATCAAGTTAAGTGATGAATTTTCTGTACGAGAACTTTCTAAAATTTTATTTAAAAATTACAATAACATATACAGAACTTACCATCCAAATTATTTATATAGGAACAATATTGACAAGTATTTCAATATTATCATTAACGATATTAAATTGTAATAGTACTTTTTGTTTCCTTATGGGGGCTTCCATTACTAAAAGCAGATAGTGATGATTCATAATTGATTGTGTTGATAAAAAATAAATTCTCAGACCAGATTACTCGGTTCAGAGCTATTTAGAGTTTCTATCACAATTCTGATGAAAGGGATTTTCAATATCCCATTATCTTTTACTCCTTCTTCTGATTTTCAAACTATACAAATATCATACATATAAGTCCATAACAAATTATCACTAGGCTTTAAACTTACCAAAACTGATAATAATAAAATTCTCATTTTCAGGCAGTTTTTTTATGCAAAAAACTTTTGTGGCGACATGTTCCGGCGTACCTCCACAATATTTTTGGTTGAAAAAAGCGGGAAATGGAAACAGCTAAAAAGAAAAACTCCTGCAATGCATTAAAAATGTGTACGATGCAGCCAAAGGAAATAAGTTGGAT
>JBBIPU010000274.1:1224-3430 GCA_037442685.1 Draconibacterium sp. | reverse complement strand
GCACCGCTGATTCCAACCGAATTAACACCTGAAAACCAGTCGCGGCTGATTTCACTGACTTCAGAAATGATGTGTGAATTCGGATTTTCTTCTTTACAAATGCTGAAAAGATATTGTCCGTTTGAGCTTTTTTTACCTGCCACAAACAAAACCAGGTCGTAATTTTTTGCAAAAATTTTAAGGTTGGGTACACGGTTCGAAACCTGGCGGCAGATTGTATCTTTTATTTCGATTGCCACACCGGGTTGCATTCTTTCTCTGATCAATCCTGCAATTCGATTGAAATCCTCGATCCTTTTTGTTGTTTGCGAATAAACTGAAACTGGTCTGGAAGGGTCAATTTTTTCAATATCACCGGCATTTTCAATGATAATGGCATTGTGGTTGGTCTGCCCGTTCAAACCTTCTATTTCGGCGTGACCTTTTTTTCCAAAAATCACCACCTGGCCTTGCTCTTCAATTTTCGAACCGTACGATTTTTTTACCTTTTCCTGTAATGTTAAAACCACCGGGCAGGTGGCGTCGATCAGTTCAATGTTGTTTTCCTGTGCATATTTGTATGTTGCCGGTGGTTCGCCGTGAGCACGTATCAAAACCTTGCAGTTTTTCAAGGTAAAGAATTCTTCTTTCGAAATCGATTTCAAACCCATTTTTTCGAGTCGTTCCACTTCCTTTCCGTTGTGAACAATGTCGCCAAGACAATACAACGATTCTGAACTGCCAAGTTCATTCTCCGCTGCCCTGATGGCATTGATTACCCCGAAACAAAATCCCGACCTTTTATCAATCTCCACAATCATAACCGTTCCGTAATTTTCATCACCTCATTTATTGTCCATCTCAGTTGTTCTTCACGTGTCAGGTAGCTGTTATCCAGGATCAAAGCATCGTCAGCTTTTTTCAGAGGACTGACCTCGCGACTGGAATCGATCTCATCCCTTCCTTCCACATTTTTCAGAATTGAATCAAAATCAACCTCGACACCTTTTTCTTTCAATTCAAGGAAACGGCGCCGCGCCCTGATTTCGGGCGATGCAGTCATAAAAATCTTCAGCTCGGCATCAGGAAAAACAACTGTTCCAATATCGCGGCCATCCATCACAATCCCTTTGTTCCTGCCGTTTTCACGTTGCTGTTTTACCATTTCGCGTCTTACTTCCGGAATTGCACTGATCTGACTTACATTTTCAGAAACTTCAAGCCGGCGGATTTCATCTTCCACATTTTCACCATTCAGAAAAGTTGTATTCCTGCCCGAAAGTTCGTCCCATTTGAAAGTTATTTTTATGTTTTTAAGTTCCGCAATCAGTTTTTTCTTATCCGGAATCCCGTTTATAATCAGCCTTTTCCGCAATGCAAACAATGTAACAACACGGTACATTGCGCCACTGTCGATATAAATGTAGCCCAACTCCTGTGCAAGCGATTTTGCCATCGTACTTTTTCCACACGATGAATGCCCGTCGATCGCAATTATTATTTTTCTGATTTCCATTTTTATTCTACAGATTAGTATTGAATATTATCTCAATACTCAATACTAAAATCTGATAATCTAAAAAGCAAAGATAACCGATTTTTCAAATCAGACACTTTCGTCTTTTTCCTTTTGTGCTGATTAATAGTTGTTGTTAAGATTAATGGTCAGGGAAAACAGGTTGGAAGAACCTGCAAGATGATATTGTGCGATGGCATAATCGAGCCGGAACCGTTTGATTTTCAGCCCAAAGCCAGCTGACAAACCAACCATGGAAGCCCTCTCGCTGAATTGCAGTTCCTGCCGGCGCTGATAATTATATCCTGCCCTGATAATAAAGTTTTCGGAGGGTAATATTTCGGCTCCGAAAACCAGGTGCCGCATAATTTGTTTCCCAAAACTTTCTTCCCGTTGAAAAAAATCCGTCACTTCATCGGTGTTCTGATCTTTGGAAGGAGTGCCCAGATCCCAGTGATTGAGGTACTGCATGTTCAGGGCAAGATTTATGGGAGCATGTTTCAACCGCCTGCTGATTCCTGCCTGCAGGTTAAACGGAATTTTTTCATACTCACCGTTGTTGTAATAAGTGGTGATTTGCGATCCTACATTCCGCGCCACCAGCGAAACATTGGTGTATTTGCTTTTGCTTGCCATGCTCAGTCCAAAATCGGCAGCAATGCCAAACGACTGGTAACTCTCGAATGATGAAAGGATTGGTTTGATTGCCAC
>JBBIPU010000274.1:0-1124 GCA_037442685.1 Draconibacterium sp. | reverse complement strand
TAAAACGCCAAAGATATTTAAATATTATTCTGAAGTGTGGCAAAGCAGGTTTGTTTTACCAGTTTCTTTTTATCACTTCCTGAAAAATTTTGAACATTAAAAGACAAGAGAAAATAATATCAAAATTATTTTAAAGATTTAATAAAAAGTTACCCTATTTGGTAACTTTATTTATTTTTGCAAAGTATGCGAATAATAAAGGAAAAGACTTTGTCTGATTACTGCGGGTTGAGTAGATATAAACCAGCTGAAGATTCTTTAAAAGCATGGATTTATGAAACAAAATACTCAAACTGGAGTAATTCAAATGAATTGAAAGCAAAATACCGGAATGCCAGTATTATCGGTTCAAAAAGAGTGGTTTTCAATATTAAGGGAAATGATTACCGGTTAATTGTCGATTTTGAATACAGGCTTAAAGTTGTTTTTATTGTGTGGTTTGGTACACACGAAGAATATGATAAAATTGATGCAAAAACAGTAGGATATGAAAACTAAAATATTAAAAACTGAAAAGGAATATAACGAAGCCTGTGCAAGGGTTTACGAACTCATTCACAGCACTGAAAGCGACATTGATCCGAATTCTGAGGAAGGAGAAGAAATAGAATTGTTGTCGTTGCTTATTGAAAAGTACGAACAGGAACATCATCAGTTGAATCCCCCTTCACCAGTAGAAGCAATTAAATTCAGAATGGATCAGATGAACCTGAAACAATCGGATGTTGCGTCATTATTCGGAGGAAAAACAAGAGTTTCGGAAGTATTGAACGGGAAAAGAGCCTTAACGCTGAAAATGATCACTTTACTAAACAGATACCTGGGAATTCCTTTTGAATCATTAATTCAAGGGAATACAAACATCAGGTTAGATTCAGCAAACAGTAACAAGCTGTTAAATTTAGTTTCTGTAAAAGATCCTTTAAAAAGAAGGAAGGTAGCAATCTGACAACCCGCCTGCCAAACAAAGGATATCTTCTTTAAAATGATGAAATCTTTTTGTGAAGTTTACCAGTTTCTTTGCTTCAGTTCTTCGAACATTTGATATACTACCGGACAGGTTTCGCAGTTTTTATGCGAAAGCGTCAAAACCTGGGAAAACCTTTTCCTGTTGGTGTGGGGAT
>JBBIPU010000273.1:0-3430 GCA_037442685.1 Draconibacterium sp. | reverse complement strand
ATAAACTTTACATAACGGGTAAACGTGCTGATTTGATTAAGATTGCAGATGAAGTTTATTAAATATTTTTGATTCATTTAATTGAATGAAAAATGACTTTGAATAACGGCAAAAAAATATTCCGTGATTTTAAATTTCTCAATCACGGAATATCTGAAATATTGTTTAATAAAGTCCTTTTTTAAAAAACCAAGCCAAGATTTAATGTGAAGTATTGCTGTCCTTCTTTATCGCCTGATTTAAAACCGGCAAAATATTTGGCTCCAACAATAAAATCGAGGTTAGCTGTCGAAATAAGCACCCCGATTTGAGGACGGAGGGCAAATTGCCAGGCATCCGATTCCTGTGTATACATGCCCATGTCCAGGTCGCGGTAAGTATATAAAGTTCCTATCCCCAACCCAACGAAAGGATTAAATTGAGTATCCGGTTTCAGAAAATAATCGGCGGCTGCAAGCACAGGAACTGCGTGTGTATAACGGTATTGCACACCTGAGATCGATTCTGTACCCTGGGTGTAGGTGGCGTAATTTTCATGGTCGTAAAACAGGTTGTACCCCGTTTCGAAACCAATGCCAATGGCAGGTTGCATTAAATAGCGGTATTCAAGACCCATCCCGCGGAAACTTGCAGAACTGTTAAAATCTTTCAAATCGCCCATTCCGAAACCCATTGAATATTGGATCGAGAACAAACTTTCCTGTGCTTTCAGCTGAGAAACAGCAATAAACGCGGTTAAAACGATTGCTAAAAATATCTTTTTCATGTTTTTACTTTTTTAAATGTTTAACCATTTACTTAGTTTTCAGGTAAGGCGATTGTTTAAATGCCTGATCGATTGCCTTATTGATGCGCGTTACATCGCCATATCCCGACATCAGCCCGTTTGCAGCAGCAGTCCATACATTTGTTTTATCAACAAACTGGGCATCATCCGAAACCAGTGTCATTAAAAGTGTACCAGTTGTGACTGTGGTATATGTAGGATAATACCAGCCCCATCCATAGCCACAGTAGTATGGGTAATACCAGCACCAGTAATCATAATAGTAGTAAATCTCTGTGTTTGTCCAAACAGCAGGAAACAGCACCAGATCGGCATTTGCCGGGTCGTCAACTTTAGAGTAACCCAATTCAGTCATGTTATTCTCTATTCTCTGCAAAACCTGTGTGTTGTAAGGTTCTTTTACAAATTCGGGGTCTTCCCCTTCAATCAAATTGCCAGTGATTTTTACAATTTTATCGGGCATCGAATAAGTGCCTTTACTTTTAAAATCAAACTTTTCGACATAATTCGTGTAGACAATGTCGGTATCTTCGTAATATTCCGCTCCGCCGGGGTAACATCCCCCGATAAACATCAAACCGGCAATAAATGCCATAACTAAAATTTTTCGTTTCATGTGCTTTAAATTTAAAATTTGTGTTAAATATAATTATTGTTAAGTCCCATTCTTAAACCATGCCGTTTATTTATTTTACCTATCCTTTGTCGGCTTCAGTAACTTCAACTACTTCATACATATTTTTTCCATCTTTTTCAATGGGCTGGTAATAAACGTTGCCAAATTTTACATAAGTAACATCTCCGATCTTCACTTCTTCACCTCCTTCAGGTAAGTTTTCAACAACAGTTCCTGCAGTTGGAGGTACAACCGTGTACCCACTGTCCGATTTTTCATAGTAAGTGCCGGCATAATAATAATTGTTTGTTGTTTCATTTACAACGACAGTCTGCGTTTCTTTTGGCAGTTCAGTTACAGTTGCCCCCACCGGTGCCTCCACCACAATGTATCCACCATTGCTTTCAGTATAATAAACTCCCTGGTCATAATAGTATGGCTGGTTGTTGACACTGACAATAATTGCAGTTACCGCCAGTGTTGCTACAAAAAACCCCCACGGATTGTATGCTGGTCCATAGTAAAATGGATGATATGGATGATAATGATACGGATGATAACAGTTGTAATGAAAACCACCATAAGCATAAGGCGGCTTCGGATAAGGATACACCGGCGGCCGCACAACAACGGCATTCCGGCTATTATCGATATTGATGTTGTTACGGCTGTTGTTAATATTATTATTGCCCGAATTGATGTTCCGGTCGCCAGTATTCACCCTGTTATTTGAGTTAACACCACCCGGGTTATTTGTACGGTTATTATTGACTGTCTGGTTACCGGTATTCCGGTTATTGGTGTTAACTCCGGTGTTTGAAGTTCTGTTGCCTGTGCCGGCTTTGTTACCGGTTGATACATTGTTGCTGTTTACGGCAGACCTGTTGCTGCTTCCAGAATAATTCGATGATTGACTGGTAGTTGGACGGCTTGGTGCAGGACGGCTGCTCCCACCGTTAATTGAACGATTTTGTGTGGATGGAGCAGGACGAGACATAGATGAACCCCTGCTCATGCCACCTCCCCTCATGCGTTGGGCCTGCAATATTTCGGGCGAAACAACAAAAATGGCTGTTAACATAAAGCAAATAATTGCCAGATATCTGAATGATGTTTTCATTTCACTGAATTTTTAAAGTTGTTATCTCTTTGTTTTTGGTATTATACGAACTTCGCGGGCATTAGGTGGCGCCAGAAATTCAAACATTGAAGCAGGTAAAACCGGGTTGAGATTCCAGTCGGAAAAAGTGGCCTCGTATTGAAGCCCTTCATTTTTACCATGATATATAATCAACATTTTAAATGGAAGAAACAGTTCATTATTTGAAATCCATAACTGAATTGTCATTTCTTTTTGTTTTGCAATGATGTGAAAGCATTCCTCATCCGCAACAGTTTTTACTCCATTATAAATTATATCGCTGCTTTGGTTAAGCAGATTTTCTGTAAATGTCGGGTAAAAAAAATCGGCAGCAGGAAAATCGATACCATAATTGCTGTTAACCGAATCGATCATGGCAATAGTTCCTGAAGGTGCATCAATCAGTGCGTAATTATTTTCATCGTATGAATAAACTACCAGTAAATTCCCGTTATACCAAAATCCGCGATGTCCGTTGTTCCCTCTCGAATTCACCATCATTTTATCAGGTCCGTCGAAATATACCCTGTTTTTACTGAAAATACTGATCAAGCCGTTGTCGGGGTCAAATCCATCGTTTCTTGTGTCGAGAGTAAAACTGACAGAAGTTAAATCACCTATTATCTGGCTCATCTGGTCAAAAATCATAATTGCAGCTGTGTCAATTCTTACATTCTGCGCCGGTATGTTAAGTGAAAAAGTCAAAACCGTTATTACTGCAAGTATTTTTTTCATGATTAGTTTTTTATTAAACAAATGTGACATTAAAGAGTTTCAGATCCGATATCAAGATGGTGACCAAAAAGTCTTCTCTGATTGTCATTTCGATCCGCCAACTGGCGGAGAGAAATCTATTTCATTGAAATACAAATGCTTCTACTTCGCT
>JBBIPU010000272.1:0-3451 GCA_037442685.1 Draconibacterium sp. | reverse complement strand
TGTTGCATAAATTTATAATTGAGCCCCCTCCAAACCTCCCCCGAAGGGTGAGGCTTAAAAAAAGGTAATTCATGTTTTTGGTATTAATAATCATTCTTTTACATATCAATTTATTGACATGGACGTTTCATAAAGTGTTATCAATTTGACATTTAGAGCATTTTTCCTTTCTCTTTTATTTTGTTTTCAATTCCGATTACTAAATCGATTAACTTATCTGCAATTTGCCTGTGAACAGAATCAAAAGGAAGAATCGGTTCGCGAACCAATTCCGTCGGGTAGATTCCCTGTTTAAAAAGCAGCCGCTTGAAAAAGTGGATGGAAATATCGAGGTGTTGGTTGGAGAAAGCAAGAACCGGAAGAATCTCTCCAAAAAGATTCTCAGCTTCAGCTTCATTTCCTGCTTTCCATAACCGGTAAATTTCGCAGTAAATACGGTGCATTCCGGTAGGCATAAAAGCGTGAACGCCTCGTTTCAGTCCTTCTATCATTTGCGAAACTGCCCAGCCACCGCTTACATTCAGTTTTCCTTTTGTAAGTTCCAGAATTCGTGAATATTTCACTCCTGCAGGAACTGTTTCCACTTTCAGACAACGAAAAGCTTCAACTTTTTCAAACAGTTCGAGAATCAGGTGGTCTGGAAGTCCGTATCCAAAAGCATCCCAATCCTGCAGCATTATCATTTGAGGTCCGGTTTCAGCCAGTTCAAAAAAGTGTTTTTTAAATTGATTTTCATTTTGAAAAGGAATCTGAAATAGTACATTTTTACAGCCCAGCCTGATGTATTCCGAAATCAGCCGTTTGCTTTTTTGGAGGTCAATTTCACCAGCGCCTGCGATAACAGGCACCCTATTATTCACGGTTTCCAGAACTGTATTGACCATCTCAATTCTCTCCGTTTCGGATAGTTTGTACACTTCAGATGCCATTGCCGGAACCAGGAAACCTGCAATACCTGTTTCGAGGGCGTAAAGGACGTTTTTCCGCAGGGCAGAAAAATCGATATCACCCTTATCTGAGAAGGGAGTATTCAGTACTGTAACGATTCCAAAAAGCGGGAAAAGAGCCTCCCCCAGCCCCTCCGAAGGAGGGGAGTTTGGAATTGTTTTATGTTTAAAATTTCCTGTCATACTTCATATGCTTTTTTGCTCCTTTCCGTCCGCAACCATTTATGTTTTTCAATCAGGATTCTTCGCGGACGGGTGATTTTTTGTCGCGTTTGTTCCCGGGGTTGAAACCCCGGGTTATGCAAATTTAGCCTTTCAGGCTTTTCCTTTTTCCTCTGGTCTTTTCCCATGTGGCATTCTATTCCGTCCGCAACAGCGGTTGTTTTTCAATCAAGGTTTCTTCGCGGACGGTGGTTTTTGTCGCTCATTTTCCCTGGGGGGCGTTCGTACCTCACTTACCCCGGGTTATTATTATAAAACCCCTTCAGGGTTTTCATACTTCTTTATTCATCATTCGTTATTCTACATTCCTTATTTTTTCTTAAGCCTTCCCCCTGCGGGGGAATAAGAAGGGGGCTTGGTCATTGTTTCAACACCCAAACATCGGTTACCCTTGACTGCTGGCGCCAGTTGATGTTTTCTTCGTTGGCCGGTTTGTCGAAGGTGATTTTCAGCTTGCCATCTTTGATTAGATCTTTTGGCAGCGGAAACTCTTTAAACTGCTCAAAGCCTTTTTCGTATTTGGTAGGTTTTAAAAGTGTACCGTTTGCACGCAACAGCGCTTCTCCGTAACCTGCAACACGAATCAAATAATTGGCATTTGGATCAAGTTCGTTGTATTGCAATTCGGGATTGAACTGGAAAAGCTGGGTGGAAAGACGTTTGCGGCTCCATCCGTCATTTTCCCAAAGATAATCGATGGCGTCGTCGGTTTCTGATGTCACATGTTTGGCATCCGCACTTGAAATATTATCGTAGAAACTGCCTTCTCCCGGAGTTTCGTAGGTGCGGATGAAATCCAAACGGGCTACTTTTTCTTCTTCCGATTTAAGGTCCTTTACTTTCTTGAATTCATCTTCCAACCACCAGCGATTGTTCAGCGGATAGTCAATAAAATCACGGAAACAACCTCTTTCATAACCTGCTGCCTGGTACAGTTTCATGCTGGATTGCAGTCCACAAGTTTTGAACAGTTCGTCGGTGTAGAAAATGGCCTTTTCTTTTAAATCCTTCGCCACTGGTTCTTTTTCAGCCAATTGAAGGTGTGTTAGAGCTTCGTCCATGGCTTTGTCGGCGCCAATGGTTTTTGCTTTGGCAAGTATATCATTGGCTTCGGTTTCAAGTTTCCGTTCGTAAGCCTGACGCTGTTGAAGGAATGCATCATAATAAGCCCGCATCATCAGGAGCTGCCAGCGCCAGTTGGTGCTATCCAGTTGCGGATTTTCAGCTTCGAGTTTTTTCCAAAGTTGCAGTGTTTTGCCAATAGTAGCATTTTCCGCAATCGGGCCAACCCAATTTTGCTCGAGGTCCATGATGCCTTCGGCAGCTTCGTTGGCCACTTTCGAGCTGAAGAAGAAATTGCAATATTCTTTCACCACATTTTTGACATCCTGTTTCGTGTCCCAGGCCATTTGGCTCCAAACCACTTTGTCGAGATCGTCATGACAACCGTCGGAATAAGAGATAAACCCATCGGTGTAAGGAGCATCATGATTGTGGATTCCGGCATAATAAAGCGGCTGTGGATTGCAAACTTCGCGTCCTTCAGTCAATGCAAAAGCCTGATCCCATTTCTTGACCGGGAACTGGCAACGGACGGTGTGTGTGACGTCAGGATAATTACGAAGCTTGTATTTTTTTGGCAAACGTTCGCGTTCTTCCTGAATCGTCGGACTGCTTGGGCCGTTCACCACACCGGTCAGCCAATCCGGATTTTTTTCATTGATATATTTGAAGAAATAATCGACCTTTTCTTTATCGAAACCCTGCAACGAAATCCACATTCCGGCATTGGGGTGATATTTGTGCATGATCATGGTCATTTTTTCCAGGAAAGGCAGTACATCAGCCGGATGATTGTCACCGGGATCGCCGCCGGGATAAAAAACAGCGTCGAATTTCGGACAGGCTTTGAAAAACGTTTCGTATTTCATCAATTCGGCTTTACGGCTTCTTTCGTCTTTCAAATCCACCTCCTCTGCTGCCCAAATCCAATAATCGAGGTCGTATTTCTGGCAGATTTTGCTGAAAATGACATTTATCGTATCGCGCGGATATTTCATGTGCGGATCGGGACGGGTATCCTGAAACGGAATACCTTCGATGCTGTTGGCCCCGAAAAGCATCTGCTCGCGGAAGTGCCGGTCGAATTGTTCGATGGTCCACGAGTCCCATGAATTGGCAGTTTGGCGGTATCCGAACTGGTGACCGCGAATCGCGTATTCTGGTGTGGAAGCCAAATCGGTAGTTGCCGGAATGGTGATGCTGTTTTCAGCCATTTCAGC
>JBBIPU010000271.1:0-3455 GCA_037442685.1 Draconibacterium sp. | reverse complement strand
ACCCCGTCGCGCATGGTAATGTAAATTTCTTTTTTGATATAGTTGTTTCTGAACCACAAAGAATCCTGATTTTGCGCACTCAGCGAAATCGAAATACCAATCAGAATGACAAAAAGAATTTTTTTCATAACAGGTTTAGTTTTATAAAAATAACTTACTCGTTGAAGCACAACAAACTAATTTTCTGTCCCTTATACACTGGTTTTAAACATTTGTTTCAGAAGTAGTTTTCCACCGTACTTTGCTTCCGGGATACACTTTCAACGCTTCATCCAATATTTTCAAACAAACCGCCAGATCCTGCTTTTTTAATACATAAGCAATCCTTACTTCATCTTTTCCATTTCCGGCAGCAGTATAAAATCCCGATGCAGGGGCCAGGAAAAGGGTTTGTTTTTCGTATTCAAAATCTGAAAGCAACCATGCACAAAACTTATCGACATCGTCAACAGGTAAACGGGCAACTGTATAAAAAGCGCCCATCGGAATCGGAGAATAAACACCGTCGATCCGGTTTAATCCATCGATTAAAAATTTACGGCGATTTACATATTCGTTGTAGTTGTTCAACATGTAATCAGGATCGGCATCGAGCGAAGCTTCGGCGGCAATCTGCCCGATAAGCGGCGGACTTAACCGTGCCTGGCAAAACTTCATCACATTGCGTTTTACATCTTTATTTTTTGTGATCAGCGCGCCGATCCGCAAACCACATTCGCTGTAACGTTTCGAAACGGAATCTATTAAAACCACGTTTTGCTCAATTCCTTCGAGATGGAATGCCGAAATGTAAGGAGCGCCGGTGTAACAGAATTCACGGTAAACCTCGTCGGAGAAAAGATACAGATCGTATTTTTTCACAAGGTCACGTATTTTGTTCATCTCCTCCCTCGTATATAAATAGCCAGTCGGATTGTTTGGATTGCAAATCATAATTCCCTTTGTTTTCGGGCTGATCAGCTTTTCAAACTCTTCCACAGGAGGCAAAGCAAAACCTTCTTCTATTTTTGCAGCTATCGATTTGATTTTTGCTCCGGCAACAATTGCAAAGGCTTCATAATTGGCGTAAGCTGGTTCAGGAACAATGATTTCGTCACCCGGATCGAGGCAACTCATAAAAGCAAAAGTAACCGCCTCGCTTCCGCCGGTTGTTATGATTATTTCATCGGCACTTACATCAATATTGAATTTTTGGTAGTACTTTGTCAGTTTTTCACGCAACGAATGTATTCCTTCACTTGGTGAATATTCAAGGATTGTCCTGTCGATATTTTTAATTGCCGCGAGCGCTTCAGGAGGAGTAGGCAAATCGGGCTGACCGATATTCAGGTGATACACTTTTATCCCTCTCTCTTTAGCTTTATCGGCTAACGGCGCTAATTTCCTGATTGGCGAATCAGGCATTATCCTTCCCCTGTCTGAAACTGATGGCATGTTATAAAATATGTTTTATAAAGTCAGCAAATATACAAGTATCAAATTGAAATTGATAAATTCGATAAAATTTCAATTTAAAATATTATTAAAAAATTAACTTCCAATCTATTAACATGCGTTTTCCGATAATGTTTAAAGAATAGAAAATCACCTGTTTATTAATATTTATCATGTTTTTATAATGGCTGCCTGCCTACTTTTGACCATCGAAACAAATAAAATTTTTACTGAAATGATTATTGGAGTTCCAAAAGAAATTAAAAATAACGAAAACCGGATTGCTCTTACTCCGGCAGGTGCGGCTGAGCTTGTAAAACGAGGCCACGAAGTTTATGTTCAGGCTGGCGGTGGTTGCGGAAGCGGGTTCAGAGATGAAGCATATATTGCTGCCGGCGCTATTATGTTGCCAACAATTGAAGACATTTACGGCGTTGCAGAAATGATTGTCAAGGTGAAGGAACCAATCGAGTCGGAATATAAACTGATAAAAAAAGGACAGATTTTATATACTTATTTTCACTTTGCTTCGTCGGAAACACTGACAATGGAAATGATTAAAAACGGATCGATCTGTCTGGCATACGAAACCGTTGAACTGGAAGACCGTTCGCTGCCGTTGCTTGTTCCGATGAGCGAAGTTGCCGGAAGGATGTCGGTTCAGGAAGGCGCCAAATATCTTGAAAAAACTTACGGCGGATATGGCGTTTTGTTAGGCGGAGTTCCTGGGGTACCTCCTGCCAATGTTTTGATTATTGGTGGAGGAATTGTAGGTACTGAAGCCGCTAAAATGGCTGCCGGTTTGGGTGCTGACGTTACCATTATGGATGTTTCGTTGAAACGCCTGCGTTATATCGACGACATCATGCCGGCCAACGTTAAAACAATGATGAGCAACGAATACAACATTCGCGAAGCTGTAAAAAATAACGATGTAATTATTGGCGCTGTGCTCATTCCCGGAACAAAAGCTCCTCATCTGGTTACCCGCGACATGCTAAAAACCATGAAACCAGGTACAGTTCTGGTTGACGTGGCAGTTGACCAGGGGGGGTGTTTCGAAACGACTTCCGCAACTACTCACGCTGAACCAACATTTGTAATCGACGATATTATTCATTACTGCGTTGCCAACATGCCTGGTGCTGTGCCACGCACCTCTACAATTGCCCTGACAAATGCAACTCTGCCTTATGCAATCCAGATTGCCGAGAAGGGTTGGAGGAAAGCCTGCATAGACAGCATTCCGCTTCGTAAGGGGTTGAATGTTGTTGAAGGGAAAGTGGTTTACAAAGGCGTTTCCGATGCATTTAACCTGCCATATCACGAAGTGGATTCTGTACTTTAAAACTAATCAGATCATAATTCTTTTAAGCCTTTTGTCGTTTGATAAAGGGCTTTTTTTATTTTTTACCTGATTTGTATATTCTGACAATTTCAACCTGTCTGAAAAAGGAGAATCGTAATCGGGGCTGACCAGAAAGTCTCTTCTGAGTGTTATTTCGATCCGCCAACCGGCGGACAGAAATCTATAACATTGAAATACAGATGTTTTACCGATTAATTGGGACTCAACATGTCAATAAATCCTGAAAGTTTTCTTTTTGGTCAGCCCCTCCCCGTTAACAATATCAAAACTTTTGTGAATATTTAAATGTCTGATCATTGATCCTGATTTTTTCGAAAGACTATTTTTGTACCAAACTGAAAAAGCAATGAAGCAGTATTTACATCTTTTGGAAACTATTCTAAATGAAGGAACGGTTAAAAGCGACCGGACAGGAACTGGTACCATCAGTCGTTTCGGGCACCAGATGCGGTTCGATTTAAATGAAGGGTTCCCGGTTGTTACTACCAAAAAACTGCACCTGAAATCGATTATCCACGAATTGCTTTGGTTTCTGGCAGGCGACACCAACATAAAATATCTAACTGATAACGGTGTGCGAATCTGGAACGAATGGGCCGATCCCGACGGCAACCTCGGTCATATTTATGGCTACCAGTGGCGCAGTTGGCCA
>JBBIPU010000270.1:0-3463 GCA_037442685.1 Draconibacterium sp. | reverse complement strand
GCTCAGGGGATAAATGTATGAAGCAGAAAACTGATAATTGGAAAGCGATGTTGCTGTTGTTTTTAATGTTTGACCATTATAACTCGCTGTATTGGTTAATCCTGCAAATCCGAAACCCGTGCCCAGGTAAAACCTGTCGATGATACGCATTCTGACCAGCAGAAAAAAAGGAACAACATTGCGTGTAATATCGCCGGTTATAGAAGAACCCGGCTGTGCTTTAGCCCTGAATAAGGTGTAATAGCCTGTTTCTGCCCCAAGGTTGAGCCTGTATTCAGGTTCCCAGTAAAATCGAAAGTTAAATCCGGCAAAGTCCTGACTCAGATTTTTGTTTCCATATTCCAGATTATCAATATAATGAGTCCAACCAGTACCTACAGATAACGAATAATGAGATTGCTTTCCGGTGGTAGCTTCCGGCTGCTGCGCAAACACTTTTGGCACAATCAGAAATAAAAATAATATAAAAGTTATCGTTATTCTTCTCATTGTTGCATGTAATGATAATAGGTAACAACAGAAGGATAGTTGGTCAGCAGGCCATCAAAATGTCCCTCGTTGATAAAACTTCTGATCCACATCGGATTGTCGATAGTCCAGCAGATTGCAAACCTGCCCTCGTCGTGCATCTGCTCAACCAGGTTGTTTTGGGTTCCCAATGTCCAACGCGGTGCCCAAACCATTGAATTGAGTTTTCTGACATCATCAACAGTCAATTCGCAAAGCGATGGAATGGATTGATAATCCGAATATTTCAACAGATCTTCCATGACAGTTTCAGAAGGAATGCCAATCACTATTGTAATATTTCTGCCTTTATCCTTTGCGTATTTCAGCATCTTCTGCTGAATTGGTATCACCACCTCCATTGCCTCTTTATCCTCCTTCATATCGAGGTAAACAAAATCGAGTCTGGTACTGTCGATGGTAAAGGTCAGGGCTTCTTCAAGAGTTGGTATTTTCTCGCCATGAATCAGGCGCACAAAGTTCGACAGCTCCTGCCAGGAATATGCCTTGATTTCTCCTGCCAGCGGACCTTTTTTTGTAAGGCGGATATTAATGTCGGAATCGTGATAAAGAAATGCCACTTTATCGCGGGTGATGCGTACATCGGCCTCAATCCCGGTTGAACCGATCTGCCCCGTGAAATTGATAATCGCCAGGCTGTTTTCCGAAACCGGAAGTTTGTCGGATGTGCGTCCTCCTCCCCTGTGCGCCAGAATATTAAATTTCTTGTTTTTAACCTTTTCTGAAAACGACCGCAAATAGGTGAGCATTATATTTTGTCCGGGTACACTTTCGCCATTGCCAAAAGTACCGTGTATAATAATTTTTTGTGGCGGAGTGTTGCTAATGATGTCATTTCCACCTTCGGAACCGGCAATCGTGAATTGACATAAACCGGTATCATCGCCATAAGCGTAGCGCCAGTAACCTTCGAGCATGATATTTGAATCATCTGTACCTGCATTCAATACAAAATAATTTCCATTGAAACAGGCTAACAAAAGCGATTTACGGTTCCATTTTAGCACAATGGTATCTCCAAAATTACCTCCGTCAGCATTAACCAGATACACACCTTCCATCAATGCCTTCGATGTTTGGCTGAGCGGCAAGGTACCTTCAAGAATTGAGTCGCCGGTAACCGGAATCGGTACGTCGTAATCCTTGTTACAGCCCGATGCAACCAACAACAAAATAATGAAATATAAAATTCTGTTCTTCATCCTCACTTTCTTCAAATTATCCAGCAGACCGAAATTTCGGGAACATGGTAAAAACGGTTAAAGGTTGAAAAAGCCAACCAGACCGGCCAGTAATATTTCACATAACTGTCTTTAAACCCGATGATTAATACTTTGTTTTTGTGCAACCGCTGTTCGAGGTAAAAAGCTCCGGTAAAACCGTTGTAGAAATTATTGGCATTGTAAACTTCGTTTTCCCCGGTTTTTGTTCTCACCGACGACACAATTACTGCCTCGGCTTTCAATGTAAAAACCATCTTATTCCACTGGTAACTGCCCGAAACATTCGGATAGCTTAACCAGGCCCGGGTGGTGTTATCAAATCCAAACTGTTTCATCCGGCCAAAAACATAGGCCATATCCCAGCCCAGTTTCAGGCCCGAATTGTTAAAAGCCAGGTCATATCCCGGTCCCACACTAATCTGGTTCGATACAATAATTGAACTGAAACTGCCGCTTAGCGAAAAGTGTTTTGGAAGTGCATACACCATCCGGTAGTTGAACAACGGGGCCTGAATGGCCACTTCAACCATATCTTTTGGGGGTTGAACCATTGACAGCCCGATCGATGAAATGTACCTCGATTTCGTTTCAAAATGGGGCAAATACAAACTGCGAACAGTCTGTTCTTGTTGAATCGAGGTACTGTCTTGTGCATGTAAACTGAGGTTATTAACCGTAACCGGCAGTAAAAAGATAATCAGTTTAAATATTTTTCCCGGGAATGAGTTCATTCTTTTGAAGCAAAAACCTGGTTTCGAAATTAATCATAAAAGTAGTTTTATTTCCCGGACAGGTGCCAGATCGTCAGAAAATCCTTTAATGGTGAGCTCAAGATTTTTATCGTTTCTGCGCACAACCAGGTAAAAATAGCGGGGTTTGAAAAACAGGCCTGTTAAATCCATGTATTTTGCCTTTTTCCCTGTAAACAAAGGCTGATCGATACCACCTCCGCCGCCAATCACAAGAAACCTTTTTCCTTTCGTGCCATCAAAAAGTTCAAGGTTATGAGAATGCCCGGTGATAAACAGTTTTGCTTTTAGCGAACTTTGAAACCGAGGCACAAATGCTTCCTGTACTTTCACCGAAGAACCTACTACCTTGCTGTTGCTGTAAGGAGAATGATGCGTGCAGACAATAACTGTTTTTATTGCTTCATCCACATCAAGACTATCCATAACCGAATTGTACCACTTCTGTTGCATTTCGTTATTCAGTGCAGATAATTCACCAAAATTTGAATTGAGCATGACAAATGCCATAGAATCAATGCGTTCAAGGTATCCTGAAAGTGGAATCCCGGGGAATCTTTTCTGAAAATTGGCAATACCGATTGAAGAGTTCATTAAGTACTCGTGATTTCCGGGTATGGCAAAAACCTTCGTTTCCGCGCGCCTCAAATGAATTAAAAAAGTATCCACATATTGCCATTCACTATTATCTGAACTTCTTCCGACAATGTCGCCAAGCATAAAAACATATCCTTGGTTGCTTTTTTCAATTTCAGAAAAAAGCATTTCGGTTGCCTGGGTGTTATTGTGGATTTCCCTGATGATTTTCTCTATTGGCAGGGGTTTCTGGCAATCGCTGATAAAATAAACAGCAGGGTGACCGTTGGGTGTTTGCGCATTTATCGAACCTGAAAATCCAATGATTACACTGAAAATCAATATATGTAAACGAATTTTTTCTGATATTTTGATAGCTTTTTTCAC
>JBBIPU010000269.1:0-3484 GCA_037442685.1 Draconibacterium sp. | reverse complement strand
TTACTTCAATTGTAATTGATGCTAAGAATAACAAATGGTTTGGAACTTATAATAGTGGAGTTTCTGAATTTGATGGTACTACCTGGAAAACATATACCCGGGAAGACGGTCTTGCAGATAATAGTGTTGCTACAATTGCCATTGATAATCAAAGTAACATATGGTTTGGAACTTACAATCATGTTCAGGGAGCTAAAGTAACTAAATTCGATGGATCTGTTTGGACTCGCTATACCATTGCTGATGGCATATTAAATGGTGAATATGTGGGTGCGATTGCTATCGACAAGGAGAATAATAAATGGGTTGGCACATACCGTGGGGTATCAAAATACGATGGTAAAAATTGGACAAGTTATATGGATGGTCTTGTAAATAATAATGTTACATCAATTGCCATTGATGCACAAGGTAATAAATGGTTT
Source organism: Draconibacterium sp. (assembly GCA_037442685.1). GTDB lineage: Bacteria > Bacteroidota > Bacteroidia > Bacteroidales > Prolixibacteraceae > Draconibacterium. The sequence goes on along the minus strand of JBBIPU010000269.1, from coordinate 3,059 downwards.
GGAACCTGGGGAAGTGGCGTTTCAAAATTATCTGCTGAAGGCACTACAGGAATAAAACCTGAATTAAATAAAAATCAGTTAACAATTTATCCAAATCCTTCAACCGGATTGTTCAACATTTCTTTTGGCCCCTCATCTGTTCAACAGGCAACTTTTAAAATATTCAATCTTCAGGGCAAGCTCCTGCATGAAGAAACAATTCGAAATGCCAATCTGGGAAGTTTTAATATCAGTGGTTTACCAAAAGGGATTTATATTTTTTCGGGCATAATTGACGGAAAAAATATGAACACAAAAATTAGTCTGCAGTAAATTCAAACATTATTGTAGTAACTCTTTTGTTTTCAATAATTTTCAACCCATTGTTTATCAGTTGATAATTTTGTAATTTTAATAGTTCTTGGAACAGCAAAATATCAACTTGAACTTTTTTCGCAAATGCACCGGGAGTTTATTCATAAGCTAACCAGTCTTGTTGAAGCCAACCTGGCAAACGAGAAATTTGGCCCCGAAGAACTGGCCAGGGAAGCTGGTATGAGCCATTCGAATATAAACCGGAAACTAAAAATCATCTACAATCAAAGTATCAGCCAGTTTATTCGCGAGATTCGGCTAAAAAAGGCAAAAGAATTTATGCTGAATGAAGACGCTACAGTTGCAGAAATATCGTACCGTGTAGGTTTTAGCAGTCCGACCTATTTTAACAATTGCTTTCGTGAATATTTTGGGGTTGCGTAGGGTGAACCTAGAAACCGGGAACCTGAAACTGAACCCGCAAACGAATCAAAAGAACAGCACGTTGTAACAATTCCAAAAAAGTCAAACCGAACAAATATCCTGATTGGACTGGTTGTTCTAACTTAAAGATGATGGAAAGTTTGAGAAAATCAGGCGAAATGGATATGTTCGTTCCAAAGGAATAAACTTATTGTCTTTGGTAAAAAGGAAAAACCAAAGAAGCAGAGGTGTACATAAACCAGGTTAATAAGACTAATTTGGGAAGCATAAAATGGGCAGGACTGGCGCCATTACAAAGAGGGCTCGATTTGATTTGGCTGAAATGTACTGTCTTCTTTGCAATAAGGAAAAGCCTATTATTATTTGGATGAGGTAAATAACAATCGTGCATTTCCAACGTGGTGGGTGATTTTGTTTAAATACGAACCACTGTTTGAACCTATCCGGCAGGAACCCCGGTTTCAGGCAATTTTAAAAGATGTGGAAGCCAAATACCAGGCCGAACATGAACGGGTTGGTAAATGGCTGGCAGAAAAGGGGCCGTTATAAATAAATACCATTTACTCCTTAATAAATTATCTTCTGAGCTATAATTTCAATCTCTGCGCTCATTTTTCAATCATTTGTCGGTTTTTTCAATCTTACGAATCATAATTTCTATGTAGCTCCTGCCATTTTGGTGGAAATTTGATTAAAAGGGAAAAGGCATCTTATAATACGTTTTAGAAAATTGTTAAATGCTTATTTCTCTGTTCTTAAATTTAATTATTGAATTTTTATTGACCGGACAAGGTCGCTCTGAATGAACAACCCGGCTAAATTTTAGCCGGGTTGCTATTAAAGTTTGATTGAATATCCGGGTAAGGAAGTTGCAGCTTCAATGCCCACAATCTTCGTAAAAGTATGAAAAATATTTCTTACAGCACTACAAAAAAAATGTTCCTTTTTTCATTGACTAATGTGATTTGAGCAAAAATCATCTGCTTGATATTTCTGTTGCATCTTTTGGGATGTGGCCGTTATTTTCGCCTGGTTTCAACGTTACCGGGGAAGTAAATTGTTGTATCAATCGGGACATAGCTGTTAGACTTCAAGATACTGGTTATCATACATTTACATTGAGCGTGAGCATTAAAAAAGATGCTCATTTAAAATGTAAAGTTTATGAAAACAACAGTAATTTTCGCGATTTGCATATTTATGTCAGCTTTAGCAAAAGGTCAAAATCAGGATGAAGAAAAAAATCCACGTGAAAAAGTTATCCAGGTAACAACCGTAACAACAGAAAATCCTCCAGCGATTTCATTTAAATGGAATCCAATTCCCGGGAAACTGGACATTAAAATTTTCAGAAAAAATAAAAATGCTGATTCATGGGGAAGCCCAATCGCCACACTTCCAACAAGTGCTGTTGAATTTACCGACAAAAACGTGGAACCCGGTATTGAATATGAATATGCAATCAAAGCAGGTTACTATATGCCAATAGAAACCTACCTAAATGCCGGAATTAAATGCAAAGAGATTGAAAAAAGAGGAAAAATTATTCTGCTGGTCGATAGTACATTTGTCGATGATTTAAGGACAGAGTTAAAGGTTTATGAATCTGATCTGATTGGTGATGGCTGGGAAGTAATCAGAAAGGATATTTCAGGAAATGCATCGGTAAAGTATGTAAAAAAGATAATTTGTGACTTTTACAATTCAGATCCCGCAAATGTAAATACCCTGTTTTTAGTTGGGCATATTCCTGTTCCATATTCCGGTTATAAGGCTTATGACGGTCATATCGGGGAACATGAAGGTGCATGGCCGGCAGATTTGTACTATGGCGATATGAATGAAAAAATATGGACTGATAAATATGTAAATTGTACTATATCAGAAAGAAATGAAAATAAAAATATGCCAGATGATGGAAAATTTGATGTTTCGACATTACCGTCAAATGAAACTATTACGCTCTCTGTAGGAAGGGCGGATTTTCATAATTTGCCTGATTTCGCTCTATCTGAAGCCGAACTTTTAAGAAATTATCTTAACAAAGACCATTGGTTCAGGCATAAAATAATTGAACCAAAAATGCAGGCACTTGTTGACGATCATTGGGGGATAATTTATAACAACGGAGTAGCAGAAGCATTTGCTGTCAGCGGGTGGCGTAATTTTTCAGCACTGCTCAATTTTCAAAACATAAAGACAGGGCAGTTTTTTTCTGAAACAGAAAACAACAGCTACATCTGGTCGTATGCATGTGGCGGTGGAATGTTTGATAGCTGCAAATATGTTGGAAGTTCAGAATGCTTTGTTAATCAAAACCC
>JBBIPU010000268.1:0-3513 GCA_037442685.1 Draconibacterium sp. | reverse complement strand
CATTTGGAAAAACCTGGTGGGGCGAACAGTGGCTCAACTCGCTGAATAATATCGATTACAGTAACCGGTTACCGCGAGGTGCCTCGTACGCGAGAAAAGGTGCAGTCGAAAAAATTAAAATTGACGGGAATCATATTGTGGCAAAGGTGCAGGGTTCGCGGCCGCGACCTTATAATGTTGATTTAATAATGCCACCGTTTTTCGATCCTGAACTGAATAATTTCATCGAAGAACTGATAAAACGCCCGGTAATTATTTCGAAACTGCTGAACCGTGAACTCGATCCTTCTGTACTCCAATTGGCTGAACGTTTTGGGCTGAAAGTTTTTCCCAGGCAGTGGAACGACCTGAAAATGCAGTGTTCGTGCCCCGACTGGGCAGTGCCATGCAAACACCTGGCTTCAGTTATTTACAAAGTTTCTGCTGAAATAGACAACAACCCTTTCCTGGTTTTTTCGCTGCACCAGGTCGATTTGCTGAAGGAACTCGAAAAACGCGGCATTGTAATCAAAAAAGAAAATATTGAAATACCCAAAATCAAAAATCTTTATTTTGAAAAAGAAACAGAAGTCAGAAAATTTGATCCGGAAAATGCGTACAAAAAGCTCTCTTTCGTAAAACTTTCACCCATTCATGGCCCGCTTACAGCACTGCTTTCGCCACAACCCGCTTTTTACACTGCTTCAGCAGGCGATTTTCGGGAGAAATATCTTTCCAATCTTAACCGGATTGTAAAAAATACACAGCGGGCAGCGACCGGAAAAATCGCCATTCCCGAATTTTTTACCGGGGCTTATTCCGAAGAGCAGAAAATCAATTATCATTCGGTGAATACTATCTGGCTCGACGAATCGCTGAAGGCGAAAGTTTTAGTTAACGACCAGGAATTTAATGTAGCTGAGTTTTTACAGCAACTTTCGCAAATTCAGGGTTCAAAAACTTACGATTATCAACCATCAACAGCCTCGTTGCATACAGCTTTACACCTTTCTCTGCAGTTGGTTGCCAATGGTGCAATTGTGCCGCAGATAGTGCAGTTGCCCGACAAAACCTTTGCCATTCGCTGGCTTCCGGCCTTGCTCAGTAAAGAAGTGAAAAAACTGGTTGAAGTACTGGAACAAATGTTGCCGCCCGGAATTTTTACAGCGATGGATCAGAAAAAGCAGAAACCGGTCAACCGTGATGTTGCCGTTAATTTATTGTCGCTGTTTATTACTGAAATTATAAGGCTTGTCAGTTACAACCTGAACTATGATTTATTTGAGCACCTGTTTTTCAAAAACAAAAATTACCCGTTTACAAAACCAGGGGAAGAAGCGCTTGCCGGTGGGATACAATCGTGGCTGCAGAAATTTTACCTTACACAGGGCGAGTTTCAGCCTTTGCTGGTGGTGGAAGAAGTGAAGGACGAAAAATTCAGGATTTCGGTGAATGTGCACGAAACATCGGGAATATTGGAAAATCCGATCCCTCTGAAAAATATCCTAACAGAAAAATATTACGATCACCGGCGTTTTGAAATACTACAATCGCTTGCCCATTTAAGCAGTTTTATTTCGGGATTAGACGATTTCATTAACTCGAACGGCGAAAAGGAAATAATTATGGACATTTCCATGTTCACCCCGTTTCTTATGCAGATAATCCCTGCCATCCAACTGCTAGATATTTCAGTTTTATTGCCAAAATCTTTACAGGAAATTCTGAAACCAAAGGCCAGTGTCAAAATCAAAAACAAAGTGACAGGCAAATCCTTCCTCCGGCTCGATAAATTGCTTGATTTCGAGTGGCAGGTGGCTGTTGGCGACGCGCTGATGGACGAGGCCGAATTCAGGAAATTGCTGCAAAAATCAGAAGGTCTGATCAGGTTTAAAACCAATTACATTTATGTTGAAAAGGAAGACCTGGAAAAGTTGTACAAACATTTTTCGCAAACAAAGGAAATGTCGGCCTACCAGATGTTGCGGACTGCTTTGTCGGGTGACTATTTCGGGGCAAAGGTAGTGATTGACGATGAAGTGAAACAACTGATCAAAGAGCTTACTGAGTTCAAAGAAGTGCCTCTTCCACAGGAACTTAATGCACATTTGCGGCCCTATCAGCAACGGGGTTTCTCCTGGATCTACCGAAACACACGTATTGGTTTTGGCTCGGTTCTGGCCGACGATATGGGTTTGGGAAAAACATTGCAGGTAATAGCAACGGTACTGAAATTCAGGGAAGAAGGGCATCTTGAAAACGAAAAGGTGCTTGTGGTGGCACCAACGGGTTTGCTTACCAACTGGCAGGCTGAATTTCAGAAATTTGCACCCGGCGTTAAAACCGAAATTTATCATGGTTCCCAGCGCGATGTTAAAAAACTTGACGGATATGACGTGCTGATCACTTCGTACGGAATTGCCCGCAGCGATGCCGATTTGCTGAAAAAAATGAAATGGCACTCGATGGTGATCGACGAAGCACAAAACATTAAAAACCAGAACACAGCACAAACCAAGGCAGTAAAGTCAATAAAATCGGGCAATTTTATCGCGTTGAGCGGTACGCCTGTCGAAAACAGGCTGAGCGAACTTTGGAGCATCATGGATTATTGTAACAGGGGATTTCTCGGTAGTTTAAAGGAGTTTTCTGAAACTTACGGCAATCCCATTGAACAACTCAACGACTGGGAAACCGCTGAAAAACTGAAAAAAGTGACTTCACCTTTTCTGATGCGCCGTTTGAAATCGGATAAAACCATCATTTCCGACCTTCCTGAAAAAATTGAAATCGACAGTTTTGCCACCCTCACAAAAGAACAGGCAAGTCTTTACGAAAAAACACTCGAAAAGGCGATGGAGGAAATCGAGGGCATCCGGAACTCTGACCAGAAATCATTGTTTGTGCGGCAGGGACTGGTTTTGCAAATGATTCTGGCGTTGAAACAGATTTGCAATCACCCGTCTCAATTCCTTAAAAATGGGCAGAAAGATGCAACCATAAGCGGAAAACTTGAATTGTTGTTCGATAAACTCGACAGCATTGTTGAAAGCAACGAAAAGGTGCTGATTTTTACACAGTTCACTGAAATGGCAGGCTTGTTACACCATTTTATTACTGAAAGATATCATGAAGAACCGCTGTATTATCATGGTGGTTGCACCCTCAATCAGAGAAAAGAGATGGTGGAGAAGTTCCAGAATAACCATGCCGATAAAATCTTCCTTTTATCGCTGAAAGCCGCCGGAACAGGCCTCAATCTTACTGCTGCAAGTCATGTCATCCATTACGACCTTTGGTGGAATCCCGCTGTTGAAGCGCAGGCTACAGACCGTGCCTATCGGATCGGACAAAATAAAAATGTGATGGTTCACCGGTTTATAACGAAAAATACGTTTGAGGAAAAAATAAACCAGATGATTCAGCATAAAAAAGCACTGGCTGAAATGACTGTGGCGACAGGTGAAAGTTGGATTGGCAACCTTAGTAACAAAGAATTAAGAGATATTTTTGATCTGGGATGAATAGTTTACT
>JBBIPU010000267.1:0-3514 GCA_037442685.1 Draconibacterium sp. | reverse complement strand
ACTCAAAGTGAAGACCTCACTGCTGCAAAAACAAAAAGAGCCAGCGACAAATCTTTCACTGACTCTGTTAAATTGCTCTGTATATGGTTTTATCAATATCTTGACATCATTGAGGAAATTCCTCCTCCGTCGGTCACATTTGAATATCCGCGGCTTCTCAGTATCTGTTTGGCATAAGCCGAACGTGCGCCCGTTGCACAATAAACAATGATTTCGCGATCGAAGTCATCACCCAGTTCGCTTCCTCCACCCGACATTATTTCATCGAGCGGAATATTTATTGCATCGGGGAAAGCGCCGCTCATAAATTCGCCGGGAGTACGCACATCAACCACCAACCGTTCAAGTTCGCCTGAACTTACATTTTTGTTAGTCTCAGTTTCAGGCATGGTTTTCTCACCGATGCTCTTTTTTTCAATACGCAGCGGAATCATATCGATATGACGGAATCCTCCGGTAGCTGAAAAACGCTGCAATGAAGTGTGACCACCTGAAATATTTTTAACTTCCTTAAATCCTGCGCCAATGAGCATTCTTACAGCCTGGTGACCTTTTTTCCCGGTTTCATCGTAAACCAGAACCGGAATATCTTTTGGAATCCGATCGAGATTTGGCTGTAACATTTCCAGCGGTAGATGGTAGGCACCGTTCATTTTGCTTTTCTGGTTGGCAAAAACATCGCGCAAATCAAGAACAATTAACTGTTGTTTAGATTCCAGGTATTCATCAAGTTCAGAAACCAACAGAGACGGACTGTAACCCGACATTTTATTTTCGGCAGTAAATGCAGCCATATTCATTGCATCATTTGCAGTCCCGATTGGTGGCGAATAAGCAAAATCGACATCTGCCAGCTCGCTCACGGTAAGTTTTGCTGCACAGGCAGTTGCAATTACGTCAAGACGTTTGTCGGCGCCTTTGTAACCTGCAGTTTGTCCGCCAAGGACCACTCCGGTATTTTTGTCGTAAACAAGCATTACTGTAACGGTTTCTGCTCCGGGATAATACGAAGTGTGATGTTCTTTGTGCACCACAACTGCATCAGCATCGATTCCGGCAGCTTTTGCCTGTTTAAGTGAAAGCCCTGTTGAGCCTGCAACCGCATCGAAAACGCGGACAACTGAAGTCCCGACCGATCCTTTGTAACTGTGTTTTCCGCCCAGGGCATTTTCAGCGGCAATTCTGCCCTGACGGTTTGCCGGGCCTGCCAGTGGAATTCGAACTTTTTTACCGTTGACGCGATGCTCAATTTCAACCATATCGCCAGCCGCATAGATATCAGGGTCTGAAGTTTGTAAATACCCGTTAACCAGCAATCCTCCGGCTTCACCAATTTCAAGTCCTGCATCTTTTGCCAGTTGTAAAGTTGGTCGTACGCCAATGGAAAGCAATACCATGTCGGCATCCAGCTTTTTCCCATTGTCGAGTTCAACGGTATTGTTGTTAATTCTTGTTACGGCAGTTTCGGTATGAATACCAACACTGAAGGCTTTTAATTCGCGGGTGAGAAATCCGGCAATTTCAGCTTCCATCAGTGGCATAACATGTTTCATTTTTTCAACCACATGAACCTTCAATCCACGTTTTACCAGAGCTTCCACCATTTCGAGGCCGATAAAACCGCCACCCACAACCACAGTCGATTTTGGCTCGTTGTTTTTCAGGTAGCTGTCAATTTTGTCCATGTCTTCCAAAGTCCACAAACTGAAAACATGGTCAGTGTCTGCACCAGGAATATCAGGCTGGATCGGACGTCCACCCTGGGCCAGAATCAATTTGGTGTATTCGAAAGTTCTTTTTAATCCTGACTGGCTGTTGGTTGTTTGAACCTGTTTTTTATTCCTGTCGATAGAATTTACCTGTGTATTGGTGTGTACTTCAACCTGGTATTGCTCGTTAAAACTTTCAGGACTTTGTAAAATCAGTTTTGAGCGGCTGTCAATGTCGCCGGCGATGTAATACGGTAAACCACAGTTTGCAAACGAAATATCAGGACCACCTTCAAGCATGGTAATCTGTGCGTCAGGCGATAAACGTCGGGCTTTTGCTGCCGCAGTTGCACCTGCTGCAACTCCTCCTATGATGACTATTTTTTCCATTTTCTTTATTTTATCTAAAATTGTTGACTTTATATAATTGTTATATACATATATCTAAATATGTCGATGCAAAAATAGATAATTCTTCAAAACCGGATGCCAAAGAATATTCAATGTTAATTTATTGTTTAAAGCAGGTTTGCCGGAAAAAAAACATTTACAAATTTACATCACCGGATTTCGATTAATTTTTATTTTTAAAACGGGTGTTTTTGCTGCAGAAATCATGTATTGAGCAAACAGCATTTACTTTAAAACCTTAAATATCAACATGTCAGCTTTACTTATCTTTTCAACAGTCACCATCACGTTTGCATTGATTTTTTATTCTCTGGGCGTTTGGGCCGAGCGAATCGCGAGGTATCTTAAAAAATGGCATGTATTCGCTTTCTGGATTGGTTTCAGTTTCGATGTGACGGGAACGGCTGCCATGCATTTTATTTCTGAAAATCCATTCGATCTGACTGATTTTCATACACTCACCGGGCAAGTTGCATTGTGGCTGATGCTGGCACATGCAGTCTGGGCTACGCGTGTTATTAGAAATAACAACGAAAAACTGCGCGTGAAATTTCATCGTTACAGCCTGGTTGTCTGGCTGATCTGGCTGATACCCTATTTTGGCGGAATGATTGCAGGGATGAGCAGGTAACAATTATTAGATATCGAAAAAATTATTTCCAAGACTGTTAAGTAACCAAAATTCTACTCTTCCGTTGAATCAGAAGAAGGTTGCTGAAAATCAATTAATAATGAAGGAAAACTTAAAAAGGTTTTTGGTGTTATCGTATGTTTTCATTTTCCCGTTTATGCAAACTGCCTGTTCTCAGGATAATTCTTTTTCAGGATTGCGTTACCAGATGGTAAAAACGCAGATTGAAGCGCGTGGAATAAACGATCAGAAGGTACTGAATGCATTCCTGAAAGTGGAAAGGCACCGGTTTGTACTTCCCGGCAGTGTATCGTATGCATATAATGATTACCCATTGCAAATAGATGAAGGACAAACCATTTCGCAACCATTCATTGTGGCTTACATGACGGAAATCCTTGATTTAAAACCAACCGACAAAGTACTTGAGATTGGCACAGGGTCGGGTTACCAGGCTGCTATTTTAGGCGAAATCTGCGATTCGGTCTTTACCATCGAAATATTTGAAAAACTGGGCAAAAAAGCAAAAGGATTGCTGACAGAACTTGGATATAAAAATGTTTTTGTAAGAATTGATGATGGTTACAAAGGTTGGCCGGAGCAGGCACCATTCAATGCAATTATTGTAACCTGCTCACCCACGCATATTCCGCAACCATTGAAAGACCAGCTTGCAGAGGGAGGGCGAATGATCATTCCGGTAGGCGATTATCCATCTCAAACTTTGGTTTTAATCGAAAAACGAAACGGAAAAATCAGGGAA
>JBBIPU010000266.1:1913-3536 GCA_037442685.1 Draconibacterium sp. | reverse complement strand
ATTTTTCAACATACACGCTGCCACCGAAGTCAGCAGCAATTCAGCCGGGTTTGGTAAAACCTCGTCGCGCCCCGATGTGGCATCGAAACTTACTTCGGAACGATTAACGGTTGCTTTTGCCATTCCGCCTTGCTGAACTGTTGCTGTTATTTTATATTCAAGCATAGCGACTTTCATTTTTACTTTACCCGCAACAACATGAACACTTCCCCCGGGTTTTTGGAAGCATGGGAAGAATATCCACAGAACAGCAAACTCCTTTAGGGTTCATTTCCATACATTGATTTCCCATGCAGGCGCCGGTTATTTCCTGTATATCCTTCAGTGTTTTGGCACCCTGTTCTATTGCCGTTTCAATTTCACGTTTCGAAACATATTTGCAATAACAGATAATTTCTTCCATATCAGAATTCATTTAATTAATTTGAAAAGGGTCTGTTTTACTTATTTTTTCGGCTTCCTTGCGCCTGAGCATCGCCAAAGCATTCTTGCCCCGCGAATTGGGGATTGCTTTCAGGCTTAAAAACTCAATACTTTGAGCTATGGCTTCAAAATCTTTAAACGGAAAACCCAAAACTGTTTCATTGGGACAAATATCGGTGGCATCGCGGCAACCATAACAGCCCATACTCATGTTGAATTTTTGCCCGACAAAGGGAATGAGCGTGGCATCAACGCAGGTTGCCTGCAAAATGGCAGTGCTGCTTTCCACACGCTGACCGCCTTTCACATTCAGGTTGGCCAAAGCCAGCCACATCAGCTTTTCGGTTTCGTCTTCCACCACCACAATATCGGGTTCGATGGTTGCTGTTTCAAGCGGGAAGAGATACAGCGCTTTGAGTTGGCCTTGTGGTAAGGTTGTCATACCTTTAAACATCGTTTTCCCGGTAGCTTCGTCATTTACAATGCCAAAACCGACCAATCCCTTTCCATTTTTCAGCGATTCGGGCAGCGGTTTAAAACCAAAAGCAGCCGCAGCCGCCGGACAGGCAATTCCTACGGCATCGAGTATCACGTGTGAGCCGTGGCGCGCTTTCATCAATGCCTGGCAATAGCGGTGACCGTTTAATTTTTCAATTTCAGAAGGAATTTCCTGCTCTGAAAACAGAAATTTTACACCAACCAGCGAAGTTGTTAAACCAAGAATTTGTTCTGTTTTTTCTGATTTTAACTGAATTTCTTTCATTTTTTAATTTTCAATTAGTCGGAATGATTCATTATCAGGATTTATTTGTATCGGTACAATTTTCATCTTCCGTTTCAAATTCGAGGGTGGCATGTTGAATGTTGACATGCCGCAACTCATTCTTAATTTTATTCTTAATTCGGTTCTGTTCCGCCAAACCCGATTCCGGAGCAATAAGAATATGGGCAGTCATCGCGTTTTGAGTCGTGCTCATGGCCCAAACGTGCAGGTGGTGAACATCAAGAACACCTTCCACTTCCATTATTTCTGAAATTACTTCATCGGGTTTAATGCCTTTCGGAACACCATCGAGCGTGAGCGAAAGACTGTCTTTGAAAAGGTTCCAGGTTGAATAAAAAATAACAAGAACAATCACCAGGCTCATTGCCAAATCGAGCCAATAAAGGTGGAAAAGGTAAATGAGCGCACCTGAAACC
>JBBIPU010000266.1:0-1857 GCA_037442685.1 Draconibacterium sp. | reverse complement strand
GTTCAGGTCGCTCTCCTTATCCCTGAAAAACAGAAGCGCAGAAACGGCGTTGATAACGATTCCGATTCCGGCAACCACTGAGATGGGAAGGCCCTCAATCGTAACCGGATTATGCAACCGGCTTAAACTTTCCCATAAAATTCCTCCAATGGCAACAAATAAAAATACTGCATTGATGAGCGACACCAAAATGGTTGATTTGCGGTAACCGTAAGTGAATTTTTCGTTCGCCTTAACTTTTGCAAGCCTGAAAGCAAGCAAGGCCAAAGCCAGCGAAGCCACGTCGGTGAGGTTGTGTCCAGCATCGGAAATCAAAGCCAGGGAATCGTAATATATCCCCGCCCCAAACTCAATCACCACATACAACAGATTAATGGCAATACCAATAATAAACGCCCTGTTCAGCGTGGTTATTTCTGTTGTATGTTGATGATTGTGTTCCATTTTCAGAGTTTTGCGCAATCAATACAAACCTTTTTATCTCCTTTAATCCGTCCGTATTCCATCACGGTCATTTCGCCGCACTCTTCGCAAACAAAGCCATCGAAGCTGTCCTTTTTAGGTTCGAGTTTGTATTCGAAAACCGGTGATACTGTCAGAAGCATTTCAGCAGGAGCATTCATTACACCGTCAACCAGCGGGTCAACTATTTCAGCAGGAACAATACTGGCCGGTTTTCCCAACATGCGGTAGTCGGTAAAAAACTTCGATTTTTTGTTGTTCAGCATTGCCTCGGCTTTTGGTGTAACGCGAACGGCGCGCCCTGTAGCCCTGTCAACCACTGTAACCGCCCATTTTCCCTTGTGTGTTTTTTTCAGGTTGCCTTTTCCAAAGGTGGTTCCCATAATTACCTGCAAACCATCGCCGTAACAGGTGGCACAGTGGTCTTCGCCCAAATCGACAAAAGCAACCAACTGTCCATCTTTTGCACGTTCAACACCCAGCGCATTCATTGCGGCTGCGCCAACTCTCAGTCCCATAGGCATGGCGGGGCATTTGTGCCCGTGAAATTTCTGCCCGAATTCGAGCCAATCTTTTGGTTCAATCATTTTTTTTAACTTTTAGAATTATTGTTATTTATTAAAAACATCAAATACCAGTTTCGCAGCAATCAATAGCAAAACGATGGCGTAAATCATTTTCACCTGTTTCGATTTCGCCTTTTGGGTCATGTACCTTCCACCCAACTGCGAACCGATAATCACGGCAATAACCACTGCAATCGTCAACGGCCAGTTTATTTCGCCCTGGGCAACATGCCCAAAATAGCCGGAGAACGAAGAAAAGGTAACCACCAGTGCTGTTGTCGCCGCGGCTTCCTTGGTTTTGTAGCCCATCATCATCAGGATTGGCGCGATGATAAAACCACCGCCAAGTCCCAGCATTCCACCAATAAACCCGGCAAAACTGCCTACAAAAAATCCGATGACACTTCTTTTTTGCAATGACATCATGGTTTCCGGTTCGGCCTGTTTCGAAGCCCAAAGGGTACGCAACGCGGCAGCAACCACCATCGCGGCAAACAGTATTTTCAGGGTTTGTACCGGAACATGGCTGCTTGTCATGGCTCCAAGCGGTGAAGCAACAAGCGCTGTAACTGCCATCACTGCGCCGCCTTTCCAGTCAACCAGTTTTTTACGCGTAAAAGGGATGAGTACCAGTAATGTATTCAATCCGTTAAGCAGCAAACCCAGCGGGATTGCCACTTCTTTCATATCGAACCCGGCCCAGTTGAGTACCGGAACATACACCATTCCTCCTCCCAGGCCCAGCATGGCAAAGACAAATGAGGCAGCAGCAATAATAACTAAAGTTTCGCATCAAAAAACGAAGTTGATAATTAACAGGTTAAAGTTG
>JBBIPU010000265.1:0-3538 GCA_037442685.1 Draconibacterium sp. | reverse complement strand
GGAATTGACCGGACTTACATGACTGGAGTTGAAAACGGGAAAAGAAATGTATCGATTAAAAATATCGGTAAAATAATCAAAGCACTGGAAATATCTGTTCCGGAATTTTTTAACTCCAAACTACTTGATAACCATGAATAAATATTCAGTTGTTCGAAAACATTTAGGACTGGATCAGGTCAGATATTTCGATGAGATTCATGCTCAAATGACACACTACCTCCAGACGCCTGAAAGTTATAAATCACCATTTTACTCAAACGTCTTTTCGATAGAAAAAAAGACGATTGAAAATTCAGTAGAAGAAGATTACAACTTTAAATTACCTTTAGAATGGGATGTTCCTTTTCCACCACCCAAAAAACCAAAATATACATTTATTGATTTATTTGCTGGAATCGGAGGAATGAGAATTGCTCACCAGAATGCCGGTGGTAAATGTGTTTTTTCTTCTGAGTGGGATAAATTTGCGAGAATAACTTATGAACTGAATTTTGGAGAAGTTCCGTTTGGTGATATTACCAAAATTGATGAAAGTTTCATTCCCGAACATGACGTTTTGGTTGGCGGTTTTCCATGTCAGCCATTTTCAATAGCAGGAGTTTCCAAAAAAAATAGTTTAGGCAGAAATCACGGATTTTTGGATGAAACTCAAGGGACTCTGTTTTTTGATGTCGCAAGAATTATTGATGCAAAAAGGCCAAAAGCTTTTATGCTTGAAAATGTCAAAAATCTGAAAACCCATGATAAAGGAAGAACTTTCAAGGTTATTGAAAGCACGCTAAAAAACCTGAATTATAACCTGCATGTTGATATTTTGGATGGGAAATATTTCGTTCCTCAACACCGTGAAAGAATCTTAATAATAGGTTTCGATAAGAATATATTTAATGGAAATGAAAAATTCAAATTTCCGGAAATGCCTGAAAAACAAAGAAAATTCGGCTCAATACTTGACCCAAATCCTGATAAAAAATATACATTAACACCGAAACTTTGGAATTATTTGCAGGATTACGCAAAGAAACATAAAGAAAAAGGTAATGGATTCGGTTTTGGCTTAACGGACCTCGATGGAATAAGCAGAACAATAAGTGCCAGATATTATAAGGATGGTTCTGAAATTTTAATTCCACAAGAAATCGGCATGAATCCAAGAAGATTAACTCCAAGAGAATGCGCCAGACTGCAAGGATATGAAAACGATTTCCAAATACCTGTCTCCGATAATCAGGCATACAAGCAATTTGGAAACTCGGTTGTAGTGCCTTTAATGGGAGCCGTAGCAAAACAAATATTTGAAACCCTCAAAAATTATGAGATTAGAAAACCTTAAAAAAATTGTAAGTTCCCTTGGAGGAAAACGAATTTACATAAAATCATTATCGCCAAATGACAATTCAAAAAATCAAGTCTATTTAGCTGGAAGCTTTGATTTTTTGAATATTCTTCCTGTTTCAGAAATAGCAGCAGATAGTTCAGGAGATTGGAAAAAAGATAGATTTAAAGCAAAAATTAATTTTGCATGGATTCAAGAAGATGGTTCAACTTCAATTGCACCAAATGCCCAGTTAATTTTATATCCAAAATATCCCGAAGTTAGATTTTCCGGGTTTTTGACGAAATGTGTAAATGCACCTTCTGAATTAATGACGCAAAGGCTCCAGAATAGACTGTTTTTTTTATCAGTAACACATAATGGTCAAGTAATAGGATTTGTAACTTCACCAGATTCTGATCTATTTATCGAATTCAAAAATTATGAGAAAAAAGAAGAATATGGCGTTTTTCAAATAATTGAATTGGAGAATGAAGCAGATTCAAAACTGGCTTTAATAAAAGAGTTTAAAAGAATTCACAGTTTAGGTTGGATAAATTCTAAAAGACTGGATAAAAGCGGTAAAATTCTTCCTTGTCTTTCTTCAAACTGTGGTGGTTATACATTGGAAGCTGAATTAGGTGTAACTCCAAATGGTTATTCAGAACCTGATTTTCTGGGATGGGAAATTAAGCAATTTCAAGTTTCTAATTTTGATAAATATCAAAGTTCAATAATTACCCTCATGACTCCTGAACCCAATGGCGGAATTTATGCTAATGAAGGAACAGATTCATTCATTTTTAAATATGGTTATGAAGATCTAAATGGAATACCTGATCGGTTAAATTTTGGTGGAGTTCATAAAGTTGGCATTGTGCATGAAAGGACAGCATTAAAATTAGTTTTGTTTGGTTTTGATTTGTCATCAGGAAAGATCAGAAATTCAGAAGGGAAAATTGCTTTAATTGACAATAAAGATAATGAGGCAGCCAGTTGGTCATTTACTTCATTGTTGAAACATTGGAATAGAAAACACAATCAAGCTTGTTATGTTCCAAGTCTTTCAATAACAAAACCTGAAAGAAAGTATTATTATGGAGATAAATTAATTTTAGGAGTAAGAACAGATTTTCAGTTATTCTTAAAAGAAATGAGTATTGGAAATATTGTTTATGATCCGGGTATTAAGATGGAAAATGTTTCGACTAAACCAAAAATAAAGAAAAGAAGTCAGTTCAGAATTAAGTCCTGCAACATCCCAAATTTATATTTCAAAAACGAGATAGTTTATTTATAATTACACAGTCCTTATTCATCCCAAACTCAAAGATTTTAACCCCGGTTCGGGAATCCGGCAATACGAAAATCAACAGATTGTGCTGCCGGCAAACGAAAGGTTTTACCCCTCACTTTTCAGCCAACAGGAGCATAGAAAAAGATACGGCTACAATTAAATAATCTCCTATATCCTTCTCTCCACGCCACTTTCAGCCAATTTCTCCCCTTGTCCGGAAGCATGCTGGAGGGAAGACAGGAAGATTATTCCCTTTTTTCGTTAATTATTCTTAATTAAACACCATGAGGTCTTTTATTAATGAAAGGTTTGTCGTAAATTGTTAGATAGTAAACAATTAAAATTCAAACGTTATGACAAATCTTGAGATTCTGAAAGACGGGTATGCAAATTTTGCAAAAGGCAATGTTGCCGGAGTGGTAGCCAACTGGGTTCCCGAAATGGAATGGAATGAATGTAAAAGTTTTCCGTTTGTAAAAAACGACGGTAAATACATCGGGGCACAGGCGGTTATTGAAGGAGTGTTTGCCAATATTCCTGTGTATTACGACAACTTTTCCATCGAAATTGCCGATTTTGTGGATGGCGGCGATAAAATTGTAATGGTAGGTTTTTATACCGGTACATGGAAAGCCACAGGCAAAAAATTCAAGGCCAACGCAACGCACACCTGGTACCTGAAAAACGGGAAGGCATTGCGGTTTATCCAGGCGGTTGACACTGCCGAAATCATGAATCCGTAGCAGGCCTGCACTCCGGCACTTTTGCCACGAACCGTCGGTAAAGGGAAAGCTGCCGGTCAACAAATAAAAAGAACAGGGAATTTATAACCGCAACATCCATTATTATGAATGAAAAATGTGAATTAAGGGTAGAACCGGTATTTTCATTTTTAACTTGTCCTGCCTTTCAGGCAGTTGCTG
>JBBIPU010000264.1:0-3538 GCA_037442685.1 Draconibacterium sp. | reverse complement strand
AATGAGCCGCTCGCAGATTCACCGGAAACTGAAATCGATCTGCAATAAATCAGCCAGTCAGCTGATCAGGGAAACACGTTTGAAAAGAGCAAGGAAACTGATCGAAGAAGACGGCCGGACATTTGCAGAAGTCGCGTACATGGTGGGTTTCCGCAGTCCGTCGTACTTCGACAGGAGTTTTCACGATTATTTCGGTTTCCCCCCGCACCTGGTAAAAACAATTATTTTAAATGATAAATAACCGGCACCTGATCGCCGACTGATCCATAATCAGCAATCTCAAATTCCTGAAAATGCCCATCCCCTACTTTTAAATGCAACATTATTGAAATCATTTTAACAATGTTTAAACCTGATCGAATGATTTGCAATATGAGTTTTAGATCAAATGTCGTAATTTTGATAAGGTATTTAATTAAAATCTGACTCTATGAATGTAATCCTCGGCATATATAAAACTATAGACCCGATTTCGTCTTTAAATCCGGCTAAAAACGAAAACAGTAACTCTTTAACCTTGGTTGGGAAATCAGGCGCAGATTCTGGCTGCCAGTCTGATTTGCCTTTACCATAACTATTTTTCAGACAAAGTCTGACCATTGAAATTTAAACAAGAAAACAATGAAAACAGCTGTAATTCTAACGATTCTAATGCTTGTGGCATTATTCTCATCTGCTCAAAATCAGAATGTGGATGAAGTGGTGGTTTCGGCGCCCCAGTTCATCGGAGTAAAATACGTACCCACCGTTCAGGATGAATCTCCTAATTACATGATCAAAAATTATCTGAAGGAAATCATTGCTTACCCTTCATATTCAGAAAGATGTGGGAGAGAAGGCACGGAAGTGATACAATTTACCGTAACCACCGAAGGAAACCTGAAAGATTTCAGGATCATTAACAGTGTATGTCCGTTGATTGATGAGGAAGTAATATCTGCGTTAAATCAAACCAATGGAATGTGGATACCGGGAACCAACAATGGAAAACCGGTTGATATGCCCAACGAGCTGTCATTTACATTTATTGCCAGTAACAACCAGAACAAACCTGTACACGAAATTTTTACAAAGTATGCAACTGATTATTTTAACAAAGGCAGCCAGATGCTTTTCGTGAAGAAAGATGTTAAAAAGGCATTGAAATATTACGATAAAGGGATCAACTATCTGCCTTACGATAAATGTTTGTTGCTGTCGAGGGGCATGTGCCGGTATGAACTTGGTGATAAAGAAGGCGCTGCCGAGGACTGGAACAGGTTGTACGACCTGGGAGGTAACGATATGAGTGAATACATTGCTCAAATGAAGGACATGAAAGGGTACAACGAAATGATGGCAATACTGAAAAAGTAATTGTCATGAACGTTTCTCACGAATTAAAACCATCCGGTGAAAAGGATGGTTTTTTTTATTTCTGAGTCAAATAAATAATATGAATGAAATAATGTCGTATTCCTTTTTTGTTTACCCCTAAATCCCCTAAAGGGGACTTAGCTCATTGATAAACAGTTGTGAAGGTCACAACCAAAGCCCCTTTAGGGGTTTGGGGTGAAAAAGCACGACAATAAATAGTTCTCATTACTTAAAAAATGAACCGGATTTTTTTGTTGATTCAGATTAAATCCTTCCGCAAAATAAAAAAACAGGATCAATATTCCATTACAGTTTAGCCTTTATCCCGGCATCGGTTCCCATCAATTTTCTTCCGGCAGTTTTATTTCGAAACCGGACAAAATCTGAACCCATGCGACAATTTTGATAGTGATGCGACAATTTTGATAGAAATGCGACAAAATTGATAGTTTTTGCGACAAAATTGATATGCACTGCACCTGATTTTTTCCGAAATTATCTACTTGTTTTTTCTCAATTTTCAAATCATTAACTAAAAATTACCATTATGAAAAAATTGATCAGATTACTTTTTTTAGTGGCTTTTACAAGCCTTATGTTTTCGTGCCAGAAAACCGACCAGTTCAGCGATGAAATGGCTGGTATTGATCTGAAAAGCGCTGCAAAAGGCGCTGTAATCACTGTTTTACCAAACGGTGTGGATGATACTGAAAATCTGAAACAGGCATTTGCCGATGCTGCTGCATCCGGTCCCGGAACTACCATTCAATTAGTTGAAGGTGAATATTTCTGTAACTACATTGAGGTGTATGAATTTCAAGGGTCTTTATCCGGCGCAGGATCGGATAAGACAAAAATCAATTTATACGGATTGATTGATATTGAAACACAGGAAGCGGCAAATAAGGGAACAACATGGTGGAGGATGATTGGTGGAGATATTGTCATTTCAAACATGACGTTTTTTGTTAGGGACGGTATTGTTACTGTTGGCGACGATCCATGGTATGGTTCTGATTTAGGAGCTATTTTCATGTTTAACAATTATAATGACGAATACCAAAATCAGGAAAATGCACAATCGGTTGTTGTTAAAAACGTAGTTTTCAGTGGTGGAAGGGATAATGGTGAAGGAACGTGGGGAACAAGTGATAATGTTGTGCTCGAAGTTTGGATTGGAAGCGATTGCGTTTGGCCCAATAGTTCACTCGAATATCCCCTGACTAAAGGAAACTACCTGATTGAAAATTGCAAATTTATAAAAGCACTTAATGCTTTAGAAGGTTTTGGGCTTGGAGAATATGCAAAAATGCAGGTTAAATCGTCCTATTTTGATGAATTTTACGCATCAATGTATTTTACTTCCAATTACAATTCGGACATTTATGTTAATAACAATACCTTTATAAACACATCTGCGTATTGCGATTTGTTGATTGAAGATATTGACTGGGGATTTCAGAACAGTTCTTTTATAGATCCTTCAATAAGGTGCAGATATACAATAGAAAACAATAAGTTCATTCACACTTTCCCCGTTACCGCCATCATTACAAACGATCACTGGATTTATATGAATCCTGAGGAAAGGCCGCCAATGCTAATTTCGGTTAAAAACAATGAATTTAATTTAATTGAAGGTTCAAATGGATTGAGTTTAAACAATGCCCAGGACGCACTTGTAAATAACAACCGCTTTAAAGGAGTTTGCCAATCAGGTATTGCTGTTGATGGTTTTAGCCTGTCAGATCCGGAGAACGTGCCTTTTGCTAAAAATGTTTTAATGCAGGGCAATAATTTCTCCAGACTGAACAGCACAGTTGCCAATGTTTATTTGGGCGAACACTCCATGAATTGCACAGTTGTTGGTTCAAAAACCGATGGGAAAGTAATTGACGAAGGTGTAAACAATAAAATTACCGGGATGCAAAAAGGAAAACCTGGTTTAAAAATCGGACCTTCTATTGCTGATAATCACAGGTTAATGAGACCTGGTAAGTAATGACAAATTCAAAGTTTATTCAAAAATCATGAAAACACTAACCCGTTTTTTGTTTTTAGTGGCTTTTACAAGCCTGTTGTTCTCGTGCCAGAAAACCGACCAGTTCAGCGATGAACTGGCTGGTATTGATCTGAAAAGCGCCGCTAAAAACTGCGGCGAAGTTATTGTGGTAAACCCAAG
>JBBIPU010000263.1:0-3577 GCA_037442685.1 Draconibacterium sp. | reverse complement strand
CAGATCTTGCCTGTCGTTTTCATGAATTGCAATTTTTGCTCCAGTCAGTTCACAGAAATCTTTGGCAGAGCCAATATGATCAAAATCGCCGTGGGTTAAAACAATAAGCTTTATTTCACGGGGATCGATATGATGGTTTGAAAGCTGTTTCAGAAAAGATTTCTTTTTCCCGGGAGGTCCGCTGTCGATCATAATTGTTCCCTTTTCAGACCTGATAATGTAACAACAGTTAAGATCGAATTTTAAAGTGAAAATCTGATTTTTCATTTTAATGCTATTCATAACATTAATAATTTTAGCCGGCAAAATGCAGATAATCATGTCATCAAATTAACTAATTCAACCTCACTTCCCGTCCCCGATTCCAGGGCATATATTTCAACATCAGCGCAATGCTGCACTTCCCTAAAAAAGTGACCATGAAAGTGCCAACCAAGAGCAGAATGTAAACATAAAACCGTCCGCCAGGCCAAAATCCGGTTAAAGTAAAAGCGAGATAAACCAGCCTGATTTGTGTTGGAAATGCTTCAAGGTTTTTCTCTTTTGCAAGGCAGTTTAGCAGATTTAACAAACTAACAATCATGGTCATATAGTAACCTGATTGCCAACCGGCAATTGCTGTAGTTATAAATACGAAGTTTAAAAACCAAAACCACCAGTTGATTGATTTAATGTCGATAATGTGTTTCATGGTGTGATTTACCGATTTTATTTTTATTCGATTTTATGTTTAATTATTCCGTTAACTTTTTAAACTCCTTGTCTTCCCACAAACTTTTCAAATCTTCGTCACCGCGGGCGTGTTGTTTCAGTTGCGGCATTTTGGTAAAGGCTGTGCCAAGGTCTTCAAGCGCGTGGGTTTTATCACCTTTCAAACAATAGATACAGGCACGGTTGTAAATATTCCCAGCATAACCGGGATTCAGCTCAATTCCTTTATTGATGGCAGCAAGCGCTTCGTCATACTTTTTCAGGTAAGCCAGTTCTGATGCATTCATTCCCCAAACATCAAAACGTGATGGGTCGAGCGAGAGCGCCTTTTCGAAGGCGACAACCGCTTCCTGGTGTCTTTTCAATGCGCTCAGCATTTGACCTTTGCCAATCCAGTTTACAGCGGTGTCAGGCTGAAGTTCGGTTAATTTAGTGAAGCCTGCCATTGCTTCATCTGTTTTGCCATATTCAGCCAGAATAAAATATTTAAAAAACATAATCCCGGTGTTTTTTGGATAAAGGTTCTGCAACGAATCGAGTTGTGCGATCGCATCCATTTCGCCGGTGGGAGAGCGTTTCATGTTTGCCATCAGCCAAAACTGAACGACCTGTTTATTGTCAGGCTGGGTTTCCATCAGTTTTATCAGAATTGCAGAGGCTTCGGCTTTCTGGCCCTGCATTAACAGTTGGCGGGCTTTTTCGAGTTCACTGGTTGGAGAATCCTGTGCAATAGCATTGTGACTTGTTATGGCCAGAATCAACATGAAAATAATGATGAAATTTTTCATGATTTTAGGTTTTTTGTTTAAAATGAATTGTAAAAGTCATGCCCCCACTTAAAGAGAGAGCATGACTTTGTTGTTATTTAAAAACAACCAGAGTTTTTGCCGATGAGACGTTGCCGTTTACAACCATTTGATAAATACCGTTTTGCAAATGGTTAACATTTAACTGAATTGTACTCGTATTGAATGTTTTATCAATTACAGTTCGTCCCTGCATATCGTATATATTTATTCTTGAAACGGGAAATTCATCAGCGGGCATGTTAATGTTTACAACATCGGTGGCGGGATTGGGATAAATCTGAATTTCGCCCAATCCTGCAGGCTCATAAAAATAAGCAAGCAACTCCCTGTTTTGCAGAATTTCATCAGCGGCAGGGAATTGATCAAAATTCATCACAGCGCTGGTAAAATCAGTCAAATCGGTTTCGATGGCCGATTTCAGCAAACTCAGCAAATTAATTCCGCATGGATTTACACCCGAAGCACAATCGAACTGAATTTTTGCCAGCAGCAATACAAACGGTGCACATTCGGCATGTTTAAACGGGCCAACCGGCAGGCACGAAACTTTGGAACTGCCTTTTAAAAGAAAAGATAACCATGCCAGAGTTGAGTTTTCGTTGGCAACAAGTTCATCGCAGGTGCAATAGTACAAATGCAGGTCGGTTTTGGGTTTCCAATTGATCACATCGTTTTTACGCAATGCAATATTTACCGGGTGGAAATAATTGTATTGTATATTCCAGAGATATTTTGGAACAAACATGGTTTTCCACATGGAAGGCAACTGACTGTCGATTTCGTCAACTGTGTAAACACCGTTGAACAACCCAGAAATGGTTGTACTGTAAGGATTAACAAAAACCTGGCTAAGGTTGGAATATAAATTTCCATAAACTTCATTATAGCCCAGCAACAGATAGGGGAGGAATGATGGACTCGGATATACCGGATGTTCGAAAAGATAATTCTTCTGAATATATGATAAACTGTAGGCCCCGCTTCCGGCAACAGTTTTACGGAGTGTCAGTCCGGGTACGGGATTTTGCTGCAATTCGTTTTGAGTTGCCAGCGCAGCATGTGCGCCCTGCGAATAGCCGCTTAAATACAGATCTCCGTTTGGTTTTGACAAAACAAGGGAACTGGAGTTGCAAAATAGCAGTGCAGCTTTCAGCATATCCACGCTGGCAGAAGCTTCGGATGCTGCATGTGAGTATGGATGAACGCCCGGACCATCGCCCATTCCCACATAATCGGGTAAAACCGAGATATACCCGTCCATTGCCATAATCCAGCCGATTACTGATTCAATTCCCTGCAGGTTCGAAGGAGCATCAAAATCGCGGGTCAGCGTTCCGTGCAGGTACGAAAATACAGGCATGCAGCTGGTTTCGGTAACCACCGGAAAAAATACCACACCAGATGCCATGGTTGGATTTCCCTTCCCATCGATGGTATTGTAAATGATTTTTACAGCATTTACAGGGTACTTTTTATAAGTAAACAAATCAACCAGCGGGAAAGCAGTTTCATCGAGATAAACCTGCAGGTTCTGCATCACCTGTTCGGGTGTGACAGTGGCAAGCGGGATAGCATTGACAATACTTCCGCGCTGGGCAAACACGCTGGTTTGCATCAATAAAATTAAGGAGGCAAACAGAATCGTAAACTTTTTCATGATTTTGAAATTTTAAGTTAATAACAGGATTTACAGAGAACACATTCTCCGGCTGTCATCAACTGAACTGGATATGCATTACGAATATTTACCAAGCCTGATTACAAGGCCACCACCATTCTGATGCCCTGAAAAAGGCCCAATATTAATTTGATTTATAACGATATAAGTTACGAAAAAAGGAATACTTTCACAATATATTATCCTTATTAATTGCTGTCTTTTTTTATAGTAAGTTTGATATTTCGGAAAAGTCAATGTAAAACAAAAAACCATCTGCCTTTCGAACAGATG
This sequence comes from Draconibacterium sp., assembly GCA_037442685.1. GTDB lineage: Bacteria > Bacteroidota > Bacteroidia > Bacteroidales > Prolixibacteraceae > Draconibacterium. The sequence continues at coordinate 106 of JBBIPU010000263.1, read as the reverse complement.
GTTTCCTGTTAATTGTTACTGATTTGGGCGTAGTTTTATTTCTTCAGAATAGCCATCATTTCGTCATAACCTTTCATTTGATCCAATTGTTTTGCGAATTCACTCA
>JBBIPU010000262.1:0-3578 GCA_037442685.1 Draconibacterium sp. | reverse complement strand
AGGGCCAATAAATCGGAAAATGACATTAAATCGGGGAAAATATTTACACGGACTGAAATTGAGCATAGGACAAATAATGCCATCAGGTAATGATGCTTTTCGGTGAAAAGTATATTCTTTATTTCAATCTTTTCTGTCGTAAATCCCAAAGTTCATTCGTTGAAATAAAATTAGTAAACCCCTTGTTTGCCAACCCTTTGATTAAAGATTTATCGCCTGACCAAACTTTCGCTTTAAATTGTTTTGAGAAGGCAATATAACTTACATCCTTTTTATCCACATCAAAAACAAGATTCTCCGCTAAATCCCAATTTGTCTGGCTAATCTGTTCATCTGAAATAAAGTGAATCGATTTACATATCTGGAATTCGGATTCAAGTACTTGTTCTAATGTCAGTTTTGAGATTTGAACCAATTTCTCATGATTTCTTCGGATTTCGATCCTCAGGAAATCCGGTGAAATGAATTTAAATATACCGCCAGAATTTATCAACAAATCACCAATTTTTCCATCAGATTTTAAAATCCCGCTAAATACTATATTGGCATCGACAATGATTCTCACTTCGAAAATCTGTGTTTGTTTTTATTCCACCAGGTTTCATTCACCTCGTCGGCAAGTTTATCTATGTCGGCTTGCTTTGCCTTACTTTTTGATGTGGCTTCCAGGTACCGGCCGTAATCTATTAATCGTTGAATGCCGAATATATCAACATTTGAAGAGAAAGTAATCACAATCTTATTATTTTCAATCCTTTCGATTATCATGTTGCTATTTTTTAAACAAATATAGTATTTTTAAGTATTTCTGCATGTTTCATTAAATCAAAGAATTGGTTGGTAATTAGTCAGTAAAATTTTCACTATACATAAAATCAATTTTGATTTTTCCCCCAATGACATGAAAGATATAATGAGACATCCCCTGGCTCAAGAGATTTGCTGCTGTTTATTAAATTGTTACGAATACTAATGAAAAATAATTATTTCAAATTGCCGGTTCTCATAACATTAATCATAATTTTAATTTCCCCTTTAAACACCTATTCAACTATTACCTCGACTGAAATTTCAATAGTAACTGAAAACAATCCCAGAAGACCTGTTCAACATGGAATATCGAAATTGACTGAGGCGCTGAAAGCAAAAAATATCTCGTTTGAATCCGGCTTATCTTTGAAAGAGGCGAAAGGGAAAAGGATTATTGTTGCCGGTTTGTCAGCCGGAAACGGTGAAGCAGCAAACCTGTTGAAATCGGCGAATCATCCGGTTCCTGAAAAACCAGAAGCCCTGACCATCTGGAAAACAAAATCCGTAGGCAAAAATGTATTGGTCGTCAGTGGATTTGACGATGTAGGTTTGATGTATGGATTGCTGGATGTGGCAAAACAGATCGGATACAGCAAATCGGGGCAACCATTGGAAGATATCAGGGAAGTTACCGAACAACCTGATGTAGCCGAACGTGCCATTTCGTTTTACACCATGAACCGGGCCTACTGGGAAAGCCGTTTTTACGATCAAAAATACTGGGAAAAGTACCTCGATCTGCTGGCTGAAAACCGGTTCAATTCTATGGTCGTGATTTTTGGTTACGAAAATGGAGGTTTTCTCGCTCCGTGTTATCCTTACTTTTTTGATGTGGAAAGCTTCCCTGAGGTAAAAATGGTCGGAATCACCGCCACAGAACAGCAAAAGAATCTGAAGGCTTTTACCCGCCTTATTGAAATGGCGCACGAACGGGGAATTCGTTTCACTGCCGGAATCTGGGATCATATTTACCGCGGCGGTGTGCAGGGTGGAGGAATCCCGGGGGCAAATGTTGCACCCGACAAACCTGTTCCCGGGTTGGTATGGGGCGTTACCACCGAAAATTTAACTGCTTACACAAAAGATGCGCTGGCAAAATTTGTCAAGGTTTTTCCCAGACTTGACGCCATTCAGTTCAGGATGCACAACGAATCGGGACTTAAAAATGAAGAGATGCTTGGTTTCTGGGCCGATGTTTTTAAAATGATGAAAACCAGCGTTCCGAAACTTCAGCTTGATCTCCGGGCCAAAGAACTGCCTGACGAAGTGGTGCAAAGCGCCATTGAATCCGGGATAAGATTCAGGATCAGCACCAAATATTGGATGGAACAAATGGGATTGCCATTTCACCCGACACAGATCAATCCCGAAAAAAGCGAACGCCGTCACAGTTATGCCGACATGCTGCATTACCCGAAGGAATATGACATGCACTGGCGTTTATGGAACGGTGGAACATCGCGCATCCTGTTGTGGGGCGACCCGGAATATGTGCGTCGTTTTGCCGGATCGACCCACCTGTACAATGGAAACAGTTTCGAAGTAAACGAACCGCTGGCAACAAAAATGGAAGCGCAGCCACACAACGCAACACCTTTTCAATTGCTTAATCCTCAATATATTTATTATGATTATGAATTTGAGCGGTACTGGCATTTTTTCCAGGTGTTTGGCAGAGTGGGATACAATTCTTCCGCATCGCCTGAAATCTGGCGAAAAGAGTTTGAGTTTCGGTTTGGTGAGAAAGCAGCGTCATTTCTTGAATCAGCACTTCACAAAGCCAGCCAGATCCTTCCGCGGATCATTGCTTCTGTGTATCCGTACAGCGGTTTTCCGATGACGCGTGGCTGGGCTGAAAAACAACGGCTTGGAAACCTCGAAAGTTATGCAAAGAATACAGGAAGCGACCTGCAGCAATTTGCAAGTTTCGACGACGAGGCAAAACTGCTTGTTGAAGGAGGTGAATCGGCAAGTATGCTGCCGTCGATGAACAGTCTGTGGTTTCAACAAATTTCGGAAGAAATAAACAAGCTTGTTACGGAAGCTGAAAAGTCAGGCGTCAATTTGTCAAACAAGGAATTTATTTCCACCGTTGCCGATCTGAAAATCCTGTCGAACCTAGCACTGTTCCATGCCCGCAGGATTCCGGCAGCAGTTTCTTACCGGCTTTTTGAGCGTACAAAAGACATTTCAGCGCTGGAAGAAGCAATTGCTTACGAGCGGAATGCCACCGAAGCCTGGCGTCAAATGGTAATTGCAGCAGGCGACATTTACACCGGAGATCTGATGATGGGTGTCCGCAGCGCCGATTTGTGCGGCCACTGGAAAGATGAACTGGCAATGCTTGAAAAAGGATTGAAGGATATGGAGCAAAAGAGAAATGATTTCAAACCGGAAGAAAATGTTACCAAATCGCCAAAATATAAAGCTGCTGATCATTCAGATTATTCGGGAATATTTCAGATTGAACATAACCGGGTTACAGAACTGCCGGTGGGCATGCCACTTAAATTAAAAATAAAAATCTCGGCACCGTCGGGAATAAAGTGGATTGAAGTAAATCACCGGAGTGTGAACCAGGATGTTGATTATCAGACCTTACGAATGACAAAAACCAGTGAACCTGATGTTTTTGAGGCTACCATCCCCTCTCGTGAAATCAATCCGCGCTGGGATTACATGTATTTTTTCAGAATCGTTGACAATGAAAATCATGGCACTATTTATCCCGATCTGAATGTGGAAACTCCTTACATCATCGTAAAATT
>JBBIPU010000261.1:0-3612 GCA_037442685.1 Draconibacterium sp. | reverse complement strand
AAACCATTCATGAAATCAGGGAAATGCAGATTTCAGGGATGGGCAATTATGCACACGGCAACCAGCCCATTCAGCACATGATTTACCTGTACAATTACACTGGCCAGCCGTGGAAAACACAAAAACACGTGCGCGAGGTGCTTACAAAACTTTACACGCCGCAAGCCGATGGTTATTGTGGCGACGAGGATAACGGGCAAACTTCGGCCTGGTATGTTTTCAGTGCGATGGGATTTTACCCGGTGTGTCCCGGCAGCGGCGAATATGTTTTTGGTGCACCACTATTCAATAAAATAACGTTACAGTTAGAAAATGGGAAGCAATTTGTAATTGACGCAGCCAATAACTCGAAAGAGAATTTCTATGTTTCAGGAATCAGTCTGAATGACAAAAACTGGGACAAGAATTATATTACCCACGAAGAACTTCTGAAAGGTGGAAAACTCGGTTTTACCATGAGCAACAAGCCTGATAAAACAAGGGGAACAACGAAGGAAAGCTGGCCGTATTCAATGACTAACGAAAAAGAATAATTAAAATCAAAAGAGTTTGCCTGTTTTATTCGAACAGGGAATGAAAAATGGCATGAGAATCGTTATTGTAGTGATGATCCCCGGGCACAGTTGCAAACTGAACTGATGTTTCTGAAAGCTTTGCAGGCAGGGAAGAATTCTCTTCCATGCCGGTAATCAGATGAACCGGAACCATGTTGCTTATTTTTTTTAATTCATCAACCACATTATAAGTATTTTCAAAATTGCCAAGACCAATCATATTGGAAAGATGAATCTCAAAATCACCTTTTTCATTTGGTGATAACAATATGGTTTTTTTTATCTTCTGTCTTAGATTGTCAGGAAGTTTATCAATAATAAAAGGAAGAACCTCAGCTCCCATGCTGTAACCTATTAAAAGGATTTCGTTTTTTTGCCATTTTGACATAAAAACTTCCAGTAAATCAGAAATATCCCGTGCCGACTCTTCCAGGGTTCTTCTGTTCCAGAAATATTTTTTGGCATCAAGTCCTACCGTTGAAATCCCCTTTTCGGCAAGGAGATTGGCCAAGTTTTGTTCAAAACTGTACCAGCCTCCGTCACCTGAAATAAAAAGTGCCATTTGCCCCTCTCTATCTGATAATTTTGATTCGGTCAGTATGATTGGTAGTTGATTAATGTTGAAAGTTGAATCAGGCTTTTCAGCAGACCCGGGAGTTTTGTCTTTATCATTAGCAATCGAACTAAAAGCTGCATCCCATTGTGGCATAAAGTCTGTCCACCTGCTGAATCCATGTCCGACTTTTTCAAGTGGCACCAATTCAGCATCAGATGATTGGTTTACAAAATTCAGCGTATTCTGAAAATCACAGATCTTGTCGAGTTTTCCCTGCAGAACAATCCACCGGTTACCGAGCCGGGAATCGGGATCAAGATTATAACTTTTCCCTTTATCAACAGGTTGAATTTTCAATCCGTTCAATTCACAAAAAAATTTTGGTAATTCAACATCCGGGCAAAAGCCCAGAGAAATTCCTCCTGCAAATGTATTCGGTCTGGCCTGAGCCAAAATAGCGTAAACCAAAGTCGCCCCACTGGAATACCCCATTAACATCGGTTCCTAGTATTGTTGGAATTTATATTTCTTTTCAACCACGGTAGCCAGTGATACGAAATCGCTTACAATGTGATAACACTCATCTTTCCTTGATTTTAGATCTTTGTTGTACTTTAAAATGTCAACTCCAATCACCAATGCTCCTTTTCCGGCAAAATGTTCAGAAAAATCAAGTACTCCGTAATTCCAGCCACCATCGCCTGAAATCATAATTGTTACTATTGAAACAGGAGGTTCCGGAACATACAGATAAACCGTTCCGAAAGGGGCAACTTTCATTGAATCTTTCACAACCGTCGCGTAAGAGCTCTGTGAAATTATTACGAGCAGATAAATGATGAAAAATCTGATTTTATTATTCATTGTATCCGGATTTTTCAGATAACTTACAATTCAAACCAATCAAAATTATAAATTATTTGATCATGGATTGATTGATACAGCAATATTTAAAGCATGAATATCTCCCTCGTATGCTAGCGATATTGATTTAAGAATTGAACCGCATCAAATAAGTTAAGATAATTTTACCAAGAAATTCCTTTAGCCTTTGAAATTGTTGGTATGGGTAAGGAAATCTGTTTGGAAAAATTTAACACTTTGAGGCTGTTTTGTAGTTTAACCGGGAAAATATTTATAATCTATATTTACAATTCTTTCGAATTATAAACCGATTGTTAATTGTAAAGACTGGGAATACACTGATAATAATCAGGGCGAATCCTTCAAGATTCTAACACCCGCCTTCGCCACCAAACGGAATTCTGACTTCCTGTTTGATATTGACACCTTGCGAATTTTTTGCCGGATTCCATTTTGGCATTTTATTCGTCTGTTCCAAAATCAAATTATCTAAATTTGGATCTGTAGAAGACCTGACTATTTTAGCACCAGATATTTTACCGTCAGCGTTAACCGTAAAAATCACGGTTGCCATCAATATTTTATCGATATTTCTTCTCCCGCTAACTTTACTGAAAACATTTTCAGTGTAATAATTTGAAAACTGTTTATATCCTCCCGGGTATTGAGCTTCGGTATCAGGAACAACTGTAACCTCCAGTTCTCCTGAATTAGTTTTATTGTCAGACTGATTTTTAAACCTGAAATCTATTTTAATACTGAGTTCAGTCCCCGGATCAGCTGTTCTTAATATTTGTTTTTGATCCTGTGTCAGTTGTTCACTATTACTTTTAGCTGAAATAGTTTTACCATTGCCGGTAGCAATTATTTCAACAGAAACATAATCAACTATTTTACTATAATTATACTCAACAGGATTGATTAAATATCCTTGTGAAAAATCTGTTTTTTTACGAAGTTCAAGTTCCTGTCGTTCCTTGTACGGCAATTGCATGATGAGCCATAAATCAGGAGTAATTTCACCAACCAGATTTACCTGATTCAGTTTTTCGACATTTACTTTGGGAGTTGTTCTTCCCCCGTATTCATATTTATAGTTTTCAGAAAAACCAGACGAACAAACCAAAAACAAAAGCAGGGTAAAAATGCTGTTCTTCATATTATATCTTTATTGGATTTCATTTTGCATAAATTGGATAACAGCTACCACTGAAATAAGTTTTCAATTTAGTTTATTTTTTACATTACTTGTGCAATTTGGATAGCTTTCGGATGGATTGTACCAATATTTCCAATTGCAAAATTCCTTGCAATACCGTCGGAATGTGAGCCGTTTTTCATATAAAAAACTGATACAGATTGAAAAGGATAAAAACACTCATTTATGGAACATCCTTTTTTCATACTTTTGGATTCTTGGTATTTTTTACATTATCAAAAGTCAGATTCTATTAAAACTTTAAAGATGAAAAATATTCTCCTATTCCTCCTGGTTATTTTCACTGTTCCATCCCTTTCTCAAAATACTAATTCAAAACAGGGTTTAATTAGAAACAATCCGTTTGCTGCACCGCCATCACCTGATGAAAAGGTTACTTACCAGAATCCAATAATTCCCGGATTTCATTCCGATCCGAG
>JBBIPU010000260.1:448-3681 GCA_037442685.1 Draconibacterium sp. | reverse complement strand
TGCCTGAATGTAAATAAGAATGAGGATGGTTCAATCACAGAAATGTCTTCAAACCGGACTGAATACTTTATTTCCTTTTCAACAGAAACAAAGGCTTCAGTTTTTCCGTCGGGCGATATAATGCGGTAATCTCTGGCACTGGTAACGAATGCCCATTGTGTAACAATTACCGCCAGGCTGAACAGGTATTTCATGGTTTTTAAAGTTTAATAATAACTTGAAATGTAAAATTCAATAGTGTAAAAATAACACTTCAAATAAAAAAACCAATCAATTACGCAGGGCAATGATAGGATAATATTCTTTTAACCCATCTTTATCCATCTTCCGGAACCTTGCGTACGTGCCAACGACATTAAATTATAGACCTTTCTTTTACATTTCCTGTCACACGATAATACAACGGATAACTTTTCATCAGAAAAACTGGTTCAGTCAGATAATCGTCTAACTTGTATCGTTGATTTCGGGAAGTGAGTTGCCTGACTTAATCTTTGAACTTGAGGATGCTCTTTTCTGAAGCGGATACTCCAAAACTGATGATTTCGAAATCCGGACAGCATATTTCTTTATCCTTGCTGGTCAGGTGGATTTTCTCCGGGTTTGCTGTCAGACTGAGTTGCAACCCAATTTTCATCGGGCACAATGCAGAAATGACATAAAAGACAAATCTGTCATTGGCAGCGGTGTCCATGTCATCCGCCAGGCAGGAAAGTCTGATAACAATGGAACGATATGGTATTTATTTCGTTAATACAATTTTTTTGACTGTTCTGGTGCCTTCGTGGCTGATGTTCAGCATGTAAATTCCTGCCGGAAATGCTGAAGCATCTATTGTGTTTTGATTCATACTTCCTGCGCGGCGACTCATCCACTGTTTACCATCGATGCTGTACAGCGAGATTTCTGTATTGCTGTTTGCCGGCCCGTTAATGGTAATGGTGTTGCCCCTGGTATAAACATTAAACAGGTTTTCCGGAACTGTTTTAACTGTGGTGGCGCTTTTGGTAACCAACAGGTTAAAACGCCCTGCGCCTTTGGTTCCGACAGGGAGTGTAACCGTGTATTTTGCGCCTTTTGCGTTGAGCAGCGTTGTGGATTTGGTCTGCAAATCTTCGATATAAACCAGCGCGTCAACCGGGAAAGCCGATGTTTCGGCCATAAAGCTTATTTCTCCGCCGGGAACAAAATCAAGTCCCACGGGAATTCGAACCGGTTCTGCAGTTATTTCGGGCAAAGCCTGGATGGCAAAATCAATCCCGTTGTCTTCGAGCAATCTTGTATAAAGTGCAATATCAGGATTCCCCTTCAGTTTGCCACCATCGTGGCCGGGGTCAAGCCCGCGGGTCATTGAGCTGTTGAAATTGATGGTTGTTGTGTTGCTCAGATTTTCGGCCTGTGCAATCAGTTGAATGGTGGGCCACGGAATTTCTGATGATTTAAATTCTCCTCCGGTAGTTTGCATGGCAGAAGTAAAATTGATTGTTGCATCACCCACTACCGAATTTACAAAGAATCCCTGTCCAACAGGAATTGTTCCTGAAGTTATTTGTGTATAATCACCCGCTCCATCTGCGGCGCTTTGATCCCACAGGTAAATCCACTCAAAACTATTATCTATTCCGGCAGCATTTACCGATAAAAATGCAGCTGCATCAATTGCCGAAGTATATGGATTACCAATACAATTCCAGCCGTTGGTGGTTGCGCCGCAGGTAATGCCGATACTTTGGTTTCCCGTGTAAATTCCGGAGCCGGAAAAAGTAACTGTTCCGGCGGCTGTTCGGTGCATAGAATAAGCCGCTGCCTTTCCAAAATCTCCTGAACCACCCACCTGAACGTAGGTCCAGGTATCATTGCTTTCCTTATACGAAGCCAGGTCGTATTCGTCAGGGTCAACATCTTCATATAAACCGATTGCATTTCCGGCAAGTGCGCCAAACGCAGCAAGTCCCTGACCTGATACCGGGGATGATATCAGGTGCCAGTTGGCAGAAGGTATGTAACGTTCGATATTAATTGTTCCTGTACCTGCCGCCAATTTGGTTATTAATGATCCGGTTGTGTTTTCATCAGATTTGACAGTTAGTGAAGAAGCGGCCTCCAGCGTAATTTTTTTAATTGTAACCTGTGTTGATGAGGAAATTACAGTGCTTTTATTGGCGGGGATATAGGTATGAAACCTATCGTCAGGTAACTCTGTTGTGAACCAGTTGGTTGGGAGATTCCAGTCGGTGGTTGTACCAATCCAGACATTGCAGGGAAAATCTTCCACTGACATCGGCAAACGGTAATTATCGTCTGTGTACCAGAGTGCGCTGTTATTGATTTTCGAAAGAAGATTGGATTGAGTATCAGACAAATTACCACAATAAACTGCATTATCAATTTCAGAAATAGCTAATGCTGTTACATTATTAATCAAACCCAGTGGTATTTTTGAAGTATTTGAACTGGTTGCGTTATCTTGCCAACCGGTTAATCCATCAAAATGGATGGCTGCAATAAATGTAATGCCGGTATTATTCTGATACGCAAGAATCTGGTCTCCGCTTGCAGATAACGAAATTGCTGTTTGTACAATAATATCACCAATTGATGATTTCCATCCAGAGTTCAGATAAAATGAAATAACTGTTTTTGCAAGAACCCCTCCTTGGGGTGCTGTCCATTTAATTGTTCCTTCCCCTGTCCTGAAAGTATTATCCGATTGCCATCCATTATCTGTAAAATAAATTTCAGAACCTCCCGGAATATCTGTCAAAGCGATGATTGCAAATGCATCCAGATCATCAGCATTAAATCCCAGAAACGCAATATCGCCCGGACTTAGATTTTGTGAGAAGTTACTCAACGGAGTGAATACATTAAGCAAAATGGTTAAAACCACCGACACAAATCTGGTTTTCATCCTTGATTGTATTTTGGTTAATAATAAGGTTGATTATCAGCTAATTTACAAAAACCGGATAAAAAATAAAAGAGAATTGTTTAATTTTTCAAAATAAATTTGTTACTGTTCCGGCATTTGTTTTCCCGGGCATACGGAAGCAGAGGCAGAGACGTATTGGATGTTAGGAAAAACTGAAAAACAGAGGTCGAAGGTCGCCCGCCTGAACGAATAAGTCTGGCACACAGGTAGGATTTCAGATTTGAGTTCAGAATATGGTTGTTCTTGTTTTTTAATGAAAACGGCAACAGAAAGGGGGGTGCTTCGATCGTCTTCAACCCTC
>JBBIPU010000260.1:0-428 GCA_037442685.1 Draconibacterium sp. | reverse complement strand
CAATAACATACGTTTAAGGTTTTGGGGAGTGGTCAGGGAGCAACCGGGAAAGATTTTGTGCTAATGACAAGGAAAAGCAGGAAAAATTTTGCTTCGATTATTTCATGATTTCATTCCAGCATCAATCACCTTATCGAACCACGGTAGATTGGTGGTGCAGTGAGTGACAAACAGAACAGTTACCGTGTATTTAAATCTTTCAACACTTCCATAATTATATTTTACCGGACAACAATGGAAATTTTTATATAATCATCTTTCTCATTCAGCAAAATTTTATTGAATTTAATGCTGGCAAAACCTTATTGCTTTTTAACAAACCTTAGCGACATACAGTAACGCATCACAATTTTACCTTATTATTTCATTGTAAATCAATAAGGGATTAAGGTTTTATTTCACCTTCACCTTAAATCTGTTAAGAGACA
>JBBIPU010000259.1:0-3694 GCA_037442685.1 Draconibacterium sp. | reverse complement strand
AACCAGTCGATTCCGCCTTTGTCGCCATAAACACGGATGCGGATGGCATTTTCTTCGCCGGCTGCAATTTGTGTGGCCATTAACACCCCTTTAGCACCATTTTCGAAACGGAGCAAACAGGCGCCGTCGTCGTCGAGCAAACGGTTGGGTACAAAAACATTGAGTTCAGCACAAAGTTCAGTCACTTTTAACCCTGTAATGTATTCAGCCAATTGGTGCGCGTGGGTTCCGATATCGCCCATGCAACCCGCTTTGCCCGAGCGTTTCGGGTCGGTGCGCCAGGAAGCCTGAGGATTGCCCGCATCTTCGAGTTTGGTGGAAAGCCAGCCCTGCGGATATTCCACAAACACCTTGCGGATTTTGCCCAATTCTCCGTTGGCAATCATCTGCCGTGCATGTTTCACTGCCGGGTAACCGGAATACGTGTGGGTGAGTGCGAAGGTCAACCCGGTTTCATCGAGTTTTTCCTTCAGTTTCAATGCCTCGTCAAGCGTAAAAGTAATTGGTTTATCGAGCACCACATTGAAACCTTTGTCAAGCGCCATCATGGCCGGGTCGAAATGTACAAAATTCGGAGTGACAATGGAAACAAAGTCCATGCGCACGCCTTCGGGCAATTGTGCTTCCTTTTCAAACATTTCCTGGTAAGTTGTATAAACCCTGTCGTCGGGGAGAAAATAGAGTTTTCCTGAAGATTTTGAAATTTCAGGATTAACACTGAAACAGCCGCAAACCAGTTCAATCTGGTTATCCATTAAAGCGGCCAACCTGTGGACAGCGCCGATAAATGCATCGGTTCCGCCGCCAACCATACCCATTCTGAGTTTTCTATTCATCATATTATATCTTTTTAGTTGATTTAGAAATTTTCGACCCTAAAATTAGCAACTCTTTTGAAAGGAAGCAATGAAGAACAGAACTCATTTGTTTTTTTTGAATTTATTATCACAACTAATCTGATTGTTTGATGATTAATAGTATCACTTTTTTTTGAATCAGGAATCCGTTAATAAACAACCCATTTTAAAGTTTTAAATTCAACACATCGTAATGTTTATAAATTCGGAAACAGGTGAATTTTGACTTATATAATTTTATATATATTTGACAGAAAAAAATTATGAAAACCAACCTGTTAATTCTTTTAGTTTTATTTTTCACAGTTTCCTGTGATTTGTTGAATTCGGATTCAAAGAAGTCTGATTCAATTGGAGGATCCACCGATATTCCGATCAATAAGGTCGGAAATACTTTTGCCAATAATGTTGTTGTTGGATTTACATCTTACCAGGGAAGTATTGGTATCACCAATATCTCATCCGATGGCGTTGCCACTGTTAAATTTCAGGCCGCAATTCCGACCAATGTTCCTATCCTTCAGGGTATTAAATCGAAATACAAGGATGGTTCAGGGAATTTGGTTTGCGAAGGCAAATTTAAAATGACCGACGAAGGAATTCTGGATTATAACAACAAAGACCACAAACCATTTGTGCTTGTAAAATATGATGGAAAAGTAGGTGACAAATACACTCTTGAAAAGAGTGACGGAACCGTTGTTGAAAGAGAAATTGTCAGGAAATCAACCGATGATGATTTTTACTGGAACGGAATGTTGATTAAAACCGTTGATGTGGAACAATCGTCGAATATTCCGGGTGTTACCAACATTACTTATTTCTGCAATCATAAATTTGGAGTTGTTGCCGTTAGAGTTAACATGGAAGATGGTACTAAACCGCAGCTTAACCTGGTACCTTCTCAGTATTAAGACTAAAAAATGTTCAAAACCATATTTTTACTGCCCAGGAATTTCAGGTTCGTGGGCATCTTTTTTTTATTGGGTGGTGTTATTTCGGGTGTCGCAAGATTTTATTTCGGGTTCAAGCCTAAATTTCTGACTATCGATTTTTTCGCCCTTTATTCGTATTATCTCGACGAAAAATTCATACAAACCGTAAGCAATAATTTTGGGGAAGAAATTACAGGATTCCTCATTATTACCGGTCTTTTTATGATTGCTTTCTCACGCGAAAAAACAGAAAACCCGCAAACCGGATTAATCAGGCTAAGAGCTTTCTTTTATACTTTTTACCTGAATTTTATTTTTCTTCTTTTTGCCCTTCTTTTTACTTTTGGTTTTGCTTTTATTTATATGTTAATAGTCAATATGGGTTTCGGATTACTGACGTACATAGCAATTTTTCAGCTATTGCTTTTGATTGATCGAAAGAAAAATCCAGGTTCCATGTCAGCTAATTACACCACAACAACAGAATGAAAAGGGCATTCGTATCGATATTTATTCTGATAACCGGTGCCGGATTGTTTTTTTCATTGAAAACCAATAACAATGGCCCGACTGAAAATAATGTATTCAACATTGAACCTGTTTCTGAAAATACATTTTTCGAATTAAAGAAGGGCGATTTACTTGTGCGACCGAATTCTGATAATCTGCCCGGCAGCATTGCCATTCCTTATGGACGGATGTACGGGCACGTTGCCATTGTTACCGAAGGTGCCCGCGGAAACACAATTCGTGAGGTGCTTGAGAAAACAAAAGTGGTTGAAGCGCTTTTTTTTGATCAGGCAACAAGAAAATTACAATGGAACAAAAAAAACCAAATCCGTGAAGGAAAAGCTATCGTTTCTTTCGGAGATCGTTTTAAGACCATCAGGTTTCGGTTACGAGCAAATATTACGGGCGAACAAGCTGATGAAATGGTTCGTTTTGTAAGAAATCAACTTGATGGAGGTTACAATATTTTGTCGTTAAAAAGGAAAGATAGGAATGCAGCCGGAATGATTAACAAAGACTGGCATTGCGCAACACTTGTCTGGGAGGCTTATTATCTCTTTTCAGGAACTGATATTGATGCAAATGGCGGTATTTTTATTTATCCCTCTGATATAATTGCCAACCCGGTTTTTAATATTCCGGAGGGAAGGGTAAGGTTTTAACCGAAAAATCAATTTGGTTTAAAAGTTCCGGGAAACTCTTTTTCGATTAAATGGTTATGTATTTTACGTAAAAAAATCAGTGTAAACAGACCCCCCAGAACCGCGGCCAGCATGTCGGTTTGCGAATCCCAGAAATCGCCCTGTGCACCTATAAAAGCCGAAGCATTTTTCCCGAAAATAGTAAATGCAATATATTCAATAAGTTCGTAAACCGAAGTGGTTGCCATGCAAATACAAAACGATATAAACGAAATCAGTTTAAACCCTTCGATATATTTTTTACGGATAAATATCTCCCTGCTTATTAATATTGGTACAATTCCCTGAAAGAAATGTCCGAACTTATCGAAGTTATTTCGTGATTGTCCCATGATTTCTTTAATCCAGTCGAAAAATGGGACCCTTGAAAAAGAATAATGAGCACCGACGAATAAAAGATAACAGGACAGAAGTATTATTGAGTAGGTAAAAAGTGTAAATCTGAATTTTGAGAATGTCAGCAACAAAATAACCAATCCAACAATTGCCGGTGAAACTTCGCCAATCCAGTTCCAGAATTTATATGGATGAATGCCCGACCACATAAACCCGGCTGCAAACAGGAAAAGAAGTAAATAGTATTTTTTCATTTAAATAAGCACCAGGAACAGATGTGCAAATTAAAAATATTTCTTTTTATCAATCAGTATCAATATTCGTGTATTTCGGTTAATTGTTATAAATCGGGATA
>JBBIPU010000258.1:1980-3696 GCA_037442685.1 Draconibacterium sp. | reverse complement strand
GGAATCAAACTGGTTTTGATGATGCCGGATGGAAACCTGTGACAGTTTTTGAAAAACCTGCCGCACGGCTTGAATCGCACACCATGCCAGCGGTGAAAGTGGTTCAGAAAATAAAACCTGTTGAAATAAAAAGGGTTGAAAACCTGCAGGTTTTTGATATGAAGCAGAATTTCGCGGGGTGGGTGCGCATCAAGGTAAAAGGCGAAAAAGGAACAAAAATCAGGCTGCGTTTTGCCGAGGATATTTTCCCCGACAGCACGCTGGATGTCACCAGCAACGAAAACGCAAAAGCCACAGCGGAGTACATTCTGAAAGGCGAAGACGTGGAAACTTACGAACCGCATTTTACTTATTTCGGTTTTAAATATGCCGAAGTTTCCGGCGACAGCGATTTTGAATTGCAGGAAATTGAAGGTTGTGTGGTTCACACCGACAACAAACAGGCTGGCGATTTTGAGTGTGGCAACGAACTGGTCAATAAAATCCACCGTGCCACGGTTTGGTCGCAGAAAAGCAACATGCTTGGTTACCCGATGGACTGTCCGCAGCGCGACGAGCGGCTGGGCTGGTTTGGCGATGCGCAGGTGACTGCCGAAGAGGCGATGTTTAATTTCGACATGGCACGGTTTTACGAAAACTGGTTTGAAGGCATCCGCGACAACCAGAATGCAAAAACCGGCGACCTGCCCATTATTTCGCCGCAGCCTTACATTTGGGACGAAGGCGTGGAGTGGAGCAGTACCTATTTTACAATAGTTTGGCAGTTTTACCAGAATTATGGCGACACAAAAATACTGGCCCGCCACTACCAACCCATGAAACGTTACCTGCAGTTTCTCGACAGCATTTCAGATAATTACATTGTGCCGATGGGCTGGATTGGCGACTGGGGCAGCATGGTAAAAGGTTGGAAAGAAGGTCAGCCCGAATCGGTGCCGACAGCTTTTTATTTTTACGATGCGGTGATTTTTTCAAAAATTGCGAAAGTGTTGGGGAATGAACCCGAAAGTCAGCAGTTTTCCGCGTTGTCCGAAGAAATCAAATCGGCTTACAACCAAAAATATTTTAACTCCGAAACCGGAAATTACAACGATGGCAGCCAGATGGCCAATGCCTTCCCGTTGTTTCTGGGTTTGGTTCCGGAGGAATACGAAACAAAGGTTCTTGAAAATCTTGTCAACGACATTGTGGTGACAAACAACACCCACCTGACCACCGGTGTTCTGGGAACGAAATACATGCCAGAAGCGCTGGCACAACTGGGCAGGCCCGATGTGGTGTGGAAACTCATCAACCAGAAAACATACCCAAGCTGGAACAGCATGATGGAAAAATACACCACCGTCTGCGAATTCTGGACGCTGAAACAATCAAAAAACCATGTGATGATGGGCAGCATCGATGCCTGGTTTTACAAGTACATCGCAGGAATCAGGCTCAATGAAGAGGCTCCGGCCTTCAAATCGTTTGTTATTCAGCCAAATGTTCTGAAAGACCTTGACCACGCTTCGGCCAATACAGAAACTATTCGCGGAAAAGTTTCTTCATCATGGAAAATTGAAAACGGAAATTTCAGCATAAATGTGGAAATTCCTTTCAATTCAAACGCCGATGTTTTTCTGCCCGCTGCAGAAAGTGCAACAATTTTTGAGGGAAATCAGCCAGTCGGAAAGGTGGAAGGAATTCAATTCCTGGGTTTTGAAAACGGTTTTCATC
>JBBIPU010000258.1:0-1880 GCA_037442685.1 Draconibacterium sp. | reverse complement strand
AGCCCCGACAATGGCGGTCAAAACTGGATGTACAGCGGAGGTTATCATTATCCCGACAGTTTGATAGCCGGATTTTCACATACCCATTTAAATGGTACCGGCGTGGCCGATTATTGCGATATTTCGGTAATGCCCACAACGAAACCCATTGAAGAAAAATACTTTGTTCAGGATGATTCTGTGATTGCTGAAATTATAAAAGAAAAACACTGGAGTCACGATGGTTTTATCAATCACGACGGCAAGCGTGGCCCTTTTACCAGAAATTTCCTTTTTAAATACAGCTCACGGTTTTTGCACAGTTCAGAAAAAGCATCGGCAGGTTACTACTCTGTAAATTTGCCGGAAGATAACATTGATGTGGAGCTGACAGTCAGCGAATTCATCGGGATGCACCGTTACCGCTTCAATAATACCGGTTCAGATCAGCATGTAATCCTTAACCTGAATTACGTCAACACCGACAAAACGACAGATGGCCTGTTCCGTTTCCGTTCACCTGAGCTGGTGACCGGTTACCGGTTTTCCAATGGAAAAGCCAATCAGCGTGTTTTTTATGCCATTCAGTTTTCACGAAAAATCAGCAACTACAAAATCTTTCTGGCCGACAAACAGGAAAACGATTCAATTGCACAGGGGCCCGAAACTGCAGTTGCTTTCACTTTCAATAAAAACGAGGGTAATGAACTGTTAATGAAAGTGGCCATTTCATCGGTCAGCGAAGAAAATGCTTTGGCAAATCTTGCAACATCGGATGCTTTTGGCTGGGATTTCGACAAATTACATCAATCAACCCACGACAAGTGGAACCGCGAGCTTTCGAAAATAAAGGTCACTTCAACCGACAACGACCTTAAATATATATTTTATACGTCGCTTTATCACAGCTACATAGCGCCTTACCGGTTTTCGGATGTTAACGGCATGTATAAAAATTTCAACAATATTCCTGAAAAAGCCGAAGGTTACACGCAATACACGCTGCTTTCGCTTTGGGACACTTTTCGCGCGCTGAATCCTTTGCTTTTGCTCATGCAACCCAAAACAGAGGTGGATATTATTCATTCCATGCTGGCAAAATACCGTCAGACCGGCGAACTGCCTTATTGGGAAATCTCAGGGAATGAAGGTGGTTCGATGATTGGTTATCATGCGGCAGTTTTAATTGCTGATGCACTGACCAAAAAAGTAGGGAACTTTGATGTCAACGAAATTTATACCTCACTGAAAGCGGTTTCCGAAACCGACCGGAAAGGATTGGGTTTTTACCGCAAATATGGTTTCGTCCCTACCGACCTTGAAGAAAGCGGCACTGTTTCGAAAACACTTGAATATTCGTACGATGACTGGTGCATTGCGCAGGTGGCAAAAATGGCTGGCGATTCGGCAGGTTACAAGAAATACATGGGACGCTCTCAATATTACAAAAACCTGTTCGACCCGACTTACCACCTTTTCAGGGGAAAAAACAGTGACGGAAGCTGGTACGAACATTTTCAACCACGGTTTGCCGAATATGGAAATCCGCATTGTGTGGAAGGAAACACCTGGCAATATTCGTTTTTTGCACCGCACGATATGCCCGGACTGATTAATCAGATGGGCGGTGAAAGCGGTTTCGAAATGATGCTCGACAGTCTTTTTACCCAGTCATCGAAATTGCTGGGTGAAGATACCGAGGATGTTACCGGTTTGATTGGTCAGTACGCCCATGGAAATGAGCCCAGTCATCATGTGGCTTATTTGTACAATTTCATCGGCAAACCGGGCAAGACGCAGTTTTACACCAACAAAATCGTCAAAGAGCTTTACCAAAATTCGGCCGAAGGATTGTGTGGCAACGAGGATTGCGGACAGATGTCGGCGTGGTATGTTTTCAG
>JBBIPU010000257.1:0-3699 GCA_037442685.1 Draconibacterium sp. | reverse complement strand
GTATTTTGTTTTGAACCGGTTAAAACGATTGTCAGCATTTTCTTCGTGTTTCACCTGTTTCATAATCCAAACAGCCACCACAGGCACAAAGGTCATCGACAGCAAAAACGAAGCAATCATGGCAAAACCAACGGCCAGCGACATGGGCAAAAACATTCCGCGCGGAATTCCCGACATAAACAAAGCAGGCACAAAAACCGCCAGAATGCTGAAAAGAATCAGCAGTTTAGGTGTCACAATTTCCGTGCAACCGTCAAGAATTGCTTTGGCTTTTGCCTTTCCCATTTCCATGTGCCGGTGAATATTTTCGATGGTCACCGTGGCTTCATCCACCAGAATTCCCACCGACAAAGCCAATCCGCCCAAAGTCATAATATTGATGGTTTGCCCAATCATGTTCAGCAAAATGATACTCGAAAGCAGCGCGACAGGAATGGTGAGCACCACGATGAGCGCGCCGCGGCGGTCGCCCAGAAAAAGCAGCACCATCAAACCGGTGAGCAATGCGCCCAGTCCGCCTTCGAACAACAGGTTTTTCAGCGAGTTGATAACATAGCCCGACTGGTCAAATTCGTACGAAACTTTAATGTCTTCAGGAACGGCAGCCTGCATGTCAGGCAGCGCTTTTTTCACGTTTTTCACCACTTCCCAGGTGGAGGCGTCGGCACGTTTGGTCACCGGAATATAGACAGAACGCGCGCCATTGACGAGTGCGTAACTGGTGGTCACATCCGAACCGATTTCAACCGAAGCCAAATCGCGCAGATAAACAGAAGCGCCGCTGCCCAGTTTCAGCGGGATATTTCCAAAATCGACCATGCTTTCGGCCACCGCATTTTGTGGCGTAATCAGTGTTTCGTCGCCCATCCTGATATTTCCGGCGGGCGAAATCACATTCGATTCGGCCAGCGCTTTT
This sequence comes from Draconibacterium sp., assembly GCA_037442685.1. Lineage (GTDB taxonomy): Bacteria > Bacteroidota > Bacteroidia > Bacteroidales > Prolixibacteraceae > Draconibacterium. Next base: position 2,783 of record JBBIPU010000257.1, on the reverse strand, counting down.
ACAATCTCTTCGGGAGTAAAATTATAGCGTTGTACCTTTTCGGGGTCAACCTTTACGATGACGGTTTTGGCGCTCCCACCGAACGGCGGCGGTGCCGAAACCCCCGGCAAAGTGGAAAACATGGGCCGAACTTTAAACAGGGCAAGGTCGGAGATTTCGCCCAGTGTGCGGGTTTCAGAAGAAAAAACCAACTGGCCCACCGGCACACTTCCCGCATCGAAACGGGTGATAAACGGCGGCACGGTTCCGGGCGGCATAAAAGCCCGCGAGCGGTTGACATAGCCCACCACTTCGGCGGCAGCCTGACTCATGTCGGTCCCTTCGTGAAAAATAATCTTGATGAGCGCGTTTCCCTGCACCGATTTCGATTCAACGGCTTTTACGCCGGTGACATACAAAAAGTGGTATTCGTAGTAGTTGGTCACAAACGATTCCATCTGCTCGGGCGATAGTCCGCCGTAGGGTTGCGCCACATAAATCGTCGGCAAACCAAAGCGCGGGAAAATGTCAATCTTCATGCTGCGGATGGCCAGAAACGAAAAAAACGCGATGGCCAGAACCGCCACCATCACCGTAATTGGTTTTCTTAATGCTCCTTCTATTAACTTCATGTTTTAATTCTTAATCTGATTTACAAAAAGATTGATGTCACCCCGGATAACCGCCAGTTTCAGCAACGATTTCCATGCAGAAACATGAGCATTTTTCAAACTGGCTTCGGCGCGAAAAAGTTCATATTGCGACTGAATCAATTCGGTGTAATCGATTAATCCATTGCTGTATCTGGTTTGCAGCGCGTTGAATGCAGCTTCTGTAGCGGCATATTCATTGGGAACTTCCGCGGCAATCTGCAACGAAGTGGATAAATCATTCATTGCCACGGTTTCCTGTTTGGTGAGCGCCAGTTTGGTCTGGTTTAGCCAGCTTTCCGACGATTGCAGGACTGCCTTTTGCTGATTGGTTTTCAGCTTTACGTTGGTCAGTTCGAGAATGGGGAATGCCAGCTGAAAACCAACGCCGTAATTGTAGCGGCTTAAATTCCAGCCGTCGGATTTATTGACTGTGCCGTCGAAACCGATTCCTGAACCACGAGCGTAAGTAGTTCCCCAGAATTCGAGTCTGGGTGTCCACGAGCGGCTGATTTGGCTTAACCGGGCCTGGCTTGCTTCGAGTTCCGACTGAGCCATTCTCAGTGCCGGGTTCAGTACCACACCCTGTGAATCAACAGGAAGGGAAGGCAATTCACCTGCAAAAAAACTTCCAGGTTCAATATCCTGAATTTCAGGAGACGCCAGCAGCTCATAAAGTTCCTGTTTTTGGTTTTGTATGAGGTTTTCAAACTGGAGCAATTCGGTTTTAGCTTTCGACAATTCGCCCTTTAACCGGAGTGTATCCACGGCAGGGCGCAATCCTGAAAGCACCAGTGTTTTCGATTGTTTCAGGCTGAATTCGCTGCGTTCGATGTTTTTCTGTAGCGCTTTTATCAGTTCGCCGGTCGAGGTGATTTCGAGGTACGAAAAAGCCACCCTGAATTTCAGCCGGAGCTTTTCGTCTTCCAGCGCGGCAAGCTGTTTTTCGTATTGTTTTTGATTGTACTCCACCGCTGCTGAACGCTGTCCGAAAGTTACCGGCGCCCATTTCATCAGCAGAGTAGCGGCCGAACCCGGAACTGCCGTGCCCGAATTTTCGGCAACCGGCGGCCCGCTGATGGGCAGCAGCTGGCCCGGATAGCTCATCCCTGTGATGTTGTTGTACGTAGCGTAATTGGCCTGGTAAGCCGCATCGAGCGAGGGAAGCAACGTGTTTTTTTCGAGCGAAACTTTGGTCTGCGCCGCATCGGCTTCAGCCTGTCGGGCCGCAATGGCCGGGTAATTAATTTCGGCAATTGTGAGCAGCGATTTTAAATCGTTCTGTGCAAGCGATTCAGCCGAAATAAAAAAGGTAAGGATGAAAACTGTGGATTTCATCCCTGATTGCAATTTATTTTTCAAACCCCTATTCATTTTATATGGTTTTGTTCTGATTGATAATAACATTCAAAATACATTCCTGTTTAAACCTATTCATTTTAGTGAATCTGAATCAGATAATTCCCGCACCAAGTGCAATCGCTATTACCGAAAGCATAATGGCCACAAAAACCTGAACAAATCCCAACGTTACTTTTTTCAGAAGTTTCTTTCCGATGATTGCGCCTGCAACCGCAGCAACAATTGCAGAAACAATCAAACCAACGTTTTCATGCAATCTGGCTGTGGTAAAGCGTTCAGCATAAACAGTCAGCCGGGTGATGTCAACCAAAGAAGCAATCACAACTCCGGTGGCAATGTATGCTTCTTTAGAAAGACTAGCTTTGATAAGAAAAGCACTTCGCAGGGCGCCCTGGATTCCGGCCAGACCACCAAAAAAGCCGCTTAAAATTCCTCCCAATATCAGCTTGTTTTTGCCATACTGAATTTTCTGAAAACGGGGAATCACTTCGAACAGCGAAAAGAATAGCAACAAAATTGCAATCACCAGTTTTACCGGAGTAACTTCAAATTGCTTTTCACCTAAATGATAAGTTAAGAGCGGCTGAAAACCTGAAATCTGCATCAGCAGCCAGGCCCCGGCAAACGATGCGAAAATGGCAGGAATGCCAAAACGTAGCAAAACCTGTTTGTCGGTATGTTTACCCACCAGCGCCATTTTAAACAGGTTGTTCGAAAAATGCACCACGCCGGTTAACGCAATGGCCACTTCAACAGGAAAAAATAATGCAAAAACGGGTATTAAAATCGTTC
>JBBIPU010000256.1:0-3766 GCA_037442685.1 Draconibacterium sp. | reverse complement strand
AGTCTCTCCAGGGTCACAACAAAAAAGCCGCTTTTTGCGGCTTTTTTATTTCAGATATAGTTAATAACTTATTATCTTAATTTCTATCGCAATAATTCCGATTTTTCAATTCCGTTGATCAGCAATTCCCGCTTATTGGCATCGTATTTCGAAAATCCACGATCGAAAATGGTGTAAGGCCTTTCTATTTTTGCACTTTTCATTGCTACTACCTGAACACCAGTAATTTCTTCAATCGTCTTTTTCAACATTGCTTCAGATTTATCACCAAGAGGAACAGGTGAAAATAAATCATCGTCAACAGGTATATCAGGTGTAAAACCATCCTTAAAATCGGTTACTCCCTGCGAATTAGCATATTTCAGAACTATTGGCTGAACAGCCCAATTTGAAAAATCTTTATAATCAGTTGGATTATCATAGAAATCTTCAGGTTTCAAAGTTATCGATGCTGTATATTTTCCGTATGTTGTTTCTCCGACTGTTTTTAAATTCATGTATGGTTTTAATCCTGTGATCGACAGTTCAGAGGCCGAAGCAGTTCCTTGTCCGGTAATTACATAAAGTTTTGTCAATCCCAGTTTTAGTGGAACGGATTTGACAAAATTAATCCCTAACTGATCCTGGTTGTTTTTTGATTCCCAGTATGCCTGATACTTATCATTCCATTGAAATTTAACCAGTGTTTTTTCTGCATTGACAACATCAACAGGGGCAAGCGAACTGCACAGATGCTGAGCTGCAACGGTTGTCCCTCCTGGATTATAACGCAAATCGAGTACAAGGTCTGTAATCTGGTTGTCCAAAAAATACTGTAAAGCAGCATCAATACTTGAATTATAATTACTTATAAATTGAGCATAAAAAAGATATCCGATTTTATGACCTCCATAATCGATTATCTGTGTAAACTGAACCGGATCGAGATTAAGTTCAAGCGCTGTCATACTCACTGTTTTTTCATTTACTATTTTATTGACATACTGACCGAAAGTACAAGACATACTGCTGCTATTGAGTAAATCCATGTAATTGTTTTCTGTGATATCAGCGCCATTCATTTTGTAAATAAGGTCACCTCGTTTAAACCCGGCTTTAGCAGCAGGGGTGTCGGGATATACAAATTCGACCAGTGCAAAAATTGTTTGAGTATCTGTAAACCTTCCAAAAGCCAAAGACCATCCGTACGATGTTTCAATCCCGGCAAAACTGTCTTCCAGCTTTTTAACGTCATCAGTTACAAACGACCATTTATCTTCGGTATTTAATAACTTTTCAAAATAAACTTTTGAGTCGAATTCATAATTGATGTCAATCTTAGGAACTGTAGAATACCACAGATATACATCATTCATTACGCTTTCAATAAACTCATTGACGGCAATCGTCAGAGCAGGAGCCTTTTCTTTTCCAGGCTCCGGTACAGGTTCAGGGACATGATCACAACTTATCGTTAATCCTGATAACAGGATAAACAGGACTAAAAACCTGGCTAATTTCTTCAACATGTTTTCCGAACAATACATTTTCATTACTTTTAAAAATGCAAAATTAATTTCTTTTCATTCATTTAATTCTTTTGGATACTCAATTCTCACGTGATAAATATTTATTAACTTATTTAACAAAGTTTCTTTAATAATGTTAATATCGTTGAAAGTCAAATTCGAATTATCCAATTGATTTAACTTTATTTTTTCATCTAACATTCTGTTAATCAAATCCTTCAGATTTTCGTAAGTTTTATCTTTTAAACTGCGCGAAGCAGCTTCTATTCCGTCAATCAGCATCACAACTGTGGCTTCTTTCGATTTTGGCAGCGGACCGGGATAAATAAACAGTTCATCATCTATCCTTTGATCAGATTTTTCCTGGCGTTGTTTCAGAAAAAAATAATTTGCCTTTGTGGTTCCGTGATGAGTGGCAATGAATTCGATAATTGGCTCGGGTAATTTGTATTTCTGAGCCATTTTAACACCGTTCTTCACGTGATCAATAACCAGCTCTGCGCTTTTTACATAACTTAAATCATCGTGTGGATTCATTCCCATCGATTGATTTTCGATAAAGAAATTCGGACGTGAAATTTTTCCAATATCGTGATACAGAGCCCCTGCCCTTACCAGAAAAGGATTTCCACCAATTTTAAGTATTACGTCTTCGGCAAGATTTGCAATTTGTAACGAATGTTGAAAAGTTCCAGGCGCTTCTTCGGCAAGCTTTCTGAGCAAAGGCTGATTACTGTCGGACAATTCGATTAAAGTTACATCTGAAACAAAACCAAACAACTTCTCAAAAATATAAACCATGGGGTAAACCAACAGGATAAAAACACTGCTCATTGCAAACCATTTCATCATATTGTAGTTAAATTTCAGGATTGAACCTTCAAAAATCAGGTTCAACGAAGAATATACGAACCAGTAAGTAAACATCACCAGGAACATGGCTTTTACGAGGTGCACCCTCCGGTGTATTTTATTCAGGCTGAAAACGGCCACAACTCCCGCAGAAAACTGAACCAGAATATATTCGTAATTGTTGGGCGCGTAAAATCCGATGATAAGAGTAATTACAAAAAGCATAAAAATAGCTGTACGCGAGTCGAAAAAGGTTCTTATTATTATCGGGAAAATTGCCAGTGGCACAAGGTAAATATGCAGATCGGGGAAACTGTTTACAAAATAAGAAACTGCAATCATCCCCACCATGAACATCATTAAAAATGCAAGCTTCCGGTGCTGCTTTAAAATATCGTGACGGTAAATGAAAATAAATGTAAAAACCAGCCCTAACATTGCCAGAATAAAGAATATCTTCCCGAGCGTGCTCATGTACGACTTTAATCCTTTTGTGTTTTCCTTGTTGAAACTTGCCTTTAAAGACTCAAGCATCTGAAATTTCTGATTATCAACAATTTCGCCCTGAAGAATAATCCGTTCCCCTACCTGCACCATTCCCCGGGTTAACGATATTTTGTCCATGTTTTCAGCAATTTCTTTATCGGTGGTCGCCTTGTCGAATTCGAGATTGGCAGTTATATATTTTTCAGGAGAAATATTTCGAAGCCACTCTTTTGCTGTTTCATTCGATTTTCCTAACTCATCAATAATTTCGCTTAACTTGTTGTATGCAGTTTTTTCGGAATACAACATTGAAACCGGGAAAATGCTCACCACTGGCCCAACCCGTTTTTTAATTTCATCTTTTCCGAGTAATTCATCATACGAATCAACCGAACGTTGAAGAATTCCGTTGTTGTAAATCTCAGTCATGCTTTTCTTAAGCAAATTAAATACCCTGGTTTTTAAAAGATTTTTTGAATCATCCGAAATGTCAAGGTCTGAAGCCAGTTTTGAAACATTTCTTTTCAACAACGTTGTATCGAATTGAAAGTAAGGAATTACCGATTTAATTATTTCAGATCTTTCATTGTTTATTTCTGTTTCCGATTTTAAAATCGCAAAATCAAAAGGAGCCACCAGGTTTTCATGTTTCCACGGAAATCCTTTCTGGTATTCATATTTAAACTTTGGCTCTCCCGGAAGTACAAGGAACAGTACGATCGCACTCAATCCAAAAACCAAAACCCAGTAAAGGATAAGAGCATAATTATTTATTTCTTTCTGAAAATCATTCATAAAACCACTATTTTAATAATTATCAGCAAGATTTTTCTTTACAAACACCTGTTAAAATGTAATTTAAAAATTAGCGCTGAACAGTAAGTTGCTGACATTATTTTTTTAATAGATTTGTGTAATCT
>JBBIPU010000255.1:0-3766 GCA_037442685.1 Draconibacterium sp. | reverse complement strand
CCCGACACCTGGTTTTGGAGACCAGTGCTCTACCAACTGAGCTACACCCGTGTTTCATTTTTTGCGACTGCAAATATAATAATACATTCCAAATTACCTAATAAAAACTGGCTTTACAACCGCAATTAAAATTTCAAAATCGTTGCTCAATGAAAAGTTATCAACAACCTTTTTCATTAAAAAATCCATAAGAAATATCTTACGGATTTTTTGCGGAGAGAGAGGGATTCGAACCCCCGGAACCTCTCAGTTCAACGGTTTTCAAGACCGCCGCGATCGACCACTCTGCCATCTCTCCGGGCGCGACAAAAGTAGAACAATTTTTCTAATGGCAAAACCTTTTTTCACCAAAAAAAAGAAAAGAATGCTTAAAAAAAAAGAAGAATTAGATTGTTTTTTTAAAACTAATTTCTGAATTTAGTGACTCTGTATGAAAGTTCTCTGAAACGACTGATTTTACTGGTATTTTCAGAATATTCTATGGTTTTTTAATAAAGACCTTAACTTAATTTTAATATATAGGTTTATTTAAACACTTATCTATCAACATTTTAACCATTTAATTAAATTTTGCCGTATGAACAAAGCACAGTTAATTGATGCAATGGCCGCCGGAGCTGGCCTGACTAAAGTAGATGCAAAAAAAGCTCTCGATGCTTTTGTAGCTGCCACTACCGACGCTTTAAAAGGTGGCGACAGGGTTGCTCTTATTGGTTTTGGTTCTTTCTCAGTATCTGAACGTGGTAAAAGAACTGGAAGAAATCCACAAACAGGTAAAGAAATTACTATTCCTGCAAAAAAAGTTGTTAAATTCAAAGCTGGTGCTGAATTAGCTGACACAGTTTCTTAACTTATACAGGAAAAAGAAATTTAAAAAGGGGAACTTGATGTTTCCCTTTTTTTGTGCTGATTCATACCTGATTTTTTACAGGCTGCATTGCTATTTAATCCAAAATACTTTTTAGAGGGTGCACTTTATGATTTCGAATTATAATAAAACAGGAAATAACAAAAAATTTTATGTTACCTCTGCGAGCTGAACTTCTTGAATATCTGTCGTCAGTGGTTACACCCGAACGACTTTCGCTTTACAGCAGGATCATTGAAAACCGCACAAATTATATTACTGTGGTGCTGGAGGATATTTACCAGGCCCAGAATGCAAGCGCCGTTCTGCGTACCTGCGACTGTTTTGGAATCCAGAATGTACATGTAATTGAAAACATAAATAAGTTTCAGGATGACACTGAAGTTTCAATGGGATCGACGAAATGGATCACAATAAATAAATATACTTCCGAAGAAAACAACAGTTTTTCTGCCATTCAATCTTTAAAAAAGCAAGGTTACCGGATTGTTGCCACAACTCCCCATACAAATGACACTGAATTGCCTGATTTTGATATCACAAAAGGGAAAGTTGCGCTTTTTTTTGGTTCAGAAAAGCCGGGAATTTCGGAAACAGTTGAAAGGGAAGCCGATGAATTTCTGAAAATTCCGATGTTCGGATTTACTGAAAGTTTTAATATCTCGGTTTCGGCTGCAATCATTTTGTTCCACCTCACCCAAAAATTACATAATTCAGAATTAATCGACTGGCGTCTGACAGAAGAAGAACGGACAGAGGTCAAAATACACTGGATTAAGAATACGGTTAAGAAAAGTGCCCTGATTGAAAAACGGTTTTGGATGGAAAGAGGCCTGAATCAATAATAAAAGCAATCAGTTTTGGAATAATCTTTCGATTTCTTCTGATTTCATCATTTCAACTCCAAGCTTTTTCCAGGTTTCAAAGGGCAGTGGAATATTCGGTAATTCTTTAATTGCATCTTCAACAACAATTACCCTGTACCCCCGTTTTGCCAGACCAATCACTGCATCGTTTACACAGACATTTGTTGTCACTCCGTAAACAACTACTGTTTTTGGTGAAAGAATTTTCAGAACCTGCTCTGCAAACGGATTTCCTCTGAAAACATCAAAAACATCTTTTCTAATAATGTAATTGCGGTACTTTTCACGATTAATATGATCTTCTCTAAAATCTGATTCTTTTCTCCAGTCAATAACAATAGGATTTTCAGGATTGGTTTCTTCCACATATTCAGCGCCAAACGTATCTGCCATGCAGTGTTCGGGAAATGTATGGATAAAATCAGGTGAATCTGATAATTCGGCAGAACCGGAATAATGCCAGTCGGCAGTGTTGACCACAACAATTGAATTTCGTTTTGCCAGATCGGTCAGTTTCTTCCAGGCCGGTTTTAAAAGTTCTGCGCCGGGAACATAAAGTTTTCCCTGCGGAGAAACAAAATCAACCTGCGTATCGACATTCCAGAAAATGTAATCTGAAGACTTCATTTTATTCCAGTCCTTTTATAATAAACGATCTGAATTCCTCATCTTCAAAAGTCACTCCCATTTTTAATTCGGTACCATCGGGTTTGATGATGACATGAAATGGAATACTGTTGGTTTGAAATTTTGAAATCTGAAGGTCGAGGTTTTTTTCACCCAGGTTATTCTTCATTTCACCATCAACTTTAGATGTGAACCATTCATTTTCAGGAAGTTTTGTCCGATCGTCGGTATATAATCCAACAATCACATATTTGTCTGCCAGCATTTTCATTGCTTCAGCATCTTTCCAGACAGTATTTTCCATCTTTTTACAATTCGAACAGGCATGACCTTTAAACACTACAAAAAGAGGTTTATTTTGTTCTTTGGCACAGGCTAATCCCTCCTCAAACTCAAAATATCCATGCAAACCGTTTGGCAAATGCAGTTTATCGGCATATTTTGCCGGTCCGCACAATTCCTTTTCAGCGTTAAAAGTCGAAACTGCCGCAGTATTTGAATTAAAAAATGATTTTTCACTCTCAGGCGGAATAAGTGCCGAAATCGTGGATAAGCGTGCTCCAAAAAGTCCGGTGAATAAATACATGACAAATGAAAAAGTAATTATTGCAAGGAATAATCTTCCTACCGAAATAAACTGCAAATCACTGTCGTGCGAGAATTTGATCTTGCCAAGAAAATACATACCCAACAGAAAGAAAATTACTATCCAGATTCCTAAATAAACTTCGCGGCTTAACAATCCGAAACTATAAACCTGATCGATATTGCTTAAGAATTTCAAACCAAAAGCAAGCAGAATAAAAGCAAACACAACTTTTATTGCATTCAGCCAACCGCCTGATTTTGGAAGTTTACTCAGTGCCGACGGGAATATGGCCAGCAAAGTAAAAGGAGTTGCAAACGCCAGACCGAAAACGAACATTCCAATCAATGGTCGCATTCCACCATCCTGCACTGCCTGAATTATCAATGCTCCGATAAACGGTCCGGTACAAGAGAACGAAACGATAACAGTGGTCAGGGCCATGAAAAAAGCCCCGATCATTCCACCCTGGTCTGCTTTTGAATCGGTTTTGTTCACTAAACTGCTAGGCAAAACAATTTCGAACGCACCAAAAAAAGAAATCGCGAAAACAAGAAACAAAAGGAAAAACAACAGATTAGGAATCCAGTGTGTACTTAAAACACTGCCAACATTTGGTCCGAAAACACCAAATGAAAAAAGCGCGCCCAGTAGAGAAAAAATTACTACAATTGATAAACCGAAGAATATTCCGGTTCTTATCGATTTGCCCCTGTTTTCGCTGCCCCGCATGAAAAAAGAAACTGTCATCGGGATCATCGGGAAAACACAAGGAGTAAGTACGGCCAAAAATCCTGCAACAAATGCGAGAATTATAAA
>JBBIPU010000254.1:0-3772 GCA_037442685.1 Draconibacterium sp. | reverse complement strand
GAAGAATTTGTATAAACCTTTGAAAAACAATGAAAAAAAGACAGATGAAATTAAAGAGTAATTTTATTTCTTCTGCTCAGCAATAAACAATTAAAACTGAGAATTTCCGCAGAAACGACAATGCTATTTTTATTATTAATACTGAATACCAGTCTGTTTAACAACAAGTTTGCCTGTGAAAATCGAATTTTCGTTTCTTATAAATACAAGATAAACTCCAGGCTTCCAATTCGAAACATTCAGGCGGTAATTTTCAGCTGAAATATTTTCGGCAATCCTCATCAGATTCATATTGGTCGAATATATTTCAATACTCCACTTACCTTTTGTTTCAGGATCAATGATAACCCAATCGCCGGCCGGGTTGGGCAGAATATTTAAATTTAATTCTGAGAATTCATTGTATAAAGCGATTTGCCCGGCTGTAACAGGCTTCTCGACTAGAAAGTCAGTTTCGGCTTTATAAAATTCGCCTGTTGGCATCTGAAATGTGAAAATGATATTTGCATCGCCTTTTTCACCCGGCTTTGGAATTATTTCAGCTACCTTACCTGTCCCTTCGTACACCTCGAACATGTCATCCGATTCAAGTCTCCACTTGATATTTGTAGCCCGTTCATCAACATCGAGAATTGCCTGACCGACATCAGTTATTATTTCAGGACAGGCGATTACGGGCGATAAAAAGAATTGCCTTACTTTTACATAATCAATCTCCATCGCTGCCGGCAACTCATCAAGGTCAATATTTTCCTTTATATGCATCTGAAATACAGTTTCCATTTCATGGTTCGGAAAATATTCACGACCTGAATATTGTACCCCCGTTTCCAATTCATTCATCCCAATATCATTTTTTCTAAGATCCTCACCGGTATGATATTTTGTCCTTTTCCAGACTGTTTCATTGTCGAAAACAAATAGTACTTCATACGGATTCCAGATGATTTTATACTTGTGCCAATCACCTTCGTAAATTGTATCATAGCCATGTTGCCACGAATCTGGCAAAGCTATTTCACCATCGGTATGCGACCAGTAATGAAAAGCGCTTTTCATTTCGTGGTTTGTGCCATCCGACCATTCAACTCCCTCAACTATATCAATTTCCGAAGTGAAACCGTCGGAAGGATAACCGTTCCCTCCTGGTCCCCAAAGCCAGTAAGCGTAAAAAAAATGCTCCCCGCACGGAACTCTGCATTTTGCTTCAAAACTTCCATACTTATACCTGTCCCAAAGGGTGTAGATTTCAGCTGTGGTGTAATCGCTCTCAAAATGGGTATTTTCCCAGCAATTGGAATCAATATTTGCAGGTTCGTATCGGGCCCATAATTTCAGGGAGCCATTACTAACCTCGATATTTTGATTGCTTCCCTCATTGTTGCCATTAAATCCGCGACTTTTACACAAATCAATATACCATACTGACGTGTCGAGTTTGTCACCTTTAAAATTGTCAATGAAAACTGTTTGCATATAATCCGGATTCCAGAAGCGTAAATCGGGAGGATTGGTGAATATGGTGTCGCCCGGTTTAGCCGTGAATGGTAACATGACCAGTAAAATGGCAAATATTATTGTTGGGATGATATTATTCATTGACTTTTAAGTGGTCCGATTTGTAAGTAAAGTTATCACTTAAAATCAAAAATACTATTAATAAGTTTGATATTCAATTCCGGTACTTAATACGGATGCGTCTTCGTGAAATGAATGCTGGTTTTTTCAGCATTTGCAATGTACAAATACGTTCTTGCTACTCAATGATTCAACCGAATTGTTTTTTTTGGAATATTTAAAAATATGTTCATACGATTAAACCAAATTTTCAAATAAGATGAAACTTAGATATTAAAGTGAAAGGAATAGAGTTACTGACTATAAACCGCTAACCCTTCGCTGTAAATTCAGGGCAGGTAGGAGTTTCGATTTGCCAGGTTTTATTGCCGAAGCCATTGCGGGCTGGGATATCAGTGCCTCAAATGGTGATTTGTTTGACGATTCGAAAACGCTTTCGAAACTAATCGGGAGGCCAACAACACCTTTATCAGAAGTTATTAAAAATGCTTTGGCAACAATTTCTTAAGTCTGGATTTTTTCACATGAGATTGATTAGGTGAATAGTCAGAATCGCGCTAAAAAAAGGATTCTATTTTTGGCAGATGGAATCCTTTTCATTTCCGCATCAATTCTATGTTTCGCGTGATTGCATCTCGCGTCAATTCCAAAAGTAATAACCAAATCCAAAATTCCTTTTATTTCGTTTGCGCCGGTTTGCCTTCAGTATGCAACCCGAAAGAATTGAAAATTAATGGTTTAACATCTTCCCTTTGAATAAGCTGCCAGAGGGATATCTATGAAATAAGCACAGAATCAATTCAGTTTGTTTAATTCTCAGATTTTGTTTTTATTTTTCATGCCCAATTATTTGTTCATTGTTTAGTTCAATCAAATCATACGAATTGAATAAGACAACAATAGTTTCAAAATGATTATTAAATAATTGAATAAGAGATTTATTGATAATGTTTCCAGTGCTAACAAACAGTAATTTTTCAGGAACTCCGTTTATTAAATGTGAATCAAGAAAATCAGAATCTTTTGATATTATAATACGATTCTGATCAATTGAAATCTTTCTGATTTCACGATCTTTTGTCCTTTCTTTATTTGGCAAATCATCGGTATGTATAACATCATAACCTTTATCAGTCAGGATTTTGGCTAATTTAAAAGGCAGATTTGCATCAATCAGAAATCTCATGCCACAATTCTGTGTATTGTTTTAACTTTTGATAATTGTGACGCAAATGCCAGACAGGCTTTGATATCGTCAATTTCAAGAGCGGGATAATCCTCAATAATTTCCGAATCGATCATGCCAGCAGATAATAAATCAAGAATCAAATCAACTGTATATCTTGTATTGCGGATGGTTGGTTTTCCATTACATATTTCAGGATCAATGGTTATTCTGTTTATTAAATTTCTGTTCATATTTTTTAGGTTAAAAATACAAAAAAATATCCTTAATTCAGGAAATTAACCTCATTGAAAGGTGTTTCCTAATTTAGTTGGTTAGCTTAACTGATGTTGGAGCTGAAGTTTTTAACCTTCTTTTTTTTAGCGGATATCCATCAGTTGTAGGAAGTACCGACTTTTTATTTCTGATTCTTTTTATACTCAAACCAGTCGAAATCGGCGTTAGCTTGTGATATTTCGCCATTGCCGGTTGCATACAACCCTACATAAACGCCGGTAAAAAATCCAACAGTTTCGGTGGCAAGAAATTTGGCATCAGCGGTTTCAATCGCTGTAAATTCACTATTTCCCTGGGCAACCCAGAAAGTAAAAGTGGTTTTATCTCCTGTGATTTTTAAATCCACGGCCCCCGGTTTCAGTGCAAATTCTTTAGAGGTATAAATGGTTCGGCCAAATTGCAGCTTCACAACTGCCACCCGTTTGCCGTTTTTCTGTTTCACCAGCAAATCGAAATGAGAGCCATTGTTTACAAGCACCATTCCGGCTTCTTCGTTTTCTTTTTTCGGGTTGAATTCAAGTCGGCTGATGGCTGTAAAATAAAAATTAGTCAGTCGGATGCCCGTAAATGTCGAAGTTTGCCGGGTGCTTATGGTTTCCGGGGCGCCTTTCAGTCGCAGAAATCCGGGACGTTCAGTCAGCGAGATATTGCCTTCGACGGGGTATTGAATGTAGTTCCAATCAAGCCCCAAAGTTTTTTCATCAAAATCTGTTTTAGCCAGTTTCGCCGGAA
>JBBIPU010000253.1:0-3818 GCA_037442685.1 Draconibacterium sp. | reverse complement strand
TGAACAAAAAACAGATTTGCCTGAATTGCCTGCCGAAGCGGGGAAAGTACTTTGTACAGCTGAACAAAACGGAATAAAATACGCCGGAGCCGAAAAAGGTTTTTATCTCATGGAAAAAGGAGGAAAACAATGGCAGGCTGTGTTCCCGCAGGATGAAAATTATCGCTGGGCACCTTACAATGTTTCATCTCTTGCAATTGATTCGGAAGGAAAAGTTTGGTTTGGTGCGGAGCAGGGAGTTGGCTGTTTTGACCATGGAAAATGGAAGCTTTTCTCGGGAAAGGAAGGTCTTCCTTACAACCATTTTACCTGTGCTGCAGCCGCTCCTGACGGAATTGTGTGGTTTGGCACCGAAAAAGGGGCTATCCGTTTTGAGAACGGGCAATTCCATTACCGGTTCAGTTTGCGCTGGCTGCCCGACGATCATGTTAATGCGATTGCTGTTGATGAAAATGGCACAGCCTGGATTGCAACCGATAATGGGGTAGGGCAGATTATTCCGCGTAAAATGACTTTTGATGAAAAGGCAGCCTGTTTTACAAGGCAAACCGAAACACGGCACCAGCGCATGGGTTTCATTGCACCGTGTGAACTTACTGTTCCGTGCGACACTGCTTCATTTAAATATGGAATTTCGGACAACGACGGAATGTACACGTCGATGTACGGTGCTGCGCAGGCTTTCAGGTATGCGCTTACCGGCGACATTGAAGCAAAAAGGCTCGCAAAAAGAAGTTTTGAAGCCTGTAAATGGCTGGTTGATATTACCCACGATCCCGGTTTTCCGGCCCGCGTGATTGTTCCGGCTGGCTGGCCCGAGCCTCTGGCCGATCCGGAATACAGCCACAAAATGAACCTGAATGTGCAGAAGAGTGATCCTTTCTGGAAAGATATCAATCCCCGTTTTGTAAAAAGCAAAGACGGGAAATACCTCTGGAAATGCGATACAAGTTCGGATGAGCTGGCCGGGCATTATTTCTTTTATGGCATTTATTACGACCTTGTTGCCGAAACCGAAGCTGAAAAACAGGCGGTTCGCGATGTTGTGGCTTCCATAACCGATCACCTGATCAAAAATGGTTTTTTGCTTCGCGACCACGACGGAAATCCGACCCGCTGGGGAAATTTTTCCCCTGAATATCTGAATTCGGTCTGGGGATGGGAACAGCGCGGATTGAACTCGATGATGATGCTTTCGTTTCTGAATGTGGCAAGTCATGTTATGGGCGACAAAAAATACGACGAGGTTGCCGCGATGCTCCGCGAGAAGTACAATTATCACATCAATGCCATGCACAGCAAGGAGTTTTTCCCTCCTGAAAATGTGGTTCCGTGGGACAATAATCTCTGCCTGATGAGCATGTTCGGACTGATTAATTACGAAAAAGATCCGGAGTTGCTGATTATGTACCGCAATTCGCTCGAGAATTCGTGGCTCCATATCAGCAAGCAGAAAAATGCCTTCTGGAATGCACTTTTTGCGGCAATGGCAGGTCATTTCGCTGAACTGGCTGAAAAGGGTTATTTCAGCACGGGAAAAGTTTTTGATGAAGCAGGTGGTTTTACAGCAATGGCAGTTAAAAAATTTACTGAGTACCCCGATTTGGGAAGTGATATAAAAGAAACACTGGAATTGATCCCGCTCGACCTGATCGGTTATAAAATGGATAACACTCACCGGCTTGACGTGGTTTTCGATCCGCTACCGGGACAGGTAGCCGGAATGGGATGGAGAACCGATGGTTTTGCAGTGCCGGTGGATGAACGTGGTCATGTACGGCAGGACAGGGACGGATTTAACCTGGCATTACAGGAAGTGGGTGGTGAAAATGCTGAACAGGAAGGAACGTTTTTTCTGTTGCCTTATTATATGTCGCAATATTATAAGTTGTTGAAATAGAGTGAATCAGATATAATTTCAAACTTTAAATTTAAGTACGATGAAAAAAATCTTTATTTTAATTTCTGTATTTTTGATAACAGTTTTTTCCGGTTCAGCTCAGAAAGAACCTGAATGGAAATCATTTTTTAATGGTAAAAATCTGGATGGCTGGACCGTTCGCGGAAAAGCAACCTGGACAGTCAAAAATGGTGTTTTAACAGGCGAAGGTGGAAATGGTCATATTTACGCAGCGCCTGAACTCACTGATCTGGAAGTAAAGGGTAAATTCAGAATAACAAGTACCGGCCAGGACGCCAACAGCGGTTTGTATTTCAGGGCCAACCCACCCGCTGACAATCCCGATGGTTTTCCACGTGGTTATGAAGCCCAGATTTGCAACAGTCAGGATGCGCACACAGGCTGGCTTTGGAAACCCGGCACTCCGACCGGGAAAGCAACGGCCAAACTTACAAAAGACGGTGAATGGTTTGATTACCGGATAAAAGCAGTTGGAACACACATCCAGTTCTGGATTAACGAACAGCTTGTAATGACTTACGACGACAGCGAATACAAAAAAGGTTATTTTGCCATCCAGTGCCACAACCCGGGAATGTTAGTGGAAGCCAAAGATTTGTATTATCGCGATTTAAGTAAAAAATAGAATAGTCGGCTACCAGGGTTGATTCGGGAGTAAACGAATTTGAATGATTATCCAAAGAATCATGAAAAGAGTTTTTTTCATATTTGTCTTTTTTGTAATTATTCCCTCATTTAATCAGGTATTCGCCCAAACCGGAAGCATAAACGAACCGGTGCGCTATGTTGGTGGTGTATCCATCGATCCGAATGTGCACGAAGGCCGTTTGCGGTATGCTATCGGTACCGAAAGCCGGCAGACTTTGCGCGCCAACCGAACCAATCCTGAACTGGCTGAAGGCAACGGCTGGACTTACAATCACGCCCCCGACCTTTGTTACTGGAACGGCCGGTTTTACCAGGAATACCTGAGTAATCCGGTTGATGAACACATTGCTCCGGGACAAACGCTTGTTACCAAATCGGTTGACGGAAGGCACTGGGAAAAGCCCCAGGTTGTTTTCCCGCCATACATTGCTCCTGAGGGAGTGAAAATTCCGGATGGTTACAGCGGATACATGATGCACCAGCGAATGGGATTTTATATTGCGCCAAACCAACGATTACTGGTTCTGGCGTTTTACGGGCATACCGAAGATCCGTTCGATGAGGGCGGAATTGGCCGCGTGGTGCGGGAAGCATACAAAGACGGCACTTTTGGCCCAATTTATTTTATCCGTTACAGCAGTCACACCAAATGGAACGAAACCAACACAAGTTTCCCGTTTTACAAAAAATCAGATGATAAAGGTTTTGTTGAAGCTTGTGATGCCCTGCTTGCCGATAAACTGAAAACCATGCAGTGGTGGGACGAAGACAAGGGTTTGGATGGATTTTACTCCATAACCGAAGCCGGCAGCGCTTTTAATTATTACCACCGCACCGACGGCAAAGTAGTTGGTTTGTGGAAGCGGTCGCTTTGTGCTTTGTCTGATGATGGTGTACATTTCAGCAAACCGGTAAAATCGTCCACGCTGATTATGGCTGGCGGTAAAATGTGGGGACAGGCCACCGACGACAACCGTTTTGCCATCTGTTACAATCCCATTGAACTCGACGAATACAGGTACCCATTGATTGTGATAACCAGCGACGACGGAATTATCTACAACGACATGCTGCTGGTGCAGGGTGAAGTGCTGCCCCGCAGGTTTACCGGGCGCTGGAAGGATTTCGGGCCGTGTTACACCCGCGGAATTATTGAAGGTAACGGCAATCCGCCGGGAAACGATATGTGGCTGACTTACAGCATGAACAAGGAAGATATCTGGGTGAGCCGCGTTCCGGTGCCGGTTCG
>JBBIPU010000252.1:0-3826 GCA_037442685.1 Draconibacterium sp. | reverse complement strand
TTGTGACCCTACCGGGACTCGAACCCAGATCGAAAGAACCGGAATCTTTTATTCTATCCATTGAACTATAGGGCCAATTTAGGTGTTGCAAAAATAACAAAATTCCGATAACCTGTATTTAATTGTTTTAACAAGAGGAAATGCAGTGTGTTAATAAAAATATCGGGGTTTTGCAACTTGCAGAATGAAGATAAATCTAAATTTGCGGCTTCATAATGATTGAAAAGCATGAAAGAATTGATTCATATTTCAACTGAATGGTTTAAAAATTACTGCGATTCATTTAAAGAAATGAATGAAAGCCAGAGGTTAAATTTTAACATTAAAAAAGAACATTCGCTCAGAGTTGCAGAAATAGCTCTTTCACTTTCAGGTAAACTTCAATGGCAGGAAGAAGAGCAGAACACTGCATTTCTGGTGGGATTGTTTCACGATTTGGGCAGGTTCAGGCAATTAGTTGAATTCGATACTTTCAGCGACAGCAAATCACTTGATCATGGCGAACTTGCGGTTCAGATTCTGAAGGAGAAAAAAATACTGGATGAATTCAATATCAATAATAAAGAACTGATATTTAATGCAATCCTGAATCACAATAAATTTAAGATACAGGATGGACTTTCGGAGAAAGAGTTGTTACATGCAAAACTGATCAGGGATGCTGACAAAATGGATATTTTCAAAGTTCTTTCAGAGTATTATGCAACGAGAAACGGCAAGGCAAATCACACATTAACATGGGAATTGCCAAAAGGAACTTCAGTATCGCAGGCAGTTGTGAAGGAAGTATTGGGTGGCAAAATGGTATCGAAAAAGAATATTATTTCGGAAATGGATGTCAAAATTTTGCAGTTATCCTGGGTTTACGATATTAATTTCAGGCCAACTTTTGAACATTTACTGAAAAACAGATACCTGGATCATATATATAATTCGTTACCTAAAAACGATCAGGTTATTGAAATCTACCGAAAAATAAAAGTTTATTCCGAAAACAGGATAATGTCGCAATATGCAGTCAATCAAAAAAATGAAAGTTCTGCTGTACATTAATATTTCTGAAAATCTCTGAACCAAGCTGATTTCAATTATTGTTTAAAATGCCGAATCCGTTAGTTTGCTTCTGTAATTTTGTCGATGAAAGGGAAATTAATTCCTTGCTTAAAAAAGGAGCCGCTTCGACGAATGAAATTCAGTTGTTAACCCGTGCCGGTACCTCCTGTGGAAGATGTCTGCCACTTATCGACGAACTCGTGGAGTCGCATTTAAATTCAAAATCCAAAGATCAGCAGAGAAAGCTGAACTTTGGATCTTAAAATTAACCAACCATTTATGTCAGAAATATCTGGGAGATGCGAACAATTCTTTTAAGAATCTCATTTCGTATGAAATCATTACTTCATGAGAGCCGTTGTGAAAATTTTGAAGATGTGAAATGGTATAATCATAAGCATAACCAATCCGTAATTTTTTATCTATAATCCATTGTGCAATGAAACCGAATGAATCGCCGGTACGGTACATCGCACCAAGCCAGAATTTTTCCTTAATGAGGAAGTTGGCGGTTACGTCCATTTGAACCGGTGATCCTGCATCAGAACCAAAAGCAGCTTTTACGAGCGCTGTTGGTTTGAATTTTAAATTTTCGCCAAGGTCAAATACGAATCCACCCTGGAGAAAGTAATGGCGCATTTCAGCATTTACAGAAAGATTATTGTAATTGGTTTCAAAATCGTGACTTAAGATTTTAGGTATTGAAAAACCCACGTAATACTTTTTACCGTAAAGAAAACCACCGATTCCAAAGTTTGGAACAAATTTTCTGTCTATTTCGCCGAAAAATGCAGGATCCACTATTCCTGAACCCGGAGCGTTGGTTTGATATTCAGTAAGGTTATTTGAATAATTTGTAAAACCAGCTTTTAAACCCAGACGTAATTTGCTATTTTCATTTACAGGAAGCAGATAAGAATAATCGCCGAACAAATAAAAACGTTTTTCAAGGCCAACGTTATCGCTGATAATATTAAGCCCCAAAGCAATCCTTTCATTTTTGAGCGGGGCCTGCATCGAAAAAGTATAAGTTTGGGGAGCACCTTCAAGGCCTGCCCACTGCTGGCGGCCAAGCACCATGAAACTCAGGGCATCCCATGTTCCTGCGTAAGCCGGATTGATGGTTTGAGTATTGAACATGTACTGTGTGTACATCGGATCCTGTTGTGCTTTCGATACAAAAACTGATGCGACCATTAAAAGAATCCCAACCCCCTTGATAATATTAATTTTTGGTTTCATTTTTTTTGTTTTTTTTCAGAGTCTGTTGAAGCCCGTTGATTAATTCTCGTTTTTCACTGTTTGAATCATCTTTTGAAATTTCAGGAAGTTTAGTTTTCTTTCCTTTATTTCAAACATTTAATTTTCAACAGGAAAACTGAACCTTGCAACTTATTTTCAAAAATCTCTTTGGCATCATTTCAACCTCTGTATTTATTTAAATCATTCAATAAAAGCGTACCAAATGTTATCCAATATATGTGCCAAGTGGTTTAAATATCTTTAAATAAGCGTTTTATGCAAGTTGAAATTAGTTAATTGTGGTTTCATTCTGGGACAAACATTCCGTTTGAAGACCCTGATTGTAATCTGAATTTTATATCGGGTTTAAATAATCCCGGAGTATTTAATAAACTCTGAGCTTAATGAAGCGAGATGGAAAATTTCGATTGCCTGATTGGGCTTGGATGTAAATTGAGAGCAAAATTAATATTCTGTTTGCTTTGGTAATTGTTCGTAACAGGAAAACTAACAGAAAGCTTGAGTAAAAGTATTGGTTAATTGGTTATTAGGTGATAGGTCCGTATGAATATTCGACTTTATTAATATTAAAAGGGACAACTTAAAGCCATCCCTTTTAAAATCTTAGAACTGTATTTTGATTTCTCTTCCTTCAGCAATAGTACATTATATATCCAGGTTACAACTAATGATCCGGTTATTGTTCCAAATATTGTTTTATCTGTTTAAGAATACTGAGCCAGCTGCAGGTTCGGTCGTACCATCGTTAAAGTTGACGATGTAGAAATATGTTCCGGCAGGAAGTTTGTCTTTTCCAATAGTCACCCCTTTGTTAGAAGTACCATCCCACCATGCTGAAGTAGCACCCCAGCGCCCAATATTTCCAAATTGTTCTTTTTCGAATACCAGGTTGCCCCAGCGATTGTAAATCTCAACTTTTGCATTCGGATATTTTTCTCCGAATGCTTCACAATTACCTTCAGCTCTGTATAGAGAAATTTCGAAATTATCGTTGATGTTGTCGTCATTGGGTGAGAATCCGTTTGGAATAAATAATTCACAAGGTGTTGAAGGATTCTCATCTGAAGTATCAGCATCTGCCACATAGATTTTAACAACTGCCTGGTCGCAAATTTCAGGAACAATTGAATTACAAATCCGATAAGAGAATGAATCAATTCCTGAGAATCCGGCATCTGGAGTATAAACAATTGTTCCGTCAGGATTTATAACGACATTCCCGTTTTCAGGATTTGTGACAGGAGTTGTATTAATCACGATTTCTCCGTAATTGTTAAAGTCATTGTTAATAATGTTACCATTGGCAATCTGATCGTTGAAAATCTCGAATACATCGTTAACAGCATCGATCAGCAGGTCTGAAGGGGCCTGAACAACAACTGTAACAGTTGCTGAGTCAACATTACCTGCAGGTGTGGTAACTTTGTAGTCAAATTTATCTTCACCTGCAAAATCCACTGGTGGAGTGTAAGTTACAGTCCCATCTGTATTTACTTTTACTTTACCTCCC
>JBBIPU010000251.1:0-3840 GCA_037442685.1 Draconibacterium sp. | reverse complement strand
AAAGAGAAGAAAATATCAATTATGCAGTAAATAAAATCTTTACCAACTATCCGCCAAAAGCAAAATAAAAAAGCTTTGTACTTGAATGAAAAACCATGATCGGGTGATTTAAATCAACTCATCATGGTTTTTTTGTCAAATCTGATTTAAAGACTTTCTAATAATTTCTCTGATCCTGTTTTGGTAAATTATGCAGCGCTGGTAATCAAATTATTGCCATTGAAACGCCAGGTATGAACATGGTTCAGAGCCTGTGTTTCTGATTGCGTGTGGAATCTCTGATCCCAGAAAATAAATATCGCCCGTATTACCGGGATAAATCTTCCCGCCAATCTCCATTTCGGTGGTTCCGCTCATCATTAAAATAATTTCTTCTGGATTGTGCGTGTGAGGTTCGTGGCTTTTAATTCCCGGATTCAGTGTGGTGGCATGAATTTCAATACGGTCTGACATGGACGATTTCCGATCAAAAAACCTTCTGATACCCCCCTTGTCGTGCGGTGTGAATTTCAGGTCATTCCAATCCACAAAAACAGAACCTCCGCCATCTTTTCCACGCTGGTTATCCTGTGGCTTTTTCGACTGGTAGCGGATAATGTAATAGGTTGTATTTCCAATTCCGGCATTTTCAAGTCCGTGCTCATCGCCGGGTAAAATCAGCGCTAAACTTCCGCCTCCCAAAACTTTGCTTTCATTGTTTATGGTTACTTTCAGACTGCCCTCTTTTACAAAAACAATTTCTTCCGAATCAGCATGAACCTGGCTTCCGTGGGGCATTTTCCCGGGTTCCAGCATTGTGGTGTGAATTTCGAAACTGCGCATGTGCGTCGTTTCTCCATCCATCATTGGCCGTTTTTCGCCTGTTGCAGTTTTTTCAACCTTTGCATCTGAAAAACTGTAAACACGCGATTTAATGTTTTCAGGTTTCAAACTGAAAACCACCGGAAAAATAAAAATTGCCAAAAGTAAATTCGCTTTCATTGTTTTAATCTGGTTATTGTTGTCCGGAACGTTTCTGCTCCTTTTACTCACAATTTTAGTAAAAAATAAAACTGCATCAGAAAAATCAACTTGCGAAAAACTAAAACTCTTTTTACTTTTACCCCATCAAATTACTGAAAACAAATGATTTCGCGTCCGCATAAAAACAATCTGCCCGGTACCTACCGCTGCCTTTTTAATTGTTTGATGTTATAGAAGCCCCTCCCGACCTCCCCTGTGGGGAGGAGTGAAAATTTTCACTTTTACATTTCTTATTAGTATTCCTTATTTTTTAATTTACAACTTTTCATTTTTAATTGTTTTGCAATGACTTTAACCGCAATAAAAACAACCAAATCGCCCGAACGTCCGGCCGGAGCCGAAGGCAATTTTTATACTCCGAAACCCGTAAAAACACTCCCGGGAATGAACGACCGCATTCGCCGTTTGCGCAAACTGAGTGTCGAAACCCAGGAATCGCTCAGCATTGAACGGGCGGTGATTACCACAAAATTTTATAAGGAAAATCTCGGAAGATACTCCGAACCGATGATGCGGGCGCTCAATTATCTCGAAATCTGCAAACAAAAAACAATTTATATCGGAGCCGATGAACTGATTGTCGGCGAACGCGGCCCGTTGCCCAAATCGGTTCCCACTTTCCCTGAACTCACCTGTCACAGTGTCGAAGATTTTCATGTGCTCAACTCGCGCGACCAGCAACGGTACACCATTCCGCAGGAAGATATTGACACCTACGAACGTGAAGTGATTCCCTACTGGAAAGGCCGCACCATGCGCGAACGCATTTTCAGCCATGTTCCGAAAGAGTGGAAAGCGGCTTACGAAGCCGGCGTTTTTACCGAATTTATGGAACAGCGCGCTCCCGGTCACACTGCACTCGACGGGAAAATTTACCGGAAAGGGATGCTCTATTTTAAAAAGGAAATTGAAGACCACATTGCCCGGCTCGATTTTCTGAACGACTCGGAGGCTACCGAAAAGCTGGAAGAACTGAAAGCGATGGCCGTTTCGTGCGATGCAGCCGTTGTTTTTGCCGAACGCCATGCCAGCCTTGCCGAAGAAATGGCTGAAAAGGAAATCAACCCGAAACGGGTGCAGGAACTGAAAAAAATAGCGGAAGTTTGCCGTTGGGTGCCGGCACACGCACCGCGCAACCTGTGGGAAGCCATCCAAATGTACTGGTTTGTTCACCTCGGAACCATTACCGAACTCAATGGCTGGGATGCCATGAACCCCGGGCATTTCGACCAACATTTGCAACCCTTTTTCGAAAACGATATTACAACCGGAACTCTCACCCGCGACGAAGCCAAAGAATTGGTGAGTTGTTTCTGGATTAAAGTGAATAACCATCCGGCGCCACCCAAAGTGGGAATTACCGCGCGCGAAAGCGGAACTTTTAATGATTTCACCAACATCAACATCGGCGGACTGAAACCCGACGGCAGCGACGGCGTTTGCGACATGTCGTACCTTTTGCTCGAAGTGATTGAGGAACTGCACATTCTGCAACCCGGCAACTCGGTGCACATCAGTACCAAAACACCCGATAAATTTCTGAATGCCGCCTGTCACCTCATTCGCCAGGGACATGGTTATCCGTCAGTTTTCAATCCCGATATTTATGTGCAGGAACTGGTTCGTCAGGGAAAATCGTTGCAGGATGCCCGCGAAGGCGGTTGCAGCGGATGCATCGAAGTGGGCGCTTTTGGTAAGGAAGCCTACCTGCTGACCGGTTATCTGAATGTGCCGAAAATACTGGAAATCACGCTCAACAACGGAATCGACCCGCTCACCGGAAAAGTGGCGGGACTTGCCACCGGCGATCCGCTGAAATTTCGGAATTTTGAGGAGTTGTATGCTGCTTTCCACCGGCAGCTCAATTTTATAATCGACCAGAAAATACGTGTCAGTAATTACATCGACCAGATGTTTGCGCGTTACGCACCGGCGCCGTTTCTTTCGGTGGTTATCGAAGATTGTATTCAGAAAGGAAAAGACTACTACAACGGCGGCCCGCGCTACAACACCGATTATATTCAGTGCACCGGTCTGGGAACCGTGACCGACAGTCTTTCGGTACTGAAAAAACATATTTTCGAAGACAAAACTTTCAGCATGGAAACTTTGCTGAATGCGGTGGCTAAGAATTTTGGGGGAGAAGAAAAACTGCGTCAGCGGATTATCAACCGCACACCCTTTTTCGGAAACGACGATGAATATGCCGATTCGATTGCGCTGCGTGTTTACGATGATTTGCTGGCTGCCATTGACGGAAAACCCAATACAAAAGGTGAAACTTTCCACCTCAACATGCTTTCAACCACTTGTCATGTTTATTTTGGAAAAGTGCTGGGCGCCACACCCAACGGGCGTTTCTCGGGGAAATCGATTTCCGATGGAACTTCGCCGTCACACGGCTGCGACACCCACGGACCAACCAATGTTATCCGTTCGCTGGGTAAACTCGACCATGTAAAATCGGGCGGAACCTTGTTAAACCTTCGTTTTGTACCCAGCCTGCTGAAACGCGAAAAAGATGTCGAAAAACTGGGGCAGCTCATCCGGAGTTATTTTTCGCTGGGTGGCCATCACATTCAGTTTAATATTGTCGATACGGCCACTTTGCTTGCGGCGCAGACCTGTCCCGAAGATTACCGCGATTTGCTGGTGCGCATGGCCGGTTACAGCGACTATTTCAATGACATGAACGCCGACCTGCAAAACGAAGTAATTGAACGAACTGAAAATGAAAGTTTTTAGATGATTAGTACAAAGTAGTGAGTAATGAGATTGAAGAACTGTCATTTCGAAGGAGGCACGACTGAGAAATCT
>JBBIPU010000250.1:0-3854 GCA_037442685.1 Draconibacterium sp. | reverse complement strand
GTTACAATTGCTCCCAGGGAATAAAGTACAATTTTTGAAAATGTTGAGTTTTTATATTTTCCCATTACTTTTTCCGATGAAGTGAGGTAAACCTGCAGAAAAATGGTGAAAGGCAACTGGATACTCAGAATCATCTGCGAAATAATCAGTCCCTGAAATGGATTCGAAATCAAAAAGATAATTACCAAAGCAATGATCAGCGAAATTGAAACTCCCAATCGTGAGTGATTATCTTTAATATCGTACGGTTCTTTATACATGCCTGCAAAAATGGTACCGGCTGCCATTCCCGAAGTTATTGTCGATGCAACACCCGAGAACAGCAGCGCCACTGCAAAAACAACGGCAGCATGACCTCCGAGTAACGGGGAAAGCAACTGGTTGGCTTGTTCAAGTTCCGAAACAGGAGTTTTGGTTTTGAAAAATGTTGTGGCTGCAAGCAGAATCATTGCGCTGTTGATTGCCCAGCCGATAACCATCGAAAGCAGCGTGTCAAGAAATTCATATTTCAGCTGTTTTTTTATGATTCTGTCATTTTCGCGGTTCCACTGCCGGCTCTGAATAATCTCGGAATGAAGAAAAAGGTTGTGTGGCATTACTACCGCTCCCAGAACGCTCATTATCACAACCATCGAACCTTCCGGAAACGAAGGAGTCACCCAGCCTGAAAAAGCGCTGTTCCAGTCGATGTTTACCAGCGAAAGCTCGTACAGAAACGACAAGCCGATAACAGAAACAAATGCAATGATCCATTTTTCGATAATCCGGTACGAATTAGTAAGAAGCATAATAATCACAAAGGCCGTCACTAAAATAGCCCCTGCACGAATAGGAATTCCGAAAATCATTTTTAAGGCAATTGCTCCTCCAAGAATTTCAGCAAGCGAAGTTGAAACCGAAGCCAACATTGCTGATGAAATGATGATTCTTGAATAAACAGGTTTTATATAAATGGCTGCAGCTTCTGAAAGACAAAGCCCCGTGGCGATGCCAAGGTGAGCTACGTTGTGTTGCAGCAAAATCAGCATAATTGTCGAAAGGGTGACCATCCAAAGCAGGCTGTATCCGTAAGTTGCACCGGCAGCCAGATTTGAGGCCCAGTTGCCGGGATCGATAAATCCAACTGTAACCAGCAACCCCGGACCGATGAATTTAAAAATATCCAGCGCGCCGTAAATCGGGCGATAACTTTTACTGTCGATATTTCTGAATATTTTAAACACCGGTTTTTATCTTGTTTACTGTGTTACAAGCGTCTGTATTGAGTGCGGTAATATTTTTACTTCGATGGCATGCGAACCGACATATAATTTATAATTCATTTCATTGTCGGTAATGTTCATTACAACTGTGGCCAAGGTTCCGTCAGTGTTCAGAAAAGAGCAACTCTGTAAAACACTTCTGCTGACTGAAGTGCTGACCATTTTTGCCCTGGGTTTGATAAATTTCGAAAAATGGCCGATGTAGTAATAAGAAGGAGTGAAAATCAGTTCTCCTGTATTCAGATCGGCATGAACAGGTGCAAAACAAAAATTGCCAACATGGTTCGGGCCACCGTTCTGATCGAGCAGAATATTCCAGTCTGTCCAGCCGCAGGTTCCCTGGTTGAAATCGTTGATCATCGATCTTCCGTACCTTTCGGCGTTTGGCCAGTACTGGTATTTTGCAGCATCGAATTTTTCCACGCATCCTTCTGTAAACATCAGGTTTTTATCCGGATATGATTTCTTTACTTTTCCCAGGTTATCGAACATCGGTTCCCCGCCGGTCCACGTTTCGTACCAGTGAAATCCCATTCCCCATGCGTATTTTGCTGCTTCCGGGTCGTCGAAAATTGTGTTGGCCCGGTGAACTATCAGGTCGCGGTTGTGGTCCCAGACAACAATTTTTTTGTCACCCAAACCTTCTTTTTCCATGGTCGGACCAAGAAAATTCTTCAGAAAATCGCGTTCTGCTTCAGCTGTGTAAATACACGATTCCCAGGTTTGTGTTGCCATCGGTTCATTCTGAATGGAAATTCCCCAGATTGGCATTCCTTCGCTTTCGTAAGCTTTAATGAATTTGGTATAAAACATGGCCCACTGACCATAATATTCGGGAAGCAGTTTGCCTCCATGCAACATGTCTTTGTTGTCTTTCATGAATGCAGGTGGACTCCAGGGACTTGCATACAACAAAAGTTTGCCGCCAGCAGCATCAACAGCGCTTTTTATCAGGGGTATTTTATATTTCCGGTCATGTTCAATGCTGAATGTCGTCAGTTCTTTATCCCCTTCTTTTACATATGAATAACTATCGCTGCTGAAATCGCAGCTTTGAATGTTTGTGCGGGCAAGTGTGTACCCGATTCCCTGGCCTTTGCTGTAATATGCCTTTAACAGTTTTTGTTGTTTTTCGGGCGAAAGTGCAGCAAAAACTTCTGCCGATGCATCGGTTATCGCTCCGCCGATTCCTAACAATTCCTGAAATGTTTTATCAGGATTGACAAACACACAGATTTCTGTTTCAAGTGGTTGGGATGCCGGTTCAAATTTTACGGTTCCGTTATCCGATAATCTTAAATCGGTATTGCTTGCTGTAACATAAACAGTTGCCTGCTTTCCGTTTACAGAAAAATTTGTTGCCGTTTCTTTTTGAATTTTCTCATCGTTTTTAGCGGTGTTTTCAGCTTTTGGAGTACATCCAAAAAACACAAAAAAGATACTAAGCCACAGAAAGTCAGTTTTCATAAGTGTAAATTTTCAGTTTTCAAAATAAGTATTAAAATGCGGTTAAAAATAATCAATATTGAATTAATCCTGAATGGAAAAAAGGTTAACTCCTTTAATAATCGGGTAAAAATCAACTTTAAGATTTTTAAGAAAATTTTTATGCACCGGATTGTTTGGATTAAACACTTTCTGTTTTTAGTGAAGTCATTGTCAATGATCCTGCTACTGCCTTGTCGTTGAAAAGCGTTATTTTTTCATTCTCTTCTTTTAAGGCAAGTACATAAATCAAAGGAAGATAGTGTTCGGGTGTGGGAATTGCAAGTTCAAAAGCCCTGCCCAAAGTTTCATAATTAATTAACGAAGAAAAATCGCCTGAAAGAATTAACTTTTTCATTTTCGAGCTGGCTTCGGTTGCCCATTCATAACTGTAATTATCTGCTGACATTTTGTTCCAGGCAATCAATCCAAGATTATGAACCATGTTTCCGCTGCCAATAATCAAAATACCCTTTTTGCGCAGCCATACCAGTTCTTTCGCGAGCTCGAAATGAAATTGTGCCGGTTTTGTGTAATCGAGGCTTAATTGAACAACAGGCACGTCGGCTTTGGGATACAGGTGTTTTATCACGCTCCAGGCGCCGTGGTCGAGTCCCCATTTTTCATCGAGACCAACTTCTGTTTTCACGGTTTTATGCTTTATTTCTTCAGCCAACGCCGGATTGCCGGGAGCCGGATATTGCACTTCGAAAAGCGCTCTCGGAAATCCTCCGAAATCGTGGATGGTACGTGGATTTTGCATAGCTGTAACCTGTGTGCCACGCGTTTCCCAATGCGCCGAAATGCACAGGATTGCTGCAGGTTTTGGAATAGTTTTACCTGCTTCCCTGAACCCGGCAACAAATTCATTTTCTTCGATTGCATTCATGGGACTTCCGTGACCAAGAAAAAGCACCGGCATTTTTTCGGTATTCTGAAATGAGTTGGAGATATTTTTTAATGTTGAATTCATGGTTTTTTCTATCAGTAGGAGTCAGACTTTCCAGGTCCGGCAATGATGCCGGAGTTAAAAACCCGACTCCCGGTTTTAATTAAAGAGCCTTTAATATTATTACAAACATTCTGACATTAAGCAATGTTTACCAA
>JBBIPU010000249.1:0-3869 GCA_037442685.1 Draconibacterium sp. | reverse complement strand
GTTTATGGACCTGACCTGAATAGCATTCAGGAAGCAGGATTACAGTTTGAAAAGGCTTTAAAAGAGGTTCCTTCAGTCAAAGCATCTTCAGTGTTTTATGATCGTGCTGTAGGAGCACCTTACCTCGAAATAAAACTCAACCGGGAAGCGATGGCTCGTTATGGAATGAGCGTTAGCGATGTTCAGGAGATTTTGCAGGTGGCAGTCGGCGGTATGTTGCTAACCAATTCAGTTGAAGGTCGCGAACGTTTCCCAATGAGGGTTCGATACGCCCGTGAACTTAGGGACAATCCGGTAGACCTCAAAAGGATACTCGTTCCGGCCATGAACGGGGTACAAATTCCTTTGGGAGAGCTGGCCGACATTAGCTACACAACCGGGGCGCAAATGATACGCAGCGAAAATACCTTCCTTGTTGGTTACGTAATATTCGATAAGCAGGAAAATATTGCAGAAGTGGATGTGGTGGAACAAGCATCCAAGATTTTAAAACAAAAAGCAGAATCGGGACAGCTGAAATTGCCAAATGGAGTTACTTATAAATTTGCAGGAAATTACGAACAACAAATCCGCGCAACCAAACGACTAGCTATTGTTATTCCGATCAGTCTTTTAATGATCCTTTTGTTGCTGTATTTCCAGTTCAAAACAATTACCGCGTCGTTTATCCATTTTTCAGGTGTATTTGTAGCATTTGCTGGTGGTTTTATCATGATTTGGCTGTATGGACAGGAGTGGTTTCTGAACTTTTCAGTTTCAGGAATCAACCTGCGGGAACTGTTCCAGATTCACCCGATAAACCTGAGTGTTGCGGTTTGGGTTGGATTTATCGCGTTGTTCGGGATTGCCACCAACGATGGCGTAATCATGGGAACTTACATTCACCAGGTTTTTGAAGAAAGACATCCGGCTACGGTTCACGATGTGCGTGAAGCGGTGGTTGCTGCAGGATTGAAACGTGTTCGGCCCGCCATGATGACAACAGCAGTTGCAGTAATCGCTTTGCTTCCCGTGCTTTCTTCATCCGGGAAAGGTGCCGACATCATGGTTCCGATGGCTATCCCAACATTTGGAGGAATGGTCATTCAGGTGATGACGGTTTATGTAGTCCCGCTGTTTCAGGCCATGTGGAGGGAAAACGCAGTTAAAAATGCAAACAGAAAGGCAATTAATGCATATCAAAATCATGAACAGGATGAAAACAATTAATAAAATTATAACTGTCATTTTCGCGATGGGCATAATCAACTCGACTTTTGCCCAGCAACCCGATTCTCTTGTAAACTACCTTGAGATTGCAGCTAAAAACAATCCGGCAGTTCTGCAGAAATTTGCGGAATATGAAGCTGCACTGCAAAAAGTGCCGCAGATTGGAGGTTTACCCGACCCTGAAATCAGCCTCGGAATCTTTTTAAAACCGATGGAACTGGTCGGTGGCAACCAGGTTGCAGATATCCGGCTGATGCAGATGTTTCCGTGGTTTGGCGTTTTGAAAAATGCGAAAGACGAAATGAGCCTGATGGCACAGGCGAAATACGAATCGTTCCGCGATGCCAAATTGCAGGTTTTTTACGACCTTCAACAAACCTGGTACGAAATGTACAAAGTTCAGGCAGCCATTCAGGTTTCTGAAAAAAACCTCGAAATCCTGAAAACCCTTGAACGGTTGTCGATGGTAAAATTCAAGGCTGCCGCTGGTAGTTCAGGAAGCACACCGGCTTCCGTAGGAGCAATGCAGTCAGGGGTTGCACAAAATGCTACGTCGGCTTCATCAGGAATGGGTTCGATGGGAGGAAACAATTCCGATAATTCAGGGAATCAGCCTGTCAGCGCTTCTCCTTCGATGCAAAATAATCCGATGGGACAATCAGGCAGTTCAGGATTGGCTGACTTGTACCGGATTCAGATGGAAACCGGGGAACTGGAAAATTCAATTTCCCTGCTGCAAAACCAACTTATCACAATTTCGGCGCGGTTCAACAGCTTTTTAAACCGGCCGGCACAGATGCAGATTGCCCTGCCCGACACGATGGTTGCTGTTGAATTGAATTTACCACTTTCAGAAGTGACCGACAGTATGCTTGCCAATAATCCGATGCTCGAAATGCTGAGAATTGAGGAAAAATCGCTGGATGCACGAAAAACGATGGTTTCGCGAATGGGTTACCCGATGGTGGGTTTGGGGTTGAATTATTCGCTTATCAATAAAAGCCCGATGTCAACTTCTGAAATGAATGGGGGCGACATGATAATGCCCATGGTAACGGTCACTTTACCGGTTTACCGGAAGAAATACAAAGCTATGAAAACCGAAGCCGACCTGATGAAAACTGCCACAGCTCAAGGAATACAGGCAACTTCAAATGCCCTGCAAACCGATTATTTTGCGGCGGTTCAGGAATACCAGGATGCGCAGCGCAGAATTGCACTTTATGAGAGTCAGTTAAACCTTGCCAATCAGTCGTTAAATATTTTGCTGAAAAGTTTTTCGGCATCCGGGGCCGGACTAACCGACCTGTTGCGTGTGCGGCAGCAAACTCTCGATTATGGGCTGAAACAGATTGAGGCTGTCGCCGATTTCAATACTGCCACTGCAAAGTTGCAGCGGTTAATGGCTTATTCCAATTTTTAAAAAATAGTAAACATGAAAAAGATATTTTCAAATCAAAGCGTTCGTTATATCCTGTTCGGCATTGCCGGGCTTTTCCTGGGGTGGTTGTTTTTTCATTCTTCGCCGAAGAAGGAAGAGGCTCACAATCATTCAGCCGGAGAAGCAAAATCTGAAATCTGGACCTGCTCGATGCACCCGCAAATCCGCATGGACAAACCGGGAAAATGTCCGATTTGCGCCATGGATTTGATTCCGGTCAGCCAGAGCGGTGGCGCTGAAGTGGACGCAACAGCCATTCATTTTACCAAAGAGGCCGCCCAGCTTGCCAATGTAATGACTTCGGTTGTCTCGACACAGCAACCTGTAAAAGAAGTGCGGATGTATGGAAAAGTAGAGGCTGATGAACGGTTAATTCAAAGCCAGGTTTCTTTCCTTTCGGGCAGAATTGAAAAGCTGATGGTGAATTTCACCGGCGAAACCATCCAAAAAGGCCAGACACTAGCCATTATTTATTCTCCCGATTTGGTTACCGCGCAGCAGGAGCTGCTGGAAGCTGCCAAAACAAAGGGTTCGCAACCCGAAATTTACGAGGCTGCCAAAGAAAAACTCCGCCAGTGGAAACTGACAGAAACACAAATTTCATCCATTGAAAGTTCAGAACAGGTAAAAGCCAACATGGAAATTACCGCCACATCTGGCGGGATAGTTACAGCGAGGAGGGTAAACAATGGTGATTATGTCAGTCAGGGTTCGGTTTTGTACGAAGTATCAGACTTATCGCGGGTTTGGGTGCAGTTTGATGCTTATGAAAGCGATTTGCCTTTTCTGAAAAAGGGAGATAAAATTGAGTTCACTTTTCAAGCGCTGCCCGGTTCGGCTTACAACGGAACAATTGCTTTTATTGACCCGTTTATCGACCCGGTAAACCGTGTTGCCAAAGTACGGGTTGAGTTGGGCAATCCCGGAACGAAGCTGAAACCCGGAATGTTTGCCACCGGTATTGTAAAAGCAAAACTCGATGAATTTAAGGACAAACTGGTAATTCCGCGTTCGGCGGTTTTGTGGACGGGCAAACGCTCGGTGGTTTATGTGAAGCAACCGGGCGAAGAACCAATTTTCCACCTTCGCGAAGTTGAACTGGGTCCGGCGCTCGGAAACAGCTTTGTGGTAACCGAAGGATTGGCCGATGGTGAAGAGATTGTCACCAACGGCGCTTTCAGTGTTGATGCTGCCGCCCAGCTGGCTGGAAAACCGTCGA
>JBBIPU010000248.1:0-3918 GCA_037442685.1 Draconibacterium sp. | reverse complement strand
AAGATTTGTCGCTGGCTCTTTTTGTTTTTGCAGCAGTGAGGTCTTCACTTTGAGTTGAACCCTGCATCAAATAATCTGAAAAAGAAGCCAAACTCGCCAATATTTTAAGAATTCCCGGGAAAGCCTGAATGTTAACGAATTCAAAATAAATACAATGAAAAGAACATTTTAAAATTAATTTTGTTTCATTTGTAATGAATTAACCAGCAATGTTAAAGAAATTCAGTCATATTACTTTATCAGTCCTGTTGTTGACAACAACAATAGGAGTGGCTGTTTCAGAACATTTTTGCAGCGGGACATTTGTTTCAGTAAAGTTATTCAGCGAAGCAAAATCATGCTGTGGAGACAGCGATTGCTGCCACAATGAGAATCACTTCTTTAAAGTAAACGATGATTTTTCGGCAGCACAAATTCAGGATGTTCCACAGTTAGCTGAAAACGATATTTTAGGGCATGAACTGTTTTCTTTCAATCTTCCATTGGTAAATGAAAGCAGCGATAACCATTTCACTTTTATTGATTCACCCCCTCCGCCACTTATCCAAACCGTACTTTCTTCTTTACAGACTTACCGGTTATGATTTTTTGAAATTATTGGTTAGCTTATACATTATTGAGTGAAAGCTGTATTCGTATTTCAATTGGTGTAAGTTGTCTTATTAAATAATATCAAATTCAAAAAATCGTTTTATGAAAAAATTAATAAAAATAGCTGTGATAATGGCTGGAATAGCCCTTATTAGCGCAGGTTCCCTTTTCGCACAAAAGAGTGGTGTTTTTAAAACATTTGCCGATTATACATCTGGCAAAATGGAGTATGGAATAGATTGTGCCACTGAAAAACACAAAATTAAACTCAATGATTTTCTATCCAAGGATTATATTACAGTAGTTCACGAAGGAAAACCTTACGACCTCAAAAAAGCAGAGATTTGGGGTTTTCAGCTTTGCGATGGAAAAATAGTTCGTTTTCAGGGCAAGGATGATTTTTCTGTAAGTGACAAAAGTATCCTTTGGATTTACAGCAAACAATCAACTGTTTCAGGAAATCCTAAAACTGGTGGTTCAAAAAATATTACCACATTCTATTTCAGCAAAAAAGGTGACAGTGAAATAAGGGAATTAACCTTGCTTAACGTGAAAGCAGTTTTTCCTGATAACCACATGTTGCACGATGCTATTGATGGTCAGTTCAAAACGGATGCTTCTCTGAGTAAATACGATGAGTTTCATAAACATTTTGAAATCAACCACTTTTTGGAAGGTCAGGGAATTAAATAATAGCTGATTCCGCTTTGAAGATGGCTTTATTTTTAAAATCGATCAAAAATTATGAAAAGGATAATTGTTAGATTAGTAGTAATCGTTTCAGTGCTTTTTGTTTTCACTGGTTGCATGGGAGTTTCTCATCTGGTTCATAGTGATGGCGGTTCATCTTATCAATCTGATGGCCATACCTCGCATCAATCAGGAGGTGGACCGCATTCGGGAGGTTGCCACTAATGAGATTTGAACTTGGTGCTTAAATAGCCTTTTGGCTAATTTGAGTAATGGGATTTCTTTTTCAATGATGAAAAAAGTGTGCTAGTAAGCTCCTTTGGTCAATACAACTTTAATAAGTTATCAAATAAAAGTAATTCAACAATGAAAATAAAAATCAGAATTTTCACCATAATAGTAATAAGTGTAATCACTTTTACTTCATGCAACAATATGAATATGTGGGACAGCCCATACAACGAGCTTGTCCTAGCAACTGATGGTGATTTTTCAACTCCGTTGCCTGTCCCCGCCTCGATAAATGGTCAGGGAACCCTAACCGCACAGGTTACAACATCAACCATTTTTAGCGGTAAAAAATCAAAGGTTTTAGGGTACCAATCCGGCTCTATTTTGGGACCGACTATAAGTATAAATTCAGGAGACAATATTAACATCAGATTTCAAAATAGTCTGGCTGAAAACTCTAACATTCACTGGCATGGGTTGATTACCCCGGCTGGTATGGATGGTCATCCGGAAGATGTTGCCTTACCCGGAAATTCTCTTGTGTACAATTTTAAAGTATCACAACGGGCCGGAATGTACTGGTACCATCCGCATCCTGACGGATTTACGGCAGAGCAGGCCTATCTTGGACTTGCAGGTGTATTTCTGGTACGGGATGCAGAAGAGCAAAATTTAAATCTTCCTTCCGGAGAAATGGAAATTCCGCTTGTCATACAGGATAAAAGGGTTACAACCAACTATGATCTTGATTATTCGCCCACAATGATGGACATAATGACTGGTTACATGGGATCGAATATTTTGGTAAATGGAGTTAGTTCACCATACAAAGATGTAAAAACGGGCAACTATAGACTCAGGGTTCTGAACGGTTCGAATGCTCGTATTTATAAGCTGGCGTTAAGCGATGGCGCTTCTTTCGATGTAATTGGCGCTGACGGCGGCTTACTGGCATCACCACAAAAAGTGACTTCTTTGTTATTGGCACCGGGCGAACGTGCAGACCTGATTGTAAATTTTTCGAACTATCCGGTTGGTAACGAATTGTTCCTGATGAGCAATACTTTTTCAGCAGGAGCATCACAGGGGAAACAGAATTTCCGGATTATGAAATTCAGGGTAACGCAAAACGAAAAGGATGCTTTTTCGTTACCCGAAAAATTATCAACCATTGAACCTATTTCAAAAAGCAACGTAACAAAAACACGCACATTTGATATTTCGAATGGTGGCATGGGAAGCATGGGTGGAATGGGTGGAATGGGTATGTCCATGAAAGGAATGCACCGCATCAATGATAAAACTTACGACAAGTCGCGGATTGATGAAACTGTTCAGTCTGGAAGCACGGAAATCTGGATATTTGATAATTCAAAAGGAAATGAGTCTCATCCAATGCATATTCACGGTGTTCAGTTTCAGGTTTTAGACCGAACAGGTAGAAGAAACAGTTTGATATCAACTGAAAGTGGATGGAAAGACACGGTTCTCTTACTCCCGGGTGAGAAAGTCCGGGTTATTATGAGGTTTGGACAAAACAAAGGCAAATATGTTTTGCATTGTCATAATCTCGAACATGAAGATGATGGAATGATGTTGCAATTTGAAATCATATAAAAATTATTATATGTTTAACCGACTTGTCAAATTTTTTCTCGAAAACAGGCTGATTACCTTTATGTTCATGATCGCTTTTGTGGTTTTGGGCATGGTATATATGCCCTTCAACTGGAAACCAGATTATTTTCCCCGCGACCCTGTTGCGGTGGATGCAATCCCCGATATTGGGGAAAACCAGCAGATAGTGGCAACCGAGTGGATGGGCCGCTCGCCAAAGGATATCCAGGACCAGGTGACTTACCCGCTCACCACAGCTTTGCTTGGTATTCCCGGTGTGCAAACCATCCGGAGCACATCCATGTTTGGGATGTCTTTTGTGTATATTATCTTTAAAGACAACATTGATTTTTATTGGAGCCGTTCTCGAATCCTCGAAAAACTCAATTCATTGCCAGCGGGTACTCTGCCCCAGGGAGTTCAACCGGCATTGGGCCCCGACGCAACTGCATTGGGTCAGATTTATTGGTACACCCTTGAAGGGCGAGACCCTAAAACAGGAAAACCTAACGGGGGATGGAATCCGCAGGAATTACGCACCGTTCAGGATTTTTATGTGAAGTATGGACTTACTACTGCCGAAGGGGTTTCTGAAGTGGCTTCCGTTGGAGGCTTTATCAAAGAGTACCAGATCGATCTAAATCCTGAAGCATTAAAAGCCTTCAACGTTTCGGCTATGGATGTGATGAATGCCGTGCGCAAAAGCAACCTCGACATTGGCGCTGAAACCGTTGAACTGAACAATGTGGAGTACATTATCCGTGGTTTGGGGTATATTAAGAACCTAGA
>JBBIPU010000247.1:0-3941 GCA_037442685.1 Draconibacterium sp. | reverse complement strand
TAAAATCGCAACGCGGCACACAATTCCGCATTTGGGCAACCAAACGCCTGAACGAATACATCCGCAAAGGTTTTACCATGGACGACGAGCGACTGAAAAACCTGGGTGGTGGCGGCTACTGGAAAGAACTACTGCAACGCATCCGCGATATCCGTGCTTCTGAAAAAGTGTTTTACCGGCAGGTGCTCGATATTTACGCAACCAGTATCGATTACGACCCAAAAGCAGCGGTTTCAACTGAGTTTTTCAGGAAAGTGCAAAATAAAATTCATTTTGCGGTACACGGTCAAACAGCAGCCGAAGTAATTTACAGCCGCGCCGATGCCGAAAAAGAATTTATGGGGTTGATGACTTTCCCCGGCAGTCGCCCGTACCTGAAAGATGTTGTGGTGGCAAAAAATTATCTCGACGAAAAGGAGCTTCGTTCATTGGGTCAAATCGTTTCGGGATATCTTGATTTTGCCGAGCGCCAGGCCGAACGCGAACAAACCATGACCATGAAAGACTGGGCTGAACATTTGGATAAAATCCTTACCATGAGCGGAGAAAAACTTTTGCAGGGTGCAGGTTCAGTTACTCACGAAAATGCCATTGAAAAGGCTACAGTAGAATATCAAAAGTATCAGCAAAAAACGTTGAGCGAAGTGGAAAAAAATTATCTGGAAAGTTTGAAAGCGCTGGAAAATAAAACAAAAAAAGGTGAATAATGCCGGCACCCGGATATAAACGTCAAAAAACAACCCATAACCCTTTTTAAACGCAAAGGGTGCAATGGTTGCGCAAAGAACGCAAAGTAATTTTCCAAATCTTCGCGACCTCTGCGTTTTCCCTGCGTTCTTCGCGTTAAAAAATAAAGCGCAATCCCCGCTCCAGTTCGATTTCACAGCGTGTTTTGAAAAAACTTATTTTTGCAATCGATACCTTAAAAACTAAATTTATGAAAATCAAATTTTTATGGATTGTCGGATGTATTGTCATCGTGCTGTGGAGTGGTAAAATCAACGCGCAGGAATTACAGGGTGACGAGTTAAAATCGATGGAGAAATATGGCGGTGTAAAAGGCGTTCACGGTATTGTGGCGCCGGAATTAAGGCTTTCGGCAGAGCAGATGCAATGGTGGCAGGACGCAAAATTCGGGATGTTTATCCACTGGGGTTTGTATGCCATTGAAGGAAAAGGCGAATGGGCGATGTTTAATAACAAAATTCCGGCAGAGGAATATGCAGAACTGGCCGACCGGTTTAATCCGCAACATTTTGATGCCGCCGTGTGGGCAAAAATCGCCAAAGATGCCGGCATGAAATACATGGTTTTAACAGCCCGCCATCACGACGGGTTTGCACTTTGGAACAGCCCCGCAAGTTACGGGCACTTCAACAGTTTCGAAACGGCTGCCCGCCGCGATTTTGTAAAGGAATACACCAATGCATGCCGTAAGGCCGGTTTAGGTGTAGGTATTTATTATTCCCCCATGGACTGGCGTTTTCCGGGGTATTTCAAACCAACCGAACTGCCTGAAAATGCCGCGCTGATGAAAAAGCAGGGTTACGGACAGGTGGAAGAATTAATGAAAAACTACGGGAAGATTGATATTCTGTGGTACGATGGCGGATGGCTGGCACACAAGGGTACCGATGCCGATGCTGCCTGGTTCTGGGAGCCGGTAAAACTGAATAAAATGGTGCGGAACTACCAGCCCGGTGTGGTCATCAGTCCGCGGTCGGGATGGGAAGGCGATTTTCAGTGCAACGAAGGCGGCGGCAAAATACAGGGCCCCATCATCAACACGCCGTGGGAAAAATGTTTAAACCTGAACCAGGTCAGTTGGGGGTACAATCCGAACCAAAACCTGATGTCGTTAAAAGAAATTATTGTGATGCTTGTCAACACGGTTGACCGTGGCGGCAACGTGTTACTGAATGTGGGTCCCGATGCGCAGGGCGTCATCCCCGAAACGCACATTGCCCGCCTGAAAGAGGTGGGCGACTGGCTGCAGAAATATGGCGAAAGTATTTATGGCACCCGCCCCGGTCCGTTTGAACCCAAAGATGATGTGTATGGTACGGTTCAGAAAAACAACAGGATTTATGTGCATCTGCTGTCGGTGGGCGACACACTTCAGTTGCCTGCATCCGGCAGAAAGATTGTTTCGTGCCGGCAAATGCAGGGTTCGACGTTACCTTTTACACAGAATGAAAACGGTATTGTTATTAAGCTTGGCAATGTGAAACCCTATGAAAATGTAACCACGCTGGTTCTGGAAACGGAATAAGAAATATGCTTTGAAATCCTTTTAAACGCGAAGGACGCAAGGGTTTCGCAAGGTACGCGGAGCAAATCTTTTGCGCTCTTTGCGGTTCTTTGTGCTCTTTGCATTTAAAAAAACAACATAGTTGTACCACTGTCACCAAATTGCCTCGCTGTTCGAAAGTAAACCTTTTCAGTAAGTTGATTTCAGTCGGAAACAGATTTGCGACATGATAAAATCGTGCGGAAGCAGAGGTGGATATAACAAATGCTGCGTTTCGAAAGAATCCTGAAGAAAAAAACTAAATTTGATCTAAAAATTAAAAAAAATGGCACAAATCAATCCAC
This sequence comes from Draconibacterium sp., assembly GCA_037442685.1. GTDB lineage: Bacteria > Bacteroidota > Bacteroidia > Bacteroidales > Prolixibacteraceae > Draconibacterium. The sequence goes on along the minus strand of JBBIPU010000247.1, from coordinate 1,346 downwards.
ACATCAACTTCAACGGCAATGCCGAAGAAGCTTTTACTTTTTACAAATCGGTTTTTGGAGGAGAGTTTTCAACCATTGTACGTTTCAAAGACTTTGCGGGTCCCGATTTCCAGGTAAAAGAAAACGAAGCAGAAAAAATAATGCATATTGCTTTACCTATCGGAAAAAATCTTTTAATGGCTAATGATGTTCCCGAGATAATGGGAAAAACCAACGAAAATGAAAACAGAAGTAAAATATCTGTCAGCGTGGAAAGCAAAGAAGAAGCAGACAAAATTTTTAACGGACTTTCGGCAGGCGGGCAAATTGAAATGCCAATAGGAGACAGTCCCTGGGGTTCGTATTTTGGAATGTTCAGAGACAAATACGGGATTGAATGGATGATTGATTTTGACCAAAAAATATAAAGTTCAGATCTGACTGGAGAAATATTACCAAATGCTTTCATCTGCTGCTGTGCGATGCCATTTCGTGGTTTAACAGGCAGGAAATCTTTCTGAAAATTATTTTCTACTGATGGTAAATACCACACGGTATCTGTCATCTGAAGGATGCAGCAATGGTAAGATTATCAGGCTGGTTTATTTTTTTTATCAATGCACAAGTTTTTCATTTTCATAGTGTCGAATAACAAACCAATATTGGTTAAACTTTAAATTTTACATCATGAAAAGCTTAAAAATTAAATTAGCCGTAATTGCATTTTTTTTGGTTGTAGGTTCGGTTAGTGCCGGCGTACAAAAAAGTTCGGGCGATTGTATTAAACTAAAAGACTGTACAACCCAGACAGGAACTTGTGTCACTAAACTGACTGTCGAACAGCGTGCCATTATTGATGATCTGCGTGCCGATTACCAGGAGGCAATCGATTTATTGAGAATTGAATTACAATCAACTTCAAACCTTGCTGAAAAAATTATCCTCCGCGCAGAAATGGTTGATTTGAGAAATGAATTCCTGGCCGAAGTTCAATCTTTACTGGAAGAATGGGGCGTAAAATGAAACATTGAGTTCACCAAAAGTTTATTAGATTTTTCTTACGATATGCCGGTTAAATACAACCGGCATTTTATTTGGTTGCCACCGGGGCAACTAATTTATTAAACAGAAAAGTAATCAAAAGATCAAATCCGGAATTTAATCTTTGCAGAAAAAGGAAACTTATTAAAATTCGATGGTCTGACAGCTTTAAAATCAATTCAATGTATTAATTTTAACTGAATACTTTTAATTTACGGATTTCCCGTCTTATTGAAAATTCCTGTTTTAGGCAAACAAAACGAAGTTCAATTTATTAAGTTTAAAAATGAAAAACTTATTGTCGCTACTGATTTTACTGGTCCCTT
>JBBIPU010000246.1:0-3951 GCA_037442685.1 Draconibacterium sp. | reverse complement strand
GTAAAACTGGGATTTACGCCAAGGTTGCCCTGTATCACTGAACCATCAAGAATATACATTTCCGGATAATTGTGGACATGAAATTCCGGGTCGATAACACCGGTTTCAGCCGATTTTCCCATCGGAACACCACCCAGAATATGGGCTGTTGATGGTACGTTCATCAGAATTTCCATGGTCGAATTCTGCGGTTTTGCGTTAACTTTTTCCGCGTACCGGTGCATCACTTCCTGTCCCACTGGAATATATGCCTGTACTTTCTGAGTGCCATCGTTTTTCAGTGTAAGTTTTTTACGGAAAGGCCATTTTCGCAGGACAAACTCCATTTTTGTGTCAACAGTCTGCATCACAAGAAAAATAATTGTGTTTTCAGCCCACCGAGGGTTAAACAACATCCGGAAAAACAAAAACGGATGAGTGATTATTTTTCCCAGGAAATGTACAACACGCAATCCGTTTGAACCTTTTTTGTCCACCGCAAGGGTGAGCAGATTCCGCATCACATTCGAGCCATTCGGATATTTCACAATTTCAATCGAAGTATTTTTGTCAGGATTGAATATTGAACTGATGGCGATGCTGTTGTTGAGTTTACGGTCGGAGAGGGTGGCAGTGGAAAGCGTTTCGGAGTTGGTGCGCACATTTCTTCCCAGAGTTTCAGATAATTTCGGAAGAGTTTTGTAAATGTATTTCTGTTTCAGCAATAATTTTAAAGTGCCTAACACACCACCGGAAACCACGATTCCTTTTGAACGAAAAACACGGTCATGTTTAGGCAGAAATCCGGCAGTTGGTTTGGCATGAACCATGTATTCGCCGTTTACAAATTCAATTTTCCATACATTGGTTTGGGGAAGTATTTCCACACCTTTCTTTTCTGCAAACCACAGGTAGTTTTTGTCGAGTGTATTTTTTGCATTTTCACGGCAGCCCACCATACAACCCGCGCAATTGGTGCAAGGGTTCCGCAGCGGGCCTTCTCCGTTGAAATAAGGATCCTGCGGCGTTTCGTCATCGCTGAAATAGACTGCAACATAAACATTATCGAACGAATCTGCTTTCCCCATTTCTTTGGCAACTTCATGAAGTACCTTGTCTTCTGTATTCAGTTTTTCGAATTTGGTACGGCCCAGCATATAAGCGGCCTTTTCGTAAAACGGCGCCAGTTCCTTTTTCCAGTTGTTAAATCCCGACCATTGTTTGTTTTGAAAGAATTCATCGTGCGGGTACATCAGCGTATTGGCATACACAAGGCTGCCACCGCCAACTCCGGCTCCACTCAGTATGAAAGCATGTTTAAACAGGTTGAGTTTCTGGAATCCAAGAAATCCGATGGCCGGAAGCCAGAAATATTTCAGCAGGTTCCAGTTGGTTTTCGGGAAATCTTCGCTCCTGAAACGGCGCCCTTTTTCAATTGTCAGCACCGAATAACCTTTTTCAGCTAAACGGAGTGAAGAGACACTTCCCCCGAATCCGGAGCCGATTACAATGTAGTCGTAAGTTTTAGAATTTACCATTTGCCGATTTACGATTTACCATTTGAAATCAGATTTTTACTCATTCCCTCATTCACTCATTCACTCAATCACTCAATCACCCAATCACTCAATCACTCATTCACTTTCAACTCTTCCTTCTCCCCAAACATCCTTACCTCAAATTTTGCAGCCGGTTCTTTTTCCTTGTCCGAAAATTTGCAGTTGAATGTAAATGAATGTTCACCTTTTCTGATTTGTAAGGAAGAAGAGTTTACCTGAACTTCGCCTTTCTTCTGCAGGTTCTGGTCAAGAACTGCTGCATTTTCGCCTCCCGAATATCGAACCGATTCGCCGGCTTTCAGTTTAACCGGAAGATTCACTTCGCAGCAATTGTCGATTTCAATTTTTATGTCTGAGATGGTTGCATCCTGCGCTGTAAGTATAAAATTAACTACATTGTTGTCCTTGCTGTTATCAAACTTAAATGTTGAAAAAAGCGGTTCACCGGGCTGGCGTTCCCTGTCATCGTGTTTAAACTTAAACGAATAAATCTGGTACAAATTCCACTGATTTTCTCCGGTGGGTTCAAGGTGAAATTCGTTTTTGATATCTTTCATCCTTTCTTTCTGCTCTTCGGAGAATGCATTTCCCATCCGGGCTTTTTCCCATTCCCCGATTAGTTTCAGTATTTCATCACTCTGTCCGTTGGTTTTTAAAGCACGGTCGCCTGTAACAAATGCGTAACCCGCGTTAAACGCCGCCGAGCGTGCCAGCATCCACTCAATATCTTCCACCGGAGTGTTGTTTCTCATACTGAACCAACCTAACATTCCGGGCATTAAATTGCGCTGAAAATAAGCCTGGTTTTTAAGGCGGTATTCAGTCTGGCTTTCGCGGAACCCGGCGTACCACGGCTCGCCCCAGTTCATGCGGCTGTAAATGTGCCAGAAATAATGGGTTGTGCGACTGGCATCGGTAATCATGTGGCTTTTTTCGCTTTCAGAAAGATTGTCCCACCAGGTTTTTGTAAATAGTATTTCGCCATAATTTCCCATTCCGGTCGAGCGGTTTCCTTCCAGACCGTCAAATGAAATCTGCCGCAGTCCGCAATAATTGTACAATTCGGCAATTCGTTTGGCCACCTCAATACTTAATTCCGGATCGGTCAGAAAAACTTTGTAGCCATGGTCTGCAAGCATAATTATTTTGTCGCCTGTATTGTGTGCTGCTGTTTTGGTTCCCCATGCTCCGCGTTCGCATTTCAGTAGTTTCCAGGGAGCAGATTCTGAAACAGTTTCGTAACGGATCAGTTCTTCTCCAATCATTACAGTATGCAGATTGTTATTTTCATATTGACTGAAGAAATCGGGAGATTCAATTTCTATTTTGGACTGTTTTGCATCGATATTTGCAGTTAAAATCGAAGTCCCTATTTTACCCAGTCGCTGGTCGGGAATTGGAGTTACATAAGGATCGTTTGTGGTGATAAAATTCGAAAGTGTGTGGACTCCAACCATAATTCCTTCTTTTTGTGCTTTTTCGACACACATTTTCAAACCATCCCAACCGTGTGGAAAAGCATTTTCGTTGAGTTCAAAATGCCCCCAATTCTTGAACGGACCTGAATGATAGAGATATCGCAATCCTGCTTTTTTGGCATATTGAATAGCTTCGTCGATGGTAGATTCTCCAAAATCGTAAATCAGGTAAGCCGCTGAGGCTGATTTTGCTTCTTTCCCCCAAACTCCGTCAATGGTCGGGTGGGGAAGTCCTTCTTCCACTTCTAACTGGCTGATGGTTTCAAGTGTTTTTTGAACGGGGCAACCAAACAACGCAATCTTCGATCCAATGATTCCACCATCATCAAAAACCGGGGAAATATATTTTTTGTGGTTCAGGTTTTCAATGATCCGTTCCTTGTTTCTGTTGCGGCAGTAAGCCTGCAGGGTGCTCCCGAATTTTTCTGGTTTGGCGGCTTCCACCCTGTACAAAGTTTCACGTTTGTTTGCTTCGCTTAAGTCGGAATAATCTTCCTGTTCAAAAATATCGAACTGGGGCATGCAATCATTGTCGGTCCATGGAAATCCGCCCAGTGTTTTCGGATTCAATGCCTGAATTCCGAGGGCAAATTCATCATTACGAACCACGCCAACTGTTTCGCCGATAATTTTATGGATTGTAGTTGGAATTGGTCCCCAGACAACCAACTCAACGTTTTCATGTTGATTGAATTCAACCAGTTCAAAAGTGATATGAGTTGGTTTTTCTTCGACTTTGATTTTGGCTTCCAGTTGATTTTCAAACCGAACGGTAATGATTTGGTTTTCGAAGCTGGCAGAAACCGGGTAGATGATTTTGCCTTCCACCCGGCACGAAAGTAATGGTGAAATTGTATCGGTGGAAAGGTAATTTTTCCCTTTTTCCGCATCAATTATTTCAGTTATAAAACCTTTGGAATCAATACCTATTTTCA
>JBBIPU010000245.1:1295-4043 GCA_037442685.1 Draconibacterium sp. | reverse complement strand
TATTAATTCATAATCTTCGTGAATTCTTTGTGCCTTAGAGCCTTAGTGGCAATTAAATTTTACCACAAAGTCACAAAACCACAAAGATTCACCAAGTTGTTATTTTTAAGAATAAATCAGATTAAATTGAACAGAACATTAAACATATGATTTAGATGTAATTTTAAATATTTGAAGCAGATGAAAATAACTCTTTTATTCAGTATTCTATTTTATGCTCAGTTGCTGTCAGCACAGTTGGTCCCGTATTATTCGGCAACCGGCAACAAGTATGGTTACAAAGACGAAAAGGGGAAAGTGATTGTGGAACCCAAATATGATTTAGCCTATGCTTTCGACGAGGGAATGGCTGCCTTCAGAATCAATGGGAAATATGGTTTTGTTGATGAAAAAGGCCGTGAAGCAGTTCCACCAAAATACGACAATACCTGGAAGTTTATTGGCGGTTATGCAGCCGTAAAACTAGGCGATAAATATGGTTTCATCGACAAAACGGGCAGGGAAGTGATACCTCCGCAATATGAAAATGCCAATAATTACCACGGTACCTGTTGTTACAAAGGGCAGGCACATGTAAAGGAAAATGGCAAATGGAAGATTATAAAAATTGATTGTGGAGATTAAATAAATTGAGAAAGCCTGAAGTGTATTTTTGTTTTATTGACTTGAAAAGTCTTGATTTTCATAACCGCATGGTCATCGACCTGCGGAAATAAAAAAGAACAAATATCTGCCTGGAAGGCAGTACTAAAACATAAAAAGATGAGTCACACACAATTGTTATATAATGATATATTTCGAACCGGAAACAGAAATAATTCTAAAGATGAAATGTATTTGCTTTGTCCTGCCTTTCAGGCAGATTCTTTGTATAGTCCTGTTTCCTCAGGTCAACGACCTGAGGTTATGAAAGTCAAACACCTTTGGTGTTAATGAGTCATTTACCGGATAATCATTAATTAAAGATAAAATTTGAAGATGATTATAAAAAAACTACTATTTGCCAGTTTAATTCTTTTTTGCTGTCATAATAATTCAAAAGGTCAAAGCATCCAAAGCAATAGGTTACTTTCTGATGATGATTTTGAATTTCTGAAAAAACTGACAGAAGACGTAATGGAAAGCTCGCGAATTTATCCCGGACAGAAAATTACTGATGAATTCGGACCAAATAATATAGGTGGGATACTAATCCGGCCGGGTGGTAGAAGTTGTTATCCGGCATTTTGGATAAGGGATTACGCCATGTCGCTTGAAACAGGTTTTGTTACCAAAGAGGAGCAAAAACAAATGTTGCAACTCACTGCAGAAACACAATGCGACCAAACCTGGATTACCAGTTCAGGAAGCATGGTTCCCGCGGGTGCCATTGCAGACCACATCAGGATTGATGACAGCAAACCCATTTTTTACCCCGGAACATACGATTATCAAACTCAGGGTGGAAGAAAGTGGGGGATGACTCCTCCTTATTGTGACCAGTTTTACTTCGTTCATATGGCATATTATTACGTGAAATCCGCGTCCGACGTACAGTTTCTTTCTTCACAAATCAATGGGATTAAACTGATTGACCGTTTGGAAATGGCGTTTAAAGTTCCGCCGACCAGGCAAAACAGTGCAGTAGTTTTTACCACCGATGATTTCAGGGGAGTTGATTTTGGTTTCAGGGATGCAGTTTATATTACAGGCGATCTTTGCTTTCCGTCGTTGTTAAAGTACAATGCAGCCTTGCAACTGGCTAAACTTTTCGAAATGACCGGCCAGCATGGGAAAGCTGAGACTTACGGAAATATCGCAATTCAATTGAAAATTGAAATTCCACAGATTTTTTCCGATAACCGGGGAATGTTAATCGCCTCCACCGGGAAAAGTGGTCAGGCCGATGTATGGAGCACTGCTCTAGCAGTATATCTGGGTATTCTGGAAGGAGATAAACTGGATAAAACATGCAGATTTCTCAGGGACGCCTTTAAAAATGGAACTCTGGCAAAACAGGGAAATATAAGGCACATTTTAACCAGCGACAATTTCAGCGAATCAACGGCATGGGAGAGCAGCATTGCAAATAAAAATGATTATCAGAACGGGGCATACTGGGGCACGCCAACAGGATGGGTCTGTGATGCAATTTCGCGGGTTGATATGGATGTTGCAAAACAACTTGCCAAAGAATATATCGATGATTTACGGACTGGCGACTACCGGAAGGGCGCTGATTTTGGCGCTCCATGGGAATGCTACAATTCAAAATCGCCTCAGAATGCGGTATATCTTGCAACAGTTGCCTGTCCTTTTATTGTATTTAAGCGGAAATGAGTCTGTAATATAAAATCAAAACCAATGAATAATCGAATCTTTACAATTCTCACTCTCTTGTTATTCGGGATTTCTCAAACAATCCATGGACAAGAGAAACAAAGCACTCCTGATTCCCAGGTTGCAATGCAACATTGGGTAAAACAGCATTTTGCCAAAGGCAAAACTCCTCCTTTTTCGTTTGTTTACGGTGGCAAAAGCTCCGATTCTTTTATCAAATCATGGCTGTATAAATCGGAAAAACCGGCTTCGAAAGAACCCGGTGCAGAAGAAACTTTAATTACTTATACCGATAAAAAAACAGGGCTGGTGGTAAAATGTCATGTAACAAGGTTTACCGATTTTCCGGCTGTTGAGTGGGTGCTGAATTTTTCCAATACCTCGGGAGCCAATACTCCGCTCATCGAAAAAGTGGCGGTGGCCGACCAG
>JBBIPU010000245.1:0-1195 GCA_037442685.1 Draconibacterium sp. | reverse complement strand
TTCTGGCTCGATGCCGGGTGGTACAAGGGTTGTAACGGGTTGGTCAAAGGGGGGCAGTGGCACCTGAATGTGGGCAACTGGACGGTTGAAAAGGAGCGTTTTCCCAATGGATTGCGCCCCGTGGCTGACGCGGTTCACGAAACCGGTGCAAAATTTATGGTGTGGTTCGAGCCCGAACGGGTGCGACCCGGCACCCAGATTGACAAGGAACATCCTGAATGGCTGATTAAATTGCCGAATAACAACAACTATCTTTTCAATCTTGGCAACAAAGAGGCTTTAAAATGGCTGACCAATTATATTGCTGATTTTATTCAGAAAGAAGGGATTGACTACTACAGGCAGGATTTCAATTTCGACCCGAAACCTTACTGGGAAGCCAGCGACAATCCCGACCGCATCGGGATGTCGGAAATCAGGCACATCGAAGGTTTATATGCCTTTTGGGACAGTCTTTTAGTGCGTTTTCCGAACCTGCTCATTGACAATTGCGCCAGCGGTGGCCGCCGCCTCGACCTCGAAACCACTTCGCGCAGCGCTCCGTTGTGGCGCACCGATTACCAGTATGGCGAACCCAACGGTTATCAATGTCATACCTACGGATTAAACTTTTACCTGCCCATTCATGGTACCGCCATTTACAAGACCGATGGATATACTTTTCGCTCGGGACTTGGCGGAACGGCTGTTTTAAACTGGGAAGTCACCGGCAAAAACTCTGAATCCATCCCCGCCATTCAAAAGCGGATTCAGGATTACAAAAATATCCGCCCTTATTTTTATGCTGATTATTACCCGCTCACCGAAAGCGCCAATAACACCGGCGACGATGTCTGGCTGGCCTACCAGCTGAACCGGTCTGCTGAAAAGGATGGAATTATCATCGCTTTCCGGAGGGGTGAGTGTCCGGACGAAAAGATGGAAGTAAAACTGCAGGGATTAATTCCGGAAGCAGATTACGAACTCACCGACGATGAAACGGGCAAAAAAATGGTTGTAAAAGGGGCCGAACTGGCGAAGGGTTTCACGCTTTCAATTGCCGAAAAACCGGGTTCTCTAATGTTTTGGTACAAAATGAAAGAAAACTGATTCAATGCCGTTTAGTTATGAATAAGTCAAACAAAATAAATTTTAAGCACCCTTCCCTGCCCGTCCGGCAGGCGGGGACTACGCTCAGGGTGACTGTCAGACTGAG
>JBBIPU010000244.1:3046-4103 GCA_037442685.1 Draconibacterium sp. | reverse complement strand
GTGCAATCGGTTTTGGCCGATATTGGCGACAAGGTGAGAAAAGGACAGGTGCTTGCCCGCATTGATGCGCCCGAAGTAGCGGCCAATTCGGCACAGGCCGTCGCGAAATTTCAGGAAGCACAGGCGAAATATATTGCCAGTCAGGATAAATACAGCCGGTTGCAAAGTGCGGCAAAACAGCAGGGTGTGATTTCAGAATCAGAAATTATCATTGCCCGGAACCAGATGAAGGCCGACAGCGCTGCGTGGGTGTCGGCGCAATCGGCTTCAGCGGCATACCGGCAATTGCAGGAGTACCTGAACATTCGCGCGCCCTTCGATGGAATTGTTACCAGCCGGACTGTTAACACCGGTGATTTGGTCGGAAAAACAGGTAAATCGGCAATGTTTATTGTAGAAAATCCCAAGAAGTTGAGGCTGCAGCTTTTTGTGCCCGAAACGCATGTTGGCAACCTTCCTTCAAACGACACGCTGACATTTTCGGTGGATGCGCTCGTGGGCAAATCTTACAAAGCAAAATTGGCAAGGAAATCGGGAAGCATCAACAGCGAAACCCGCACCGAAACCTGGGAGTATGAATTCGACAACACCGCCGGCGAATTAAAACCGGGCATGTACACCACCGTAAAACTGAACCTGAACAGGCCAGCCGATTCGTTTGTAGTGCCGTTTGCCGCGGTGGTTACCTCGCTTGAAAAGAAGTTTGTTATCAGGTTGAAAAACGGGCAGGCTGAATGGGTGGATGTGCGGGATGGAATTTCGATGAAAGACGGCAAGGAAATTTTTGGCGGTTTGACCGAAGGAGACACCCTTCTGGCGCGCGGAAGCGACGAAATCAAGCCCGAAACAAAGCTGAAAGTTAAAATTCAGTAGCCATGAATTGGAAGAACCGGATATTTCAATCAAAGCCGACAATGTCGTTTATTATTCCACGACTAATTATCGGTCTGGTATTTCTCTCCGAAGGAATCCAAAAGTTTCTTTTTCCTGAATCCGTGGGGGCAGGGAGGTTTGCAAAAATCGGTTTCGAAAATCCTGAATTCTGGGCTTTGTTTGT
>JBBIPU010000244.1:0-2946 GCA_037442685.1 Draconibacterium sp. | reverse complement strand
TGACACTAAAATGTATTTATTTACCGAAAGGAAAACTTATTTCAAAACAACAGAAATTAAGAGTAAAAAGTATTGGTAATTAAATACTTAAATAAATGATATTTTCACGTTGAACACTTATTCAGAAACAATTTTTTTAATTCAAAATCAAAAATTGTAATTTTAACATTTTACCACAAAGCAAGTAAACACATCAATAATGAAACTAACTTTCTGCCTGGTTTTCTTTACCTTTTTCTTTGTTTCCTGCAGAAATGAAAAACCTGAAGTTCTGATTTATATTGAAGATTCTACCCAGTTAAGCTACATGCTTAAGAACGAAGCTTTAAAAATGAAGGAAATACTTGAGCTTTCGGGATTCGAAGTAAAAACTGCTACTTTATCGGGTGAAGTTCTGGCAACAGACTCAGCAACCCTTGTTCCTGACTATCAACTGGCAAATGTAAAAATTGATGATTTTGCAGGATTTATATTACCCTGTATGGCCAGCGATTTTGAAATAACCAAACAAGAGGTCGATTTTGTCAGATTGGTTGCAAAGGGCAATAAACCTTGTGCAGCTCAGGTAGGTGCAGTTCAGATTCTGGCCAGGGCAGGAATACTGAAAGGGAAAAAATATTGTTTTCCAAATGAAAAAGACGAAAATCCAGGTCTTTATCCGGAGTTCAGGGGAGCTGAATATTGTGGCAATGGAGTAATTACAGATGGGAAAATCATTACTTCCGGCACCTGTCCCTGGATGGCAAAAATGACTGGACAAAAAGATGGAACCGTCCAACTGACTACCGAATTGATTAATGTTATCAGGTCGGATAACAATTAATACGATTTGCCGGACAAATTTCAGTAAAATATGAAACTTCGTTAGAAAACCGTTTCATTCAGGTTTGATCCTGTCATTTAGGAGGGTTTAATAACTGTGGATAAACTAAAAAAAATCGTTGAAAATAACCCGTTTTTGAAAGATCCGGGCAAACCGGAAACCTTCATGCACGTCACATTCCTGTCATCAAAACCCGACCCGGTTGACCTGAATACAATCACCGGAAGGAAACAGACCGGAGAAGAAATTGTTATAGATGAAGATGTTGTTTATCTTTATTGCCCGAAAGGTTATGGAAGTACAAAACTAAGCAACAATTTTCTGGAAAATAAATTAAAAGTCGGGGCAACGACAAGAAACTGGAGAACGACAACCGAAATTCTGAAATCATCACAAAACGCTGAAGAATAAATATGAAAACAAAATTATTGGCCATAATTACAATTTTTGCTGCGGCATTTACCGGTTTCAGCCAGGAAAAAACCGGGTGGGACAACTGGGCACAACTTATCGGTATCTGGGCAGGAGAAGGAAGCGGCCAGCCCGGCCAAGGCGGTGGTTCTTTCACCTTTTCGTTCGATCTTGACAAGAAGATCATTATCAGAAAAAGCCATTCTGAATATCCGGCAGCCAACAACAAACCCGGAATCATTCACGACGATTTGATGGTTATTTATCCGGGAACCGGCAGTGAACCTGCTAAAGCGATTTATTTCGACAACGAAAGTCACGTTATCAATTACACCGTTACGTATGCTGAAAAAGACATCATCCTTACCAGCAACAAATCGCCAAATGCACCGGTATTCAGGCTTACCTACTCATTTTTAAATACCGATACTGTGAACGTAAAATTTGAAATGTCGCAGGATGGAGAAAAATTTACGACTTACATTGAAGGAATAAGCAAAAGGCAAAAAACAAGATAACCGGTAAAAAAATACTCCATTTTTTCGATTCAACTGATCGGAACTTTAAACATTGAAACCAGGAGAAATTTATTTTAAATTGCAGGGCTAAAAACAATCCAAGCTGAAACGAATATGATCATCAACATAAGAAAAGCCACGGAAACCGATTTTCCCGCCATTTTGGGTTTAATCAAAGAACTTGCCTTGTTTGAAAAGGCGCCTGAAAAAGTGACCAATTCTGTGGAACAGATGAACGAGGAAAAACAGTTTTTCAGGTGCATCGTTGCGGAATCAAAAACCGGTGAAATTGTGGGAATGGCGCTCTATTTCTTTGCTTATTACACATGGGTTGGAAAATCGCTGTACCTCGACGACCTGTATGTAAAGGAAATTTACAGAAAAATGAAGATTGGCACCGCGTTGCTGAACGAAGTGATGGAAATTGCCCGAACCGAAAACTGCAAACGGGTAAGATGGCAGGTGCTGAACTGGAATGAAAACGCGATTCAGATGTACAGGAAAGCCGGGGCTGTAATCGATGGCGAGTGGTTCAACTGCGATTTTGATGCCGAAGGTATCCTGAAATTCAAGGCTGTTCAGGTTGAAAACCTTGATAAATCCGAAGAAACTTCACATATCTGATTCAATTACGGGAATTTTTATCTAATCACAAATGTCAACATTACTATAACTTTGAAGATATAAATTCTTATATAAAACGGCCGGACAGTATTTTAATCCTACCCGACCGTTTTCAATAATTTGGATTGAGAAATTGACGTTTATTTCGATTTTTCGGCAAATTCTTTTACAGAAGTAAGTTTAACCGGAAATCTTTCAAGTACTTTTTTCATATCGATGAAATCTCCGTCAGCAATGCAGCACATCAGCCCTGCAAATGATTTTTGCATAGGTTCTGTGGCTGAATCAAGCTGGCTTTGCAATGCTTCGCGAGGCACAAACTGTATATCGATCTTTTTCCCAAATACTTCTTCAAAGGTTCTTACAGCATCCAGCGGTTTAATATTCTCAGGACCACCAAGTTCCAGAATGGCATTTTTGGCTGCCGGATTGGTAAGACATTCAACTGCAAATGCTGCCACATCCTTTAGCGAAATATAAGCAACAGGGTTCGTCCCGTCTCCGCAGAGGTTTACTTTCCCATTGGCTGCATCGAAGCCTACCATCGGCGAAAGCCACGATTCCATAAAA
>JBBIPU010000243.1:2385-4131 GCA_037442685.1 Draconibacterium sp. | reverse complement strand
GGATAGTGCCCATTCCCGGAACCACCAAATTACACCGGCTCGAAGAAAACATCGGGGCAACAAACCTTGTACTTTCGGCAGAAGAACTAAAAAATATCGACGAAGCTGCTTCGAAAATCAAAATCGAAGGTCACAGATATTCCGAAGCCACCCAAAAATGGGTTGACAGATGAATTTTTATCTGAAGAACTGTTTGAAATAATTGAGAACTTTTTACCTGATTTATTTCAACAACGACATCTTTTGTACCTGGGTGTTGTTCCCAACTTTTAACTGGTAAAAATAGATACCACCGGGCAAAGAACTCCCGTCAAAATCAAACTGGTGGTTTCCTGATGGCAAAGTTTCATTGACCAATGTGGAAATCTTTCTTCCCGTCTGGTCAAAAACAACCAAAGAAACTGTTTCTAATGAAGTAGTTTGAAACTGAATTGTTGTTTTGGCAGAAAACGGATTGGGATAATTAGTCAGCTTCAATTCGTTTTTCAATTCACCGGTAATAGCTGTTGGATACAAAAAGTTATTGCCGGCTTCGACCATGATAAACTGAACCGAACGCGCAGGAACATTCAGTTTTATAGCCTCATCAATTGAATAGGCATTTGCCGGAATTGTCTCCAAAGTTGCACGTGGGCCCCATTGTGTTCCTGTCGGACTCACGCCGTTTACAGATACATACAACGAAAAATCACCGTTGTCGGTGCCACCGGTTAATGAGTAATTGTAATATTGATTTCCAACGCCAATATTCTTTGGATCGATTTTAACAACCTGGGCAGTTTTACTTTTATTGACAAGCACAACACTGGTTTCGCCGGAAGCAAAACGGGTTGCATAAGCCAGAATACCGGCGTTGTTTGAGGTTGCAGTAATTGCATGATCGCCTGTAAATTTCTGCTGGTAATAGGCATAATAGAAATCAGGCCGGGGTTGCCACAATAAACTGTTGTTATTACCCTGGTAAAACATCCCGTCTTCACCCGAGGCAAGTAACCACCTTGCTCCCAAGCCAAAGTTGTTCTTGATTAATTCATTAAAAAGGATGGTAGCCTGCATGCCGTTGATAAATGAGCGTCCCATGGTTGTGTTGGCCGAATTGCTGTTCATATTATACTCTGTTACAGCCACCGGTTTCGCAAAAGCTTTTTTGTTTATAATATCCTGCTTAATAAAACTGATGTTTTTCTTTGGTTCTGTTGAGGCAACAGTCAGTAAATTCTCTGCGTTAGCATCAGTTCCATAATAGTTGTGCATTACATAAAAATCGGCAGCATCGCCAATTGCTGCAAAAACTCCTGCATTCCAGGTTCTGTCCACCGAATTCCAGCTTGATGTGCCATCAAAATGCAACACCTGTACTCCAATAAATATTTCAGCGCCCACCTCGGCTGCAGCAGTTCTCATCGAATCTATAAAAACTTTACAATGTTGACCGTAAAGCTGTCCGGTAATAATTTTAGGTTGCCCATCCTTATTCTTTTGGGTATCAATTATCCATCCTGCCTCCCACGGGCCGCCATTTTCATTGCCAATCTCCCAGAATTTGGTACGTCCCTTATCGTAACGCACCCACTGCGCTGCCAGATGAGCAGCCTGTGCTACAGGGTTATTGCTCAGTCCATAACGGGCATAGCTGTAATTTACTGTAATTAATCCCTGAGAGCCTGTTTGCTGGCGCAATTTGTAATAATTATCGGTTGTAGTGGGCCAGTCGTTTTTCCCTGACTGGGCATAAAGCTTTGCCAT
>JBBIPU010000243.1:0-2285 GCA_037442685.1 Draconibacterium sp. | reverse complement strand
TATCGGTTGTAGTGGGCCAGTCGTTTTTCCCTGACTGGGCATAAAGCTTTGCCATTTTTGCGGTAGTGCCGTTATAAGTGGTACCATCAAAAATAGAGTCAGGCACATCGGCAGGAATTCCATTCCAAAAAAATATATTGGACCAGCTTCCCCCCGGAAACCTTATTAACGAAGGATTCAAAGCCTGGACATTTTTAACAAAAGTTGCATTACTTGTATTGTTTCCCATCCACACAGCCAAAGCATTTCCAAATACATATTTAGATATTTGACCCAGTGTATCGGCTGTTAAAGTAACAGTAACAGTTGGTGTACTGCTGGTTTTGATGGCAACTGCTGATATCGGGATTGTGGCGTTTTTGGGTGCAAAATCGTCTAAAAAACAATTCTCATTTTGTGCTGAAATATGGAGGGAAAAAACAAACATTATCGCTATCACCAGCGCAGCAGTTTTTGTCATCAATTTTCTCATCTGCTTTTTATTTTACTTATTCGTTAGTCATCAATTTTTTTAACTGATTGGCCGCAAAATTAACCGGACATGGTGATTTGCCATTTACAAAAAGTGTCAATATGTTTGCAGAAACGGTAAAAACGGGAAAAATTACTGCCAAATCAGTATCATTTTTAAATCAAGTACTATTCCCTGATTTTGTCACGGAACTCCGTAGGACTGATCTGAAATTCGGCTTTAAAAACCCGGTTAAAATGACTTTGGTTGTTAAACCCGACTTTAAAAGCAATTTCTCCGATGTTCAGTTCTTTATTCTGCAGCAATCGTTTTGATTCATTTAACCGCAACCGATTGATATAGGTTTTAAAATTACATCCAAACCGATTTTGAACTTCGTTGGTAATTTTGCGCTGGCTGACCCCCGTTTCAGCTGAAACAAAATCAAGTGTCAGTTCTGAGTTTTGAAAATTGTTGTTGATAAAACCAATAAAATCTGATTTGGAATTTTCAATGATTTTATTTTCAACCGGTTTATAGGCAATGGTGATCACTTTCCGGTTCATTTTTATTTTTTCGGCCATATAAACAACGACAAAAACAACCATAACAAATATGATAACCAAAGTTGTAACCAGGATAAAAAGCGGTTGATTGTTTCGGGAAAATGCCATTGAGTATATTTCAAAAGAGAGTGTTTTATCGATATTGGAAGTAAACGCGCAACTGACATTGATCGCTTTCAGTTTTTTTAAATCCGGCTGAATCGCTGATGCATCTTCAATCCGGTTATATTCGCTCCACCAGTCAGGCATTTTAAATTTATCAAGGCTAATCGTGTAGGTATTTATACCCGGTGAAATCTTAAAATTATGGTAAAACAAAATTTCCTGATTCTTTCTGTCACTTGATTTTAAGTAATTCTCCGTGATCAATGCTATTGAAATTCCGTTTATTTCATTTCCGTTGATTCTTACTTTCAGCCCATTATAATGTTCAAAGTTGATTGTTTTATTTTCTTTTAGCCCGACATTTAATCCAACATACGGATTACTGATTTGATTACTGATTTGAAATTCGAGTTTAATCAGGCTATCAGAAACAGACTTCGCAATGATTTTTGAATTTCCACCTGCTCCGGCATCATCATAAGTGCGATAATCAAAAATCCTGTCGTTTGGAAAAACAGGAAAATCTTTGATAGCTGAAAAATAAACAAGTGTGACTAAACCAGCTACCAATACAGGTACTGAACTCCAAATGAACCATTTTGATTTGAGTACTTTTATTACCAGATTATATTGAAAAAACTGCATTAACAAACTCACTTTTGTATTCCTGCTGTATTCCTTACAAACGCTTCAAAAATACTAAAATTACAGCCTTACTCCGATGCACCCGGATATCGTTTTTGAATCGTTACTTACATTTGGGACTGAACTCAACATTTTATCATCAATCTCCGTTATTTTTGCATCAACAATAAAAGCCGTTCGTTTTATGAAAGTAATTATCACAGGAGCAACCGGAATGGTGGGCGAAGGCATTTTGCTCGAATGCCTGAAATTGCCGCAGGTAACCGAAATATTGAGTGTCAGCCGAAAACCCTGCGGCATTAGTCACCCCAAGCTGAAAGAATATATTGTCACCGATTTTCTGTCGATTGACCCGAACGATGAAAAGCTGAAAGGCTACGACGCCTGCTTCTTTTGTGCCGGTATCAGCAGCGTGGGAATCAGTGAAGACGAATACCGCCGTATTACTTACGACACCACTTTGCATTTTGCAAAAGCACTCAATCCCAACCCGCAGCAATCGTTTATTTATGTAAGCG
>JBBIPU010000242.1:1336-4222 GCA_037442685.1 Draconibacterium sp. | reverse complement strand
CTTTCTTCTTATCAACAAAACGTGAAATCCTGTTAACAAACCCAAATTGGTTTCGAAATTCCATTTATCTTTGCCAACGAATTTAGGTTCACAAGTTCATTTGTCATGAACGGGATTAAAAGGGAACTCCGTTGAAATCGGAGGCTGTACCCGCAGCTGTAAGTCCTGGTTGCAATTAGCAGCCATTTTTACTGAAAGTCAAAAGCCACTGCCCCGTCGTAAAGGCGGGATGGGAAGGCGCCGGTAAAAGGGACGAGCCAGAAGACCTGCCTTAAATTCAAAATGAAGTGTAATTAAGCTTCGGGATAAAGCTTGAGAAATATTGCAAGTATTTTTCACCGGTTTACCTAAAGCTCCTTTATTTGACAAACGGATGAGGAGATTTGTAATTTTTGGTTTGGTTTTATTTTTCGGAATAAGGGCATTCAGCCAGGAAAATCGTTCGCTGGCGGATACGGTTGTGCTCGATGAGATTGTTACTTTCGGGGAAATAAGAAAATATCAGACAGGTGCAAAAATCAACAGGATTTCAGCTGACCAAATCAGTATTTCGCAGGAAGGAGGTATTGAAAACGTGCTCCGGAGATTCACTCCGGTGTATATAAAATCCGACGCGGGCGGGATTTCCACCATCCATTTTCGCGGAACTTCAGGCAGTCATACTACTGTGAATTTTGGCGGAATAAATCTGAACTCCCTTACTCTTGGTCAATCCAATTTATCCGGAATCCCGCTTTTTCTTTTCGACGGATTAACCGTTCAATACGGGAGTTCATCAACGATTAACGGATCGGGGGCGATTGGAGGAGCGGTTTATTTAACATTAGGAGAAAACTGGACCGAAGGTTTAAAAGTAACCGTGAAAAGTTCGGCAGGCTCGTTCGGAGAGTTCAGTGCCGGAACCAAGATTTTTGCCGGTAACGGAAAATGGGAATCTGTAACCCGTGTGTACTGGTATCAAAAAGTAAACGATTTTCCATTCAATAATATTTACACAGGCGACATCGAAAATACTGAGCCTGTGCGCGATATTCAGCATGGCGCATCTGTCAGAAATGCCGGGCTTCTTCAGGAAATGAATTACAGGTTCAATGAAAAACAGTTTTTTAAATCATCGTTCTGGATCGCGAATAACTGGTACCAGGTTCAGCCAAACATGCAGTCGAACTACCATTTCACAGGAACACAGGAAATTAACAATGACAACATCAGAATCTGGACGAATTACACCAACAACGAAAACAAGATAAAATTTAAGGGTGGAGCAGGTTATGTTCACGACATGCAGATTTACGACAAAAACGAAAATCAACAGATTGGAACCGACCGGTTGATTTCGGAACTGGAAGCATCTGTCGATTTTCATTCAGGATTTGGATTTAAAACCGGAGCTTCCTACCAATATATTAATCCGGATGTTTACGCATATTCCGACACTGTAATCGATTTCGAACAACACCTCGATTTTTATCTTTCTTCATTTTACAGGATATCGCCCCACCTGAAATTTTCGCTTAACCTGAGACAGATGTTTGTAACAGGTTTCCGGCCTCCGTTCACACCTTCGTTTGGGGCAGAATATTCATTGCGCACTGGAAAAGAATCGTTTCTGAAATTCACTTCCTCTCTTGCAAAAAGTTACCGTGTGCCCACATTTAACGACCGCTATTGGGGAACACAGGGAAATCCGGATTTAAAGCCCGAATCGGGTAAAAATGCAGAATTGGGAGTGTTATTCAGTGCCGGAAATTACGATTGTCGGACAGAAATTGGTGTGAATGTATTTTACCTGGATATTGATAACTGGATCGAGTGGCGGAATTTTGGTGTCTGGCAGGCTCAGAATGTACTGGAAGTGGTAAGCAAAGGAATTGAATTTCAGTCGAAAACCTGTTTTCCGATCGGGCAGGTTAATCTCGATTTTTATTTGAATTACACTTTTAATCCGGTTGAACCTGTTAAAAATGCAGAGGAAAACGGCTTGACCGGCCGCCAGATGAATTATTCACCGCTTCACATGGGTAACACCGCTTTGGGAATGAAATACCGGAGGTGGCGGTTATTTGCCGACGGACAATATACCGGCTGGCGATATACCGACGATTTTGGTCGAACATTACCGGGTTATTTTGTCGCTAACTGCGGGGTGGAATATTTGTTCGATATAAAAAAACACAGATTTGATTTTTCATTTTCGTCAAACAACTTTCTGAATGCAGATTACCAGAACCAGTTGTATTATGCTATGCCAGGACGCTCATTCCTGCTGAGTCTGAAATATGATTTTAATATTGATTTATAACTTGTGAGAATTTTAACCATGAAAAAAAAATTATTTATTATTCTGATTTTCAATGCATTATTTGCTTTTGTAAGCTGTAACAACAACGAAGTGGAAGATCCTTTTCCGAGCGGATTGGTAGAAGGATGTTACATTGTAAATTATGGCAACTATGGAAATGGCGGCGCCAGCATTTCGAAATACGATTACAAAACCGGTGTTTTGTCCAATTTTTACGACCAGGACCAAAACGGGGGGAGAGAACTGCTTTCTAATATTCAGTTTGCCTGCACTTACAACGACAGTGTTTATCTGATTGGAAATTCAGTTGACCAGTTGATAACTATGAATCCATTGCTGATTCAATCAAAAAATGGTGTGACAAAGCAAATTCATAATCCGCGTTATTGCGTTGCCAGCGGCGATTATCTGTACATTTCGTGTTTGGGTGCCAATCCCGACTGGTCGGAATTTCCGGATTCGTACATTGCAAAATTCAATATTAAAAATAATAATGTTGAAAAAACAATCAGCCTGCCCGGTGGACCGGAAGGAATGGAAGTTGCCAACGGAAAACTGTTTGTGGCGCTGAATTACAGGGACAG
>JBBIPU010000242.1:0-1236 GCA_037442685.1 Draconibacterium sp. | reverse complement strand
TTACATCGGCATACGATGAAAACTGGAATTTAACCGGAGCTGTTGCTGAGTTTGATGTGGTTTCAAAAACATTCAAAACTGGTAACCTGATCAGTAATATCTCAGGAATTTCAGGATTGGCGGTCAATCCGAAAGATGACAACATTTATGTGTTTTCAGCGCCAAATGTTACCGGTGCAGGAAAAATGGAAATTTATTCACCCACAGGAAGCCTTATAAAATCATACGCAGTCGGGGCATTTCCGATCGGGGCGTTCTTCCTGGAGTAAAATGATATAAATACCACATAGACACATAGGTCACAATCAATTTCTATGTGTATATGTGTCTATGTGGTTCTAAAATTCTTTATTTCAGTTTTTCCTTAAAGAAATCCACTGTCCGTTTCCAGGCGATTTTCGCCTGCTCTGCATTGTAGCGTTCAGGATTGCTGTCGTTGTTGAACGCGTGCTGCGTTCCCGGATATTTGTAAATCTGGTATTCTTTATGATTGGCTTTCAGCGCCTCATCAAACGCTGGAATACCTGCATTGATCCGGTCGTCGTTTTCAGCGTAATGCGCAAGAACCGGCGCTTTGATTTTTGCCACATCTTCGGCTTTTGGCTGCATTCCGTAATAAGGAACCGCAGCGTCGAGCTGTTCACAGTTAACCGCCACCTGGTTAGTCATGGCGCCACCCCAGCAAAAACCGGTACAGCCCACTTTCCCATTTGAGTTTGGGTGTGTTTTCAGATATTTCACTGCTGCCACAAAGTTTTTCACTGTCTCTTCCGGATTCAGCTTTGCGAACAGACTGCCAACATTTGAAATATCTTCAGGTGTTCCGCCAACCGGAGAAAGCGCATCGGGCGCAAGTGCCAGAAATCCTTCGGCAGCCATTCTGCTGGTAACATCTTTAATGTGCGGCACCAGTCCGCGGTTTTCGTGAATCACAATCACAGCCGGGAATTTTTTCCCTTTGTCGGGTTTGGCTTCAAAAGCTTTCATTTCGCCTGTAAAACCCGGGTAAGTAATCATTCCTTCAATTAGTTCCATTGCTTTTTGTTTTTTTTCTGATGCACTCAGGTTATTATCATTCAGAACAGGAAGCGCTATTGCAGCAAAAGCTGTACTTCCTGTAATTATTGCCAGTTTACGCATAAAACTGCGGCGGTTGGTCTTACCTTCCTGATAAGAATCAATCAAGTTTGAAATTTCTTTTTTCATCGATTTTTGGTTAATATGTTGAATACATTT
>JBBIPU010000241.1:0-4225 GCA_037442685.1 Draconibacterium sp. | reverse complement strand
TTTCACCGGATTTGCAGCAATTTTCATATTTTAAAAGAACGAGGTAAATATTCTGATCTTAAACAGCGAAATTATCGAATCTGCAGATCAGGCCTGACTTTAAACTGATAATCAAACAGCACTTTAAAACCATGACAATAAAAATACAACTGAACCGGAACAATAGGCTTTCGAATAAAAAACCTTGATTTAGCCGGACAATTCTCAAAATTCCAATTCAATCGAATTAAAAGGTATAACAAGCAGGGAAATTCCGGTTTCAGCTTAAGTAAAAAAAATAAATAATGATCAGAAAATCAGATTATTTCAGTATATTTCCTGAAGATAATCGCGGTACGGTATGAAAGATAAAATTCAAAGATATTTTTCCATTCTGAGTTTAGTTCTGTTCATTGTTCAATTACTTTTCAATTCGTGCGAAATGCCAGCTACCAGCTTCGATGAAGAAGAACCGGCAAATTATCTTGAAAAATCACAAAAAACCCAGGTAACTACTCCTGATTCCACAATTCTTGTAATGACCTGGAATATGAGGTTTGGTATCGGTCGCGGGCCCTGGTTTGGCGATGCTTGTGGATACAAGGTTGTTTACACCAAAGAAGAAATTATGCCTGATCTGCAAATGATTGCCGACCGGATCAATCTGGTTAAACCGGACGTGCTCTTGCTTCAGGAAGTCGATATCAATTCAACAAGATCGGGTTATTTCGACCAGTTGAATTGGCTGCTTGAAAACACCTATTTTAACTACGTTGTTTATGGTTCGCAATGGAAAGCGCAGTTTATTCCCAGCGACGGTTTGGGAAGAATGGATGAGGGAAATGCCATATTTTCAAGATGGCCGTTAAAGGATAGCAAAAGAATTCAGCTTGATCTCAGAACTGACCAGATTAAATTAGAAAGATATTTTTACGAACGATGTTGTATGGTTGAAGCCAAAGTTGAAATCCCCGGATTTGATGATTTTTATGTTGTCAATATCCACGCTTCTGCTTTTGCCACCGACGATACAAAACACCAGCATCTGGAGGAATTTAAAAATGAACTTGACCGCATTTCTTTGACAGGTGCCATTTTTGTGGCCGGGGGAGACCTGAATACCCTACCTCCCGGAAGTACAAAAACCGATTATTGTATTGAAGATATGTGTTCCAATGAGTCGTTTCACAAAGAGGGAGATAACCCGATGCACAAGGACGGTAGCAATTATACTCCGGAAACGGAATGGCTGGTTCCTTTTTATGAAGAATATAAAAGCGCAATTTCGCCCAATGATTACTTGCAAAACCAGGAAGCTTATTTTACGCATACTACCCGGCCAGATCATTTCTGGGACCGCACTCTTGATTACCTTTTCACCAATAGTCACTGGCAAAGCGGTCAGTCGTTTGTCAGGCAGGATTTTTTCAATGAATCAGATCATGCTCCCGTTGGCGGAAAACTGGTTTTATTAAATCGCAAACAGTGAATATGAAAAGCATTTGTTCAAAGATATTGAAGCACAAAAAACTCCCGAAAAATCTCTGGATTTATCTTGCTTTTGCATTTTTCACTATTCCGGATTTAACATTTTCACAGGAAAGCATTTTGTTTAAAAGCTGGGGGTATAACACTGCATATCTGATTGATAAAGGAAAATGGGAAACAGGTATTTTTCAACCTTTCAGGCTTGGATTAAATGATAAACTGGAACTCAGGTCGAATATTTTTATTATGCCGCTGCTTCCAAATGCAGGGGTAAAGATTTCACACGGGCAGATCGGTGAATTTCAGGTTGCAAGCGAACATTCGGTAAGTTATCCGACACTCTTTCTCAATCTGGTCAGTTTTAAAGGTACCGGTGGTTTAATTTCTCCGCAATACGACTTTGATTTTATTCTTTCACTGGCCAACTCAATTATTATTTCAAAACCTGTCGGAACTTCCTCACTGTTTTCAGCTGATGCCGGATTTGCCTTTTCAATCAGGAAAACTAAACCCGATTACAATGCAACCATCGATCTTCCTTTGATTTATCCCCGCATGGCAAATTATTACGAAGGTGTTTCAATTAAAACAGGAGTTACATTCAAAGGAACTTTATCAAAAAGTCTGTTCTTCGAGGAAAACCTGAAATTGTTTCTGATCACCCGTGACAGTGAGAATATTTTTATTGAAAATTTCGGGACAATTATGTGGAAAACCAAAGGTTCTTTCCGTTTAAAAGGAGGTTACGTGCTTTCGTGGGGAAAATACCCTTTTGGAAATCATACTCAACTGTGGCCGGTAATCGATATTATTTTCGGCAGTAAAGAAAGATAACGTAGTTTTCCTTGTTTCTTTTTTCCTTAATAATCTGCAACTTCAAATAATTATTTCATGCTTTCCTTTTCCTTAACATCCATTAAAAACACGGGATTTTAAATTGTCAAAGAATTAATTTTAACCTTCATTCTCAGAAGCAATAATTATTTTGAAAATTGTTGATTAAAAACCGTTGAAATCGATAAATTTATGTTTATGTAAAACTTCAAAAATTGAGACTTATGAAATCTGAAAAAAATCTGAACTTGTCGCGCCGGAAATTTATCGGTTCAACAACCGCTGCACTGGCGGGCTTTACTATTATCCCGGGGCACGCTGTTTCCGGACTTGGTCACATTCCACCAAGTGATAAACTGAATATTGCCGGCATTGGAATCGGCGGGAAAGGAAAAGTTAACCTGAACAACATGGTTGGTCAGAATATAGTTGCATTGTGCGATGTTGACTGGGATTATGCCAAACCTGTTTTTGAAAAATATCCTGATGCAAAACGATACAAGGATTTCAGGGAGATGCTGGAAAAACAAAAGGACATTGACGCAGTTGTTATTGCCACTCCCGACCACACTCATGCATTGGCCGCAGCAGCAGCCATGGAAATGGGAAAACACACTTATTTGCAGAAACCATTGACTCATTCGGTTTGGGAATCGAGACGTTTGACTGAGATTGCTAAAAAGACTGGAGTGGTGACCCAAATGGGAAACGAAGGACATTCAAGCGATTCGGTTTACGAAGTGGCTGAAATTGTGCAAAGTGGCTGTCTGGGAGTAGTGAATGAAGCGCATGTATGGACTAACAGACCAATCTGGCGACAGGGGATGCCCATGCCGGTTAAGGAGGTTGAAATTCCCGCAACTCTTGATTGGGATTTATTTATCGGGCCTGCAAAAATGCGGCCTTACAATCCGGAATATCATCCCTGGATTTGGAGAGGCTGGTGGGATTTTGGCACAGGTGCCCTTGGCGACATGGGATGTCATTTGCTTGATGTTCCTTATTTTGCCCTTCAATTAGGCGCACCGTCGGCATTCCAGGCAAGTTCATCGCTTGTGAATACCGAAAGCGCTCCGGTTGCAGGCATGGTATCCTATCTTTTTCCTGCACGCAGGAATTTACCGTTTTGTTCTTTTCCTGAACTGAAATTAACCTGGTACGACGGAGGATTTATGCCTGCACGACCGTTTGATTTACCACTTGATGCACCGATGGATCCAGGTGGCGGATTTATGTTTATCGGTTCTGAGGCAACACTTATTGCTGAGAGTTACGGTGCAAAGTGGAAAGTTTATAAAAATGGTGCTGAATTTATTCCGAAGCCAAAAATCAATCTTGAAAGAATTCCGGATGATCAAAAAGGAGGAGGCCGGCATGAAATGCATTTTGTGAACTGCTGCAAAAATGGCGGAAAACCAGCTTCGCGTTTTGAATATGCAGGTCCTTTTAACGAATTCGTGGTGATGGGAAATCTTGCAGTCAGGATGCAGTCGCTCAAAAAAACATTACTTTGGGACAGTGAAAATATGAAGGTAACCAATATTTCATCTGACGAAAAACTTGTGACCACAAAACTCTTACCATATTCTTCGGATATTGTTTCCAAGAGAGTGGATGATGAATCGAGAAAAAGAGTGGAATGGAATGCTCAGGAAATGTGTGAGGAATGGATAAAACATACATATCGCGAGGGCTGGAAATTGTAATTTCAGAATAGTTTAATCCTGATATTGGCAACCGGTGTTTAGTTTTGATAACATGTTATAAATAACCAGTTTATGAAAAGAATTGTTTTGTTTTCAGTTTTAATTTTGTTTGGATTCATAATATATGCTCAAGATTCAGTAAAGATTGAAAAAGTGAAAGCCGATACCGTTAAAGTTGAAGCAGTCAAAACAGATTCAGCATATATTCAGCCAATTAA